>JAABRX010000045.1 GCA_011390675.1 Trueperaceae bacterium | reverse complement strand
GAGCTGTTCCCGCGGCTCTCGGAGCGGCTCGACCAGATGGGGGGCACCATGTCGGGCGGCGAGCAGCAGATGCTCGCGATGGGGCGCGCGCTGATGAGTCGGCCCAAGCTGATCCTGATGGACGAACCCTCGATGGGCCTCGCGCCGCTCTTCGTGGCGCGCATCTTCGAGATCATCAAGCAGGTGAACGAGCGCGGCATCAGCGTGTTCGTCGTCGAGCAGAACGCCAACGTCGCGCTCTCGATCGCCGACCGCGGCTACGTGCTGCAGACCGGCGAGGTGGTGCTGTCGGGGCCGGCCAAGGAGCTGCTGACGAACGAGGCGATGAAGCGGGCGTATCTGGGCGAAGTCTAGCGCCGCGACGGCGCGGGGGGCTCCGCCCCCCTGCGCCTGCGGCGCTCTGCGGTCGCTTCGCGACCGCCGCGGTTCGCGACCGCCGCGCTTCGCGACCAGGGCCGCTACGGGGTCTTGGCGGCGTCGAGCAGTTCCTGCACGGTGACGAGCTTGACGCGCGGGCGTCCCTCGGCGGCGCCCGCCGTCGTCTCGGCCTCGTCGATGCGGCGCCAGCCGTCGCGGTCCAGCACGGTGACGCCGCGGCCTTGGAGCAGCGCGTCGACGGCCTCCGGGCGGGCGTCGTCCGGGTCGATGGTGCGTGCCGGGTCTTCGAGGAGGGACTGGGCCGTCTCGACGGCGTCGGGCTTGTTCGTGCCGATCACGCCCGAGGGGCCGCGCTTGATCCAGCCGGCCACGTAGACGCCCGGCACCGTGGCTCCGTCGGCGCCGATCACGCGGCCTCGCTGGTTGGGCACGATCGCCTTGCGCTCGTCGAACGGGAAGTCGGGCAAGCCGCGCCCGCGGTACCCCACCGAACGAAGCACCAGCGATGCCGGCAAGCGCTCGGAGACGCCGGTGCCGTCGGCGCCGATCACGCCGTTCGGGCGTTCGACGAGCTTGTTCCGTTCCAGCACGATCGCGCCGACCCGGGTGCCCGAGGCGTCGGGCTCGATGGCGCGCGGGGAGCGGAGGAAGCGAAGGTAGACGCGCCGGCGCTTGCCGGCCAGCGGCCTCGAGGCGAAGCCTTCGAGGACCTCGAGGTTGCGCAGCGCGGCCTTGTCGTCCTCGATCGCCGCGCGGCTCGCGAGCATGATGTCCATCTCGGCCGGGTCCACGATGACGTCGGCGTCCTCGAGCTCGCCGAACTCGCGCAGCTCCTTGGTCGTCCACTTCGCCTCGGCCGGTCCGCGGCGGCCGAGCACGACGATGTCGGTCACGTGCGAGCTGGCGAGCGCGGCCGCCGCGTGGCTGGCGATGTCCGAGGACGCGAGCTCGGCGGGGGTCTTCGCGAGCAGGCGGGCGACGTCCACCGCGACGTTGCCGACGCCGACGACGTACGCCCACCCGCGGTCGAGCGGCGGTGCGAGGTCGGTCAGATCGGGGTGCCCGTTGTACCAACCGACGAAGTCGGTGGCGGACAGGCTGCCGCGCAAGTCCTCGCCCGGGATCCCCAGCCGCCGGTCGCCGGCGGCGCCGTACGCCAGCACGGTCGCGTGGTAGTGCCGTGCGAGGTCGTCGGCCGAGAGCTCGCGACCGACCTCGACCCCACCCAGGAAGCGCACCCGCGGGTCGTCGAGCAGGCGTTCGAACACGCGCGTGACCGCCTTGATCTTCTGGTGGTCGGGGGCGACGCCGTACCGCACGAGCCCGAAGGGGGCGGGTAGGCGGTCGATCACGTCCACGCGCACGTCCTCGCGCTGCTTCAGCAGCGCTTCGGTGGCGTAGAAGCCGGCGGGGCCGGCACCGACGACGGCAACGCGCAGGGGAAGGTCCATAGGCCGTTCTACCACGCGGTCTTCGGGGCATCGGACCCGTCCCCGTCGACGTCGCGCACCGCTCGCCGAGCAGGGGGGAGCGGCGACGCCGACGGGCCGCCGGGTGGTCGGCCGGGTGGACCGCCGGGCGCTCCGCCGCCGCATCGCGTGGCGAACGGTGGCACTTGGTAGGCTGCGCGGCCATGGAGGCACCGCCCGAGCGCCGCCCGGCGCCTTTCCCCTTGCGCGTCCAGAAGTTCGGCGGCACCAGCGTGGGCGATGTCGAGCGCATCCGCAAGGTGGCCAAGCGCATCGAGCGCACCGTCGCGGAGGGCGCCAAGGTCTGCGTGACCGTCAGCGCCATGGGGCACACGACGGACCGCCTCGTCGCGTCCGCGCGCGAGATCATGCCCCGCCCCGACCGCCGCGAGCTCGACCACCTGATGGCGACCGGGGAGCAGGTCTCGATGGCGCTCGTCGCCCTCGCGCTCCAGCACCTGGGCGTGCGCGCACGCTCCTTCACGGGTGCGCAGGCCGGGTTCCTCACCAACGGCGCCTTCGGATCGGCGCGCATCGTGCGGGTCGACCCCGCCCGCCTGCTCGCCGCCTTCCGCGAGGTCGACGTGTGCGTGGTCGCCGGGTTCCAGGGCGTGGACGCGGACGGCGAGGTCACCACCCTCGGACGCGGCGGCTCGGATACGACGGCCGTGGCGCTCGCGGCGGCGCTCGGCGCCGAGGAGTGCGAGATCTTCACGGACACCGACGGGGTCTTCACGACCGACCCGCACCAGGTGCCGTCCGCGACCAAGCTGCAGCGCATCGACTACGACGAGATGCTCGAGCTCGCCGCGCTGGGTGCCCGGGTCCTGCATCCGCGCAGCGTCTGGTACGCGCGCCGCTACGGCGTGCGCATCCACGTGCGCTCGTCGTTCGGCTACCAACCGGGCACGATCGTGACCCGGATCCCCCCCGAGGAGGCTCGGATGGACACCGACCGTCCCGTCACCGGCGTCGCGCTGGACGACGATCACGCACGCATCGACCTGCTCGGCGTACCCGACCAACCGGGGGTCGCCGCCCGCGTCTTCGGCGCGTTGGGCGCCGCCGGCGTGTCGGCGGACATGATCATCCAGGGGGTCCGCGGCGCGGGCGACAGCCGCCAGCAGATGGCGTTCACCGTGCCGCTCGACGCGGCCGAGGAGGCGCTGGAGGCCGTCGCGCCCGTGATGCGGGCGTTGGGTGGCGAAGCGGCGCTCGACCGCGAGGTCGCCAAGCTCTCGATCGTCGGGGTGGCGATCGGCTCGACGCCGGGCATCGCCGCGCGCTTCTTCGAGGCGGTCGCGGACGCGGGGGCCAACATCGAGATGATCGCCACGAGCGAAGTGCGCATCTCGGTCGCGATCCCGGCGAGCCTGGCTCAGGACGCGCTCCGGGCGGTGCACGCCGCCTTCGAACTCGACCGGCCGATCGAGGCCGCCGCGGCCGATCGTCCGGACGCGTGAGGGCCGATCGCCTGGAACAAGTGTTCGTGGGGCGACGAGGCGGACGCATCGAGCTGCGGCTCGTGCTCGAGTCCGCCTCCGGTGCCCGCACCCGCACGACGCTCCTCGCGCCGGGCGCCGCTCCCGACGAGGCCGTGCGCTGGGCGGGGCGCGCGTTGGCGCGCGCCGGCGAAGTGCGCGACGTGGACCGCGTGCGCTTGCGGGTGGAGCGCGGCGGGGAGCTCGTCGACGACGCCGGGCTCGCCCGCGGCCTCGTCGAGGCCTTCCGCGCCGAGCGCGGGCCGGAGGACGAGGCGTGAGCCGTGCTCCGGTCAAGCTCGCCACGCTCGCCTACGTGCGCCGAGGCGACCGCACGCTGATGATCCGTCGCGACAAGCGGCCGGACGATGCGCACTTCGGCAAGTGGAACGGCCTCGGCGGCAAGTTCGAGCCGGGTGAGTCGCCGGAAGCCTGCTTGCGCCGGGAGGTGCTCGAAGAATCGGGGCTCGAGGTCGTGCGCGCCGACCTCAAGGGATTCCTCACCTGGCCGGCCTTCGACGGGACGCACGATTGGTACGCCTTCTGCTTCGTCGTCACGGAGACGCGCGGCGAACTGCACCCCGACCCTGCCGAAGGGAGCCTGCACTGGGTGCCGACGGCCGACGTGCCCGCGCTCGAGCTGTGGGAGGGCGACCGCGTCTTCCTGCCCTGGCTCGACCGGCCAGGGACCTTCAGCGCGACGTTCCGGTACCAGGACGGTCGCCTCGTGGACCACGAAGCGACCTTCTACCCGCCCAGCGTCTGACGCCGCCGAGCGCAGGGGGAGCGCTCAGCCCAGCTCGCGCATCCGGTCCTGATCGACGAGGTCGACCAGCTGCTGCGCCAGCCGCACGTCGCCCTGCATCCGCAGCCGGCCGGTCATGAAGGCGAGGCTCGGCGCCAGCTCGCCTCGGAAGAGCGCCACCAGGTCCTCGTCGGCCATCGCGAGCGTCAGGTCGGGCGCCTCGGCGCGGCCGGCCACCGTGCGCACCGTCCCGGCTTCGATCACCTGATAGGTCGGTTCGGCGAGGTCGTACTGGACGACGGCGTGCAGGTCGCCGGCGCGCGCGCCGTCGAACGCTTCGGGTAGTTTCTCGAGCAGTTGCCGTGCGGTCATGGCGCAGCGTACGCCGAAGAATCGTGTTCGCGTGGTACCGTCCGCCCCCGGAGGAGCCATGGACTTCGCATTACCGGAGGACCTGCAGGATCTGCAGCGTGCCGTCCGAGCGTTCGCGCAGCGCGAGTTGGCGCCGCACGCGGCGGAGCTCGACCGGCATCCGCGGTTCCCCTGGCCGACGCTGAGGAAGATGGGCGACATGGGGCTCCTCGGGGTGATGACGCCCGAGGCGCACGGCGGGCTCGGCCTGGGTCAACTCGCGCTCGCGGTGCTGCTCGAAGAGGTGGCGGCCGTCGACGCGTCGCACGCCGTGATCGCCTCGGTCACGAACGGCTTGCCGCAGTCGCTGCTGCTCGAGCACGGCAGCGACGCCCAGAAGGAGCGCTGGCTCGAGAAGCTCGCGACCGGGGCGTGGATCGGCGCCTTCTGCCTGACCGAACCGCAGGCGGGCAGCGACGCGGCCGCGCTCACGACCCGGGCGACGCGGGTCGACGGCGGGTACGTGCTCGACGGCACCAAGGCGTGGATCACCTCGGGCGGTGAGGCGCAGCTCTACCTGGTGCTCGCGAAGACCGACCCGGCGGCGGGCGCGCGCGGCGTCAGTGCCTTCTTCGTCGAGAAGGGTGCCGACGGGATGTCGTTCGGCCCGCCGGAACGCAAGCTGGGTCAGCACGCGGCGATCACGACCAGCGTGCGCTTCGACGGCGCCTTCGTCCCGGAGGACCAGCGCCTGGGGTCGGAGGGCCAGGGCTTCGTGATGGCGATGGGCTCGCTCGACGGTGGCCGGATCGGGATCGCCGCGCTCGCGGTCGGCGTTGCGCGCGCCGCCTTCGAGGCCGCGGTCCGCTACGCCGGCGAGCGCCACGCCTTCGGGCAGGCGATCCGCGAGTACCAGGGGGTCTCGTTCAAGCTCGCCGACATGGCCACGCGCCTCGAGGCCGCGCGGCTGCTGGTCCACAAGGCGGCGTGGCTCAAGGACCGCGGCTATCGGGTGACCATGGAGGCGAGCATGGCCAAGCTGTTCGCGTCCGAGGCGGCCGTGGCGATCACGGACGCGGCCGTGCAGGTCTTCGGTGGGTACGGGTACTCGGCCGAGTACCCGGTCGAGCGGTACCTGCGCGACGCGCGCGTGACCACCCTCTACGAGGGCACGTCCGAGATCCAGCGCATCGTCATCGAGCGACAGCTTCGGCGCGAGTTCGATCGCTGACGCCGCGCGCTTGGGCGCGGGGCGAAGTGCGCCCCGCGCCCAAGCGCATGCGATACTGCCGGCGTCGCGCCCCGTCGCCGACGTCGCCCGTGCGCGGCGCGGCGCAGCGGCGCCCGGAGGACCCCGAATGACCATCGTCACGTTCGTCAAGCATGTGCCCGACGCGGAAGCGCGGCTGCGCGCCGGGCCCGAGGGGATCGACCTCGACGGCGCCGGTTTCGCCCTCGACGGGATGGACGAGTACGGCGTCGAGCAGGCGCTGCGGCTCAAGGAGGCGGGCCTCGCCGAGGAGGTCGTCGCGTTGGCCCTCGGCCCCGCGCGCGTGGAGGCGGCGCTGCGTTCGGCGCTCGCGCTCGGTGCGGACCGCGCCGTGTTGCTCGAGACCGACGCCGATCTCGACCCGATCGCCCAGGCGCCCGCGCTCGCCGCCGCGGTCCTGGAGGCGGGCGCCCGGCTGGTGCTCGTCGGCGGCAAGCAAGCCGACTGGGACAGCGCTGCGCTCGGACCGGCGCTCGCCGAGGCGCTCGGCTGGCCGCTGGTCGACTGGGCGACCGAGCTGAAGCTCGAAGGGGACGACGTGGTGGCGGTGCACGACGCCGACGACGGCAGCGCCGCCTGGCGCGCGCCGCTCCCCGTCGTCGCGACCACCCAGCAAGGGTTGAACGAACCGCGCTACCCGACGCTGCCGAACATCATGAAGGCCAAGCGCAAGCCGCTCGAGCGCCGCGCCCTCGAGGGCGCGACGTCCACCGTCGCCACCGTCCGCGTCGAGTTGCCGTCGCGCGCCCGCCGAGGGGTGATGCTCGACGGCGACGTCGCCGTGGCCGCCCGCGAGCTCGCCCGTCGCCTGCGCGACGAGGCGAAGGTCCTGTGAGGTCCCGACCATGCTGCTGATCGTCCTCGACCACTCCGCCGGCGTGCCTCGACGCGCCGCGTTCGAACTCGTCAGCGCCGGTCGGCACCTCGCCGACGCCCTCGGCGTTCCCTTGGCCGGCCTGGTGCTCGGCGACGGACCGGACGGCGACGCCGCGGCCGCAGCGCTCGCCGGGTTCGTCCCGACCCTCTACCGCGTCGCCGATCCGGCGCTCGCGCAGGGCGGCCACGAGGCGCGCACCCGCGCCGTCGCCGACGTGGCGGGCGCCAAGGGCGCGCGGGCGATCCTGCTGACCGCCAACCGCAGCGGGCAGGCGGTGGCCCCGCGCGTGGCCCTGCGCCTCGGTGGGGCGCTCCTCGAGGACGTCACCGAGGTGCGCGTCGAGGACGGCGCGGTCGTGGCCGAACGCCTGACCTACCTGTCGCGGGCGATCGCGACCGTGCGCGCGGTGGCCGAACCCGTCGTCGTCAGCGTGAAGCCGGGCGCGTACCCGGTGGCCGACCGGGCCGAGGCGGACGGGGTCGTCGAGTCGGTGGCCGTGGCGTTCGAACCGAGCGACGCGGCCGCGACGGTCCAGCCGGCCGAGCGCGCGGCCCGAGCGCGCGTGGCCCTCGAGGAGGCCGACGTCGTCGTCTGCGGCGGGCGTGGCCTGGGCGACGCGGACGCCTTCGAGGCGCACGCCGTGGGGCTGGCGGACGACCTGGGCGGCGCGGTCGCCGCCACCCGCGCCGTGGTCGACGCCGGTTGGCGACCGTACGCGGAACAGGTCGGGCAGACGGGCAAGAGCGTCGCCCCCAAGCTGTACGTCGGCCTCGCGCTCTCCGGCGCGGTCCAGCACCTGTCGGGGATGAACCGGTCGGGCGTGATCGTCGCGGTGAACAAGGACGCCGACGCGCCGATCTTCAAGGTGGCCGACTACGGCATCGTCGGCGACGTGCGCGCGGTGGTGCCGGCGCTGCGGGACGCGCTGAAGGCCCTGGATTGACGGGTAGCGCCGGCGGAACGGCGCCGGTCGTCGTCCGCCGCGCCGCGCGCAGCGACCTCGACGCGCTCGTGCGCCTCGAGGAGTCGTTCCCGGGCGACCGCGTGTCGCGCGCCTCGTTCGCGCGCTTCTGCGACAGCGCCACGGCCGACGTGTGGGTGGCGGAGCTCGCCGGCGCCGTCGTCGGCGACGCGATCGTCTCGTACCGGCGCGGCTTCCATGGGGCGCGCCTTTACTCGTTGGTCACCGATCCGCACCATCGCGGCCGCGGCGTCGCGCGCGCGCTGCTCGACGCCGCCGAGGCGGCCGCGGTCGAGCGCGGCTGCGTGTCGATGCGGTTGGAGGTGCGGGTCGACAACGTCGCCGCCATCGGGCTCTACGAGCGCCGCGGCTTCGAGATCGTCGGCGTGACCGACGACTTCTACGAGGACGGCAGCGATGCGCTGCGGATGCGCAAGCGCTTGCGGGGCGACGCCGCGCGACTGCTCACGGTGCCGTACCAACCGCAGTCGCTCGAGTTCACGTGCGGCGCGGCGAGCCTGCAGATGGCCATGCGTTCGCTCGGCCATCCGACGCCGCTGGGGCCGGCGGAGGAGCTCGCGCTCTGGCGCGAGGCGACGACCGTGTTCATGCTCGCCGGCCATGGCGGGACGAGCGCCCACGGTCTGGCGGTCGCGGCGTTGCGGCGCGGCTTCGACGCGGAGGTCTGGATCGACCGCCGCGGCGTACCGTTCCTCGACACCGTTCGCGATGCGACCAAGAAGGAGGTGATCGCGCTCGCGCACGCGGGCTTCCTGGCGGATTTCGAGCGGCTCGGAGGGCGCGAGCGCGTGGGCGAGTTCGGCGCCGACGACGTCGAGGCCCAGCTGCGCGCGGGGCGCGTACCGCTGGTGCTCGTCTCCAACGCGCGCCTCCACGCCGAGCGGGTGCCGCACTGGGTGGTCGCGACGGGCTGGGACGTGGACCACCTGTACCTGCACGACCCGCTCGTGCCCGAAGGCGGCGATCGCGCTGACGGCGTGCACCTGCCCTTGCGGCGCAGCGACTTCGCCGCGGTCGCGCGCTACGGGCGTTCGCGCCACCGCGCGATGGTGGTCGTGGGCCGCAAGCGGCGGAGGCGCGCTCAGCCGACGAGGTGAGCGAGCGCCGAGGGCCCCTCGGCCAAGTACCGCACCACCTCGGTGTAGATCTCCGGGTTCGCCTGGTCCTCTTCGGTCGCGGCGATGGTCGGGTTGTCGTTCACTTCGATGACGGTGAACTCGCCGTCGATCTCCTTGAGGTCGACCCCGTGGAGGCTGTTCGAGATCGCGTTCGACGCGGCGAGCGCCACGTCGATCAGCTTCGCGGGGGCCTCGTCGCGCGGGATGCCACGGGTGACGGCCGCCTCGCCCTCGCCGCCGCGCTGCATCACCTTCCAGCGGTCGAGCGCGAAGCGGTACTCGACCACGGCGAGCACCTTGCCGTGCAGCGTGATCACCCGCCAGTCGAACGCCGACGGCAGGTACTGCTGCACGACGATCCGGTCGGCGCGCCGCAGGAAGCGCTTGCCCACCCGCACGAACTCCTCGGGCGTGGTCGCCTTGTCGACGTAGGCCGAGAACGACGAGTTGGGCGCTTTGAGCACGAGCGGCGCCCCGAGCTGCTCGAAGAGCGCGGCCGCTTCGGACGTCGTCACCGCCTTCTCGTCGAGGAAGCGCGTCTCGGGCAGCGGCACGTTCGCGAGCTGCAGCCGCCGGTACATGTTCACCTTGTCGCAGCAGACGCGGATCGCCTCGGACGTGTCGAGGACGCGCTTGCCCATGAGCTCGGCCCACCGCGCCACCACGTAGGAGGTGTTGAGCGGGTCGGTGAGCGAGCGGATGAGCACCGCGTCGTACTGGGCGAGGTACTTCAGCTCGTTCTTGAAGACGAAGTCGAGCTCGTGCCCGAGTTCGAAGGCGGCGAGCCGGAAGTTGGTCAGCGCGGTCAACTCGACCGCGGACCGGATCGTGTACCGCTCCGTGAAGATCGCTAACCGCGCCATGCGCCCTCCTCGAGGACGCGCCGTTCGTCGGCGGTGAGGGCTTTGAAGGGCAGCGGCTCGATGCCCGAGAAGTGGTACGCGTCGCGCGAGACGATCACGCGCACCTTCATCAGCGGGACGCGGAAGGCGGCCCAGATCTCGGCGGCGAACGACGCGTACTCGGCCACGGTCGTCGTGCCGAGGACGATGCGCACCACGTCGATGCGGCAATCGTCGGGAAGCGTCTGGCACAGCACCGGGTACTTGCCGGTGTAGGTCAAGCCGTTGCGGCGCGAGGCGATCGCCGCCGCGTCGGCCAGGAGTTCGCCGCGGCTCGAGAACGGGTTCACGGGGTACGCGAGCAGCGGGGGTGCCGGCCAGCGGTCGGTGACCAGCTGCGCGTTTGGCACCGGCAAGCCTGCGCGTCGAGCCACCTCCAGGGCGATCGGCACCACGTACGCGTCGAGGCACTCGGCGGCGGTGGGCACGACCGCCTCGCCGCGCTGCTCGGCGTCGAGCGAGGCGTAGTACCCGTGGGTGAGGTAGGTGTAATCGCCGCTCAGGTTGGCGCGCACCGGCGTCGTGGGGTCGATGCCCCACGACGCCGGCACGCGCGTCGGGTCGAGCACGGTCCAGCGGTCGCCGGCGACGGCGGTCGCGGCCCGCGAGGGTGCGTTCAGCCCCAAGGCACCGCGCCGAGCGCGGCGACGCCCGGAAGCGTGCGTCCCTCCAAGAACTCGAGCGAGGCGCCGCCGCCGGTGCTGACGTGTTCGATGCGGTCGGCGAGGCCGGCCTTGGTGATCGCGGAGACCGAGTCGCCACCGCCGACGACGCTCATCGACCCGGAGGCCGCGACCGCTTCAGCGATCGCGCGCGTGCCGGCGTCGAACGGCGGCACCTCGAACACGCCCAACGGGCCGTTCCACAGGATCGTGGCGGCGCCGGCGAGCGCGTCGCGGAAGTCCGCGATCGACTTGGGCCCGATGTCGAAGCCCTTGAGGTCGTCGGGGATCGCGTCCGTCGGATGCACGCTGGTCTCCACCCCGGGCTTGACCTCCTCCGCGCAGTTCGTGTCGACGGGGAGCACGATCGGCACGTTGCGCTCCGTGGCTTGCCCGAGCAGTTGGCGAGCCAGGTCGAGCAGGTCGTCCTCGACGAGCGAACCGCCGACGCGCCCACCCTGGGCCTTGACGAAGGTGTACGCCATCGCGCCGCCGATCACGAGCGCGTCGGCGACGTCGAGCAGGCGCTCGATGACGCCGAGCTTGTCCGAGACCTTGGCGCCGCCGAGCACGACCACGAACGGGCGCTCGGGGGCGTCGAGCAGACCGCCGAGGACCGCGAGTTCGCGCTCCATGAGGCGCCCCGCGACCGAGGGCAGGATCCGCGCGATCCCCTCGGTGCTGGCGTGCGCCCGGTGGGCAGCTCCGAACGCGTCGTTGACGAAGGCGTCGGCGTACCCGGCCAGGACGCGCGCCAGCGCCGGGTCGTTCTTGGTCTCGCGCGGGTCGAAGCGGGTGTTCTCGAGCAGCGTGACCGAACCGTCGGGCGCGTCGGCGACGAACGCCGCCTGCTCGGGCGCCGCGGGCCCGTCGGTCGCGAGGTAGCGGACCTCGCGACCGAGCAGTTCGCCCAGGCGCGCGGCGACCGGTGCGAGCCGCGCAGCGTCGTCCGGACCCTTGGGGCGGCCGAGGTGGCTGGCGAGCACGAGCGTGCAGCCGCGCTGCAGCAGTTCGGTGAGCGTGGGCAGCGTCGCCCGGATGCGGGTGTCGTCGCCGATCACGCCCCCCTTGAGGGGGACGTTCAGATCGACGCGGACGAACACGCGCTTGCCGTCGAGCGGCGCTCCGTCGAGCGTGGGGAACGCGGGCACGGGGAGCCTCAGCGCCGTTCGGCCATCAGCTCGAGCAGGTCCACCATGCGCGCGCTGTAGCCCCACTCGTTGTCGTACCAGGCGAAGAACTTGAGCATCCGCCCCATGGTCTTGGTGAGGCTGGCGTCGAAGATCGCCGAGTGCGGGTCACCGACGATGTCGGAGCTCACGATCGGGTCCTCGGTGTAGCGGACGATGCCCTTGAGCGGGCCCTCGGCCGCTGCCTTGACCGCCGCGTTGACCTCGGCCTTCGTCACGTCGCGCTTCATCAGCGCGGTCACGTCGGAGAGCGACCCGGTGGGGGTGGGCACGCGGACGGCGAGGCCGTCGAAGATGCCGTCGAGGTTCGGGAGCACCTTGCCGACCGCTTTGGCGGCGCCGGTCGTGGTGGGGATGATGTTCGCGGCCGCGGTGCGCGCCCGCCGCAGGTCCCGGTGGGGGCCGTCGAGCACGTTCTGGTCGTTGGTGTAGCTGTGGATGGTGGTCATCATCGCTTGCTCGAAGCCGAAGGTCTCGTCGAGCACCTTCATGATCGCGGCGAGCGAGTTGGTCGTGCAGCTGGCGTTCGAGACGATGACGTCCTTGGCCGGGTCGTAGCTCAGCTCGTTGACGCCCATCATGATGTCGGCGTCGGCGTCGGGGGAGGGGGCGCTGATGAGGACCCGCTTGGCGCCGCCTTCGAGGTGCTTCGCGGCCGCCGCGCGCTTGGTGAAGATGCCGGTCGACTCGACGACGATGTCGACGCCGTGCTCGCCCCACGGGATCTGGGCGGGTTCGCGGATCTCCGTCACCACGACGCGCTTGCCGTCGACGATGATCCCTTCGTCGTCGTGGCTCACTTCTCCGTCGAAGCGCCCGTACGACGTGTCGTACTTGAGCAGGTGCGCGAGCGTGGCGTTGTCGGTCAGGTCGTTCACGAGGACGATCTCGAGCCCTCGGGCGTGGGCGATGCGGAAGATCTGACGACCGATGCGACCGAACCCGTTGATGCCGATCTTCATGACGTGCCTCCTGGCTGGCTGCGCTCGAGGACGCGCGCACGCGTCTGGGCGGCCTCGAAGAGTCTACCGCACCGGCCGTTCCGTCCCGTCCCAAACGCGCCCGTAGGGTCGGCCCGTAGGGTCGGGAAGAGCCCCCCCGCGGCCGGCGTCAGCCCACGCGCCGCAGGGCGATGGTCAGGGGGCTTCCTCCGAGCTCGGCCGTGATCCGGAAGGCGTCCCCTTCGAGGTCGCCTTCGCGCACGTCGGTGGCCAGCACCTCGGCCGCCAGGGCGGCGCGGTGTTCGGCGAGCGCTTCGGCGGCCTCCGCGCCGTCGGCGCGCAGCGCCAGCGCGATCCGGTCCGAGACCTCGAGGCCCGCCTGCTTGCGCGCGTCTTGGACCAGGCGCACCGCGTCGCGCATCAAGCCCTCGCGGCGCAGTTCGGGGGTCAGCTCGGTGCGCAGCGCGGCGAGGTACCCCTTCTCCTCGACGGCCGCGTAGCCTTCGGGGCTGCGCGCGTCGAGCAACAGCTCGTCGGGCGCGAGCGCGACCGGCCCGCCCTCGAGGTCGAGCTCGAAGGGTCGGCCCTCGGCGACCGCCGCGGCGACGGCCCGCCCGTCGATCGTCGCGAGCGCGGCGCGGATCTCGGGGATCCGCTTGCCGAGCCGGCGGCCGACGACCGGCAGGTTCGGTTTGACGGCGTAATCGACGAACGCGGCCGTCGGCTCGAGGTAGCGCACGGCCTTGACGTTGAGCTCGTCGCGCAGCGCGTCCTCGAGCCGTTTCAGGCCCTCGAGCTCGGTGCCGTTCGGCACCCGCACGAGGACCTCGGGCAACGGCTGGCGCACCTTGTGGCCCGACGCCGCGCGGGCGGCGCGGCCGAGCTCCACGATCCGTTGCAGGGTGCGCATGTCGCGCAGCAGCGGCTCGTCGATCGCCGCCGCGTCGGCCTCGGGCCACGCGCACAGGTGGACGCTCACGGGGGCCGCCGGGTCGCGGCGCGCGACCAGGTTGCGGTAGAGCGCCTCGGCGACGAAGGGCGCGAGCGGCGCCATCGTCTTCGCGACCGTCACGAGTGCCTCATGCAGCGTCGCGTAGGCGGCGAGCGCATCGGCGGCGCCGTCGCCCTTCCAGAAGCGGCGCCGGTTGCGGCGCACGTACCAGTTGGAGATCTCGTCGACCACGACGTCGCGGATGCGGCGCGCGGCGCTCGTGGCGTCGAAGCCCTCGAGGTCGGCGGTCACGTCGCGCACGAGGGCGTGCACGCGCGCGGTCAGCCAGCGGTCCATCAGGGGCCGCTCCGCGGGCGGCGGTGCGGCGCTCAAGTCGGGTCGGTCGAGGTTCGCGTACATCACGAAGAAGGCGTACGTGTTCCACAGCGTCATGAACACGTCGCGCACCGTCTCCTCGACCAACCCCTGCGAGAAGCGCTTGGTGGCCTCGGGGGGGCTCGAGGCGAACAGGTACCAGCGCAAGGCGTCGGCCCCCTGAGCGTCCAGCACCAGCCACGGGTCGACCACGTTGCCCTTGGACTTCGACATCTTCTCGCCCTGTTCGTCGACGATGTGGCCCAGGACGATCACGTTCTTGAACGCGCTCGTCGTGCCCGCGAGGTGGTGCAGCGGCCCGGGGGCGCGCCCCTCGTCGCCGGCGTCGGTGAGCAACGTACCGAGGGCGTGGAGGCTGTAGAACCAGCCGCGGGTCTGGTCGATCGCCTCGCAGATGAAATCGGCGGGGAAGTGCGCGGCGAGGTTCTCGGCCGCTCCCTCGGGGGAGTCCGCGCCGCGGTAGTGCCATTGCGCGTAGGGCATCGCGCCGGACTCGAACCAGACGTCCACGGTGTACGGAACGCGTCGGAAGGTCTTGCCACCCCGCTCGAGCACGACCTCGTCCACCGCGGGGCGGTGGAGGTCGAGCCCGGTGAGGTCGCGGCCGGCGAGCGTCGACAGTTCGGCGACGCTGCCGACGACGATCGTCTCGCCGTCCTCGGCGCGCCACACCGGCATCGGCGCACCCCAGTAGCGCTCGCGCGAGAGCGCCCAGTCGACGTTGTTCTCGAGCCACTTGCCGAAGCGCCCGGTGCGCACGTGGTCCGGGTGCCATCCGATCTGGTCGTTGGTGGCGAGCAGCCGGTCCTTGAGGTGGCTGGTGCGGATGTACCAACTCTTCTTCGCGACGTTCATCAGTGGCACGCCGTCGCGCCAGTTGAACGGGTACGTGTGGTGGATGGTGGTGTGGTGGTACATCGCGCCGGCCGCCACGAGGTCCGCGATGATGGACGCGTCGGCGTCCTTGAACCAGGTTCCGGCGTAGGGGCCGGTGCCCTCCGGAGCGCCCTCGAGGGCGACCTCGGGCATCACGTGGCCGGTGAGGTCCACCGACCAGCGCGTCGGCAGGCCGTGCCGACGGCCGACCTCCAGGTCGCCGTACGCGGGGGCCAGGTGCACGATCCCGGTGCCGTCGTCGAGCGTGACGAAGTCGTCGGCCACGACCCGCCAGCCCACCAGGCCGGGGGCGTCGGCGTCGTCGGGTCGTCCGCGCAGGAGCGGGCGGTAGGTCGCTCCGACGAGAGCGCTACCCCGGCAGCTCGCCAGGACCTCGTGGGGGACCCCGTCGAAGACCGTCGCGACCAGCGCTTCGGCGAGGACGAACGCGCGCGCGGGGCCCCCGGGCTGGTCCTTCCGTACCGGCCCGCGCACCAGCGCGTACGTGGCGTCCGGGAGGACCGCCAGCCCCGTGTTCGCGGCGAGCGTCCAGGGCGTCGTGGTCCACGCCATGAACGCGACGTCGGCGTCGTCCGCCACGGGCAGCCCGCGCGCGGCGAGGTCCGCGGCGACGGCTGGGAAGGCCATGTAGATGCTGGGATCGGGGACGTCCTCCCGGTAGCCGAGCGAGACCTCGTGCGACGCGAGCGTCGTGTTCGAGGACGGCGAGTGCCACGTGACCTTGTAGTCCTCGGTGAGCAGCCCGCGGTCCCACAGCTCCTTCATCACCCACCAGCACGACTCGACGTAGCCGGGGTCGTACGTGACGTACGCGTCGTCGAGGTCGACCCAGTACCCGATGCGCTCGGTCATCTCGTTCCAGTCCTGGATGTTCTCGAACACGTATTCGCGGCACAGGGCGTTGAAGGCCGCGATGCCGTAGTCCTCGACCTCTTGCTTGCTCTTGAAGCCGAGGCGCTTCTCGATGGCGATCTCGACCGGGAGGCCGTGGGTATCCCACCCCCCCTTGCGGGTGACGTGGAATCCCTGCATCGTCTTGAACCGCGGGAACAGGTCCTTGAAGGCGCGGCTGATCACGTGGTGCACGCCGGGCTTGCCGTTCGCCGTGGGCGGCCCCTCGTAGAAGACCCAGTTGCCCTTGGGCGCGTCCTTGGCCAGCGTCGCGCGGAACACGCCCGCCTGGCGCCAGAAGGCGAGGACCTCGCGCTCCAGGTCGGGGAAGCGAACGTCGCCCTGGACGGGTTCGAAGGGGAGGTCGGTGCGGTCGGGACGGGACGGATCGGGGGTTGACATCGGGGCTCCCACCCACGCGCGGCGCTTGGATGCGGGACGGTGCCCCGCGCGGTCGCGTCGGGGCGCCGTGGAAGCGCGGTACCACCCGACTTCGCCGGTCGCGATGGACCAGCCTCGAGCCACCACGCCGAATGGGCGCGCGTGAAGGCGGCGACGCGATGACGGGCGTCGACCGGTGCGCTTACTGGACGTCGACCGCCCTTGCGGGCAGCGGCGCGTTGGGCGCACGGGCTCGGGGAGGATCTTCCGCGATCGGCCGACCGCCGGGCTCGCACCGTCCCCGGCTCGCTGGAGGGGCTCGCGATCGCGTACTCGTTCCCGTCTGGGCCCCGCCGTCGACCCGCCGGAGCGGCCGCGTCGCAGCGGCTTTACAGGGCCGGCGACGGCGTGTAGGATGCAACCTAGCAGCCGGCCTCCAGGAGCGTCAAGACGCCCGCCGCCTGCCCCCCTTCGCAGCACAAGTCGTCGGTCGCGCCTTCAGGCGTTCTCCTTCAGTTGGACCGCGGGTCCGTGCCGGGTGGCTGTGGCTTCACGACGTGCGCCCTAGACGCTCCTGGCCGTACGTCCCTTCGGCGCCGCCCGGCGCCCAGCGGCCGCGTGTCGCCCGCACCGTGACCCTCCGGTCCCGCGACGCCCGGCCCCTCCTCGAGGAGCATCATGAGCCCACGCCCCCGCAAGAACCCCGAAGGCGCTGCCACCGCCGAACCGGTCGCCGCAGCCGAGACGGTGGAGGTCGCGCCCAAGCGCCGTGGTCGGCCGCGCAAGAGCGACGTCCCGGTGGAGGCCGTCGCCGAAGCGGTCCCGCAGCCCGCTGCCGAGACGACCGAGGTGGCGCCGAAGCCGCGTCGTGGACGGCCGCCCAAGAGCGCGGCCAAGCCCGCTGCGGACGAGGGCGCCGCCAGGGCAGAAGCCGAGGCCGCCGTGGCGGAACGGCCGAGCGACGATGGCGCCGACGATGGGGGCGGCCGCGAGGAGCCGCGCCGTGCGGAGCGCGGTCGCGACGACCGCGGGGACGACGAGCGTGGTGGCCGCGGCGATGGCCGCGACGATGGGCGCGAACGCGAGGGCGGGCGCGACGCGGCGAGCGGTGGCGACCAGGAGAGCGGCGGCGACCGCGACGGCGGGCGCGACGGGGGCCGAGACGGCGGGCGGCGCGGTCGGCGCGGCGGCGGCAACCGGCGGGGCGGCTTCAACTTCCGCGACCTGCAAGGGAAGATCCTTCCGGAGCTGCATCTGCTCGCGAAGGAGGTCGGCCTCGAGGAGTACCGCCAGATGGAGAAGGACGACCTGGCGATCGCGATCCTGGAACGCGCGGCGGAGAGCGAGGGGCTTCGGATCGTCCAGGGCTTCCTCGAGATCTCCAGCGACGGGTACGGCTTCCTCCAGGAGTCCTTGCTTCACCACAACACCCGCAACGTCATCGTGTCGGCCGGCCTGATCAAGCAGTTCCGGCTGCGCACGGGCGACCGCATCCTGGGCAAGGCGCGGCGCCCGCGCGACAACGAGCGCTACGGCACGCTGATCCGGGTCGAGGCCGTGAACGGCGTCGACCCGTTCCAAGCGTCCAAGCGCCCGCGCTTCGACGACCTGGTGCCGACCTTCCCGGACACCCGCATCCAGCTCGAGACCGGACAAGACGACCTGTCGGCGCGCGTGATCGACCTGCTCGCGCCCATCGGCCGCGGCCAGCGCGGGCTGATCGTCGCGCCGCCCAAGGCCGGCAAGACGACGCTCCTCAAGGCGATCGCCAAGTCGGTGACGACGAACGAGCCCGACATCGAGGTGATCGTGCTCCTGGTCGACGAGCGTCCGGAAGAAGTCACCGACTTCCGCGAGAGCGTCACCGGCGTCGAGGTCATCGCCAGCACCTTCGACGAGCCGCCGGCGAACCACATCCGCGTCGCCGAGTTCGTGCACGAGCGCGCCCGGCGCATCGTCGAGGAGGGCGGGCACGTGATGATCCTGCTCGATTCGATCACGCGCCTCGCGCGCGCGAACAACCTCGTCACGCCGGCCACCGGCCGCACGCTGTCCGGCGGTCTCGATTCGAACGCGCTGCACTGGCCCAAGCGGTTCCTCGGCGCCGCGCGCAACATCCGCGGCGGCGGCTCGCTCTCGATCCTCGCGACCGCGCTGGTCGAGACCGGATCGCGCATGGACGACGTCATCTTCGAGGAGTTCAAGGGCACCGGCAACATGGAACTGCACCTGTCGCGGCGCCTCGAGGAGCGGCGGATCTTCCCGGCGATCGACATCCTCAAGTCGGGCACCCGCCGCGAGGACCTGCTGCTGGGCGAGGCCATCCTGGCCAAGATGTGGCTGCTGCGCAAGGTCATCAGCGACATGGACGCGGCCGAGGCGATGGAGATGCTCCTGTCGCGGCTCAACCGCACGAAGGACAACGCCGAGTTCCTCTCCACGCTCGGCCAGGGCTGACCGACGGGATCGCGGCCGTGCGCCCGGTCCACCTGCGTCGACCCGGTCGCCGGGTGCGGATCGCCGCTCGGGCGATCGGTGTCCTCGGCTGCGCGCTCCTGGTCCTGAGCGGGGTCGCACTGGCCCAGGATGCCTCGGCCCAGGGCGCCTCGGTCCAGGGCGCCACGGTCCAGGGCGCCACGGCGCCAGCGGCGCCCGAGGCGAACCTGCGCCGCGCGTGGCATGCGGCCGCGCAGCTCGAGGTGTTGGCGCGCGCCGCCGAGTACGCCCGCGGCATCGAGCCGGCCGGGGACGGGTTCGTGCGCCCGGTGCTCGGGCCGGTCAGTTCGGCGTTCGGATGGCGCGACCTATCGGTCGCCGGCAACCGGTTCCACGGCGGCGTCGACCTGGTCGCCCCGAGCGGCTCGCCGGTCGTCGCGGCGCGCGGTGGGTCGGTCGCCTTCGTCGGGTGGGCCGGCGCGTACGGGTACGCCGTGTACCTCGACCACGAGGCGGGTTGGCAGACGCGGTACGCGCATCTGAGCCGGATCGACGTGCGCGTCGGCGAACGGGTCCGCCAGGGCGCCCCGATCGCGGCCGTGGGTTCCACGGGCGCCTCGACCGGCCCGCACCTCCACTTCGAGATCCGGCACGACGGACGGGCGCTCGATCCGTTCGGCTTCGTCCCACGCTGACGCACGTCCCGGCCCCTCGTCCGTATACTGCCCTGAGCGGCTCGGGAATGCCCCGGTCGCCGAGGGGAGGACCGGCCATGTGGGTGTCGACCAAGGCACAGTACGGGATGCGCGCGCTCGTCGAGATCGCCGTCGGTGGGGATCGCCCCACCAGCCTCAAACAGGTCGCCGACCGCCAGGGCCTCTCCCAGCAGTACTTGGAGCAGATCTTCGCCGTGCTGCGGCGGGGCGGCGTCGTCGAGTCGGTGCGTGGGGCCCACGGCGGGTACCGGGTCGCACGTCCGTACCACCAGGTGCGCGCGCTCGACGTCATCGAGCTGCTCGAGGGCTCGGTCGCCCCGGTGGCTTGCATCGACGAACCCGAGGGCTGCGAGCGCACCGGTCACTGTTCCACCGAAGGGCTCTGGCGCGACGTCGATGCCGCGGTGCGTCAGGTGCTCGGTGCGACCACGCTCGCCGACCTCGTCGCGCAGCGCGAACTCCTCCAGATCGAACCGCTGCCGGCCGCCTTCGCCCTGGGATGACCGTGGCGCCGTCCGCGCCGAACGCACGAATCCTCGACCTCGATCGCGCCGCCACGACGCCGCTGCACCCCGACGTGCGCGCGGGCATGATGCCGTGGCTCGGCGCGGCCGGTGCGAACCCGTCGTCGCTGCACCGCGGCGGTCGTGCCGCGCGCAAGGCGGTCGAGGACGCGCGCGAACGGGTCGCCGCCGCGGTCGGCGGTGCGCCGGGCGAGGTCGTGTTCACGTCGGGGGCGACCGAAGCCGACCAACTCGCGGTGCTCGGCGTCCTCGCGGCCCGTCCCGGCGGCCACGTCGTGGCGAGCCGCGCCGAGCACGCGGCGGTGCTGCGAGCCGTCGAGCACGCCAGCGCGCGCGGTCATCCGGTCTCGTGGGTCGAGCCCGAACCGGACGGGCGCGTCGACCCGGCGCGCGTGGCCGCTGCGATGCGGGCGGACACGGTGCTCGTCGCGACGATGCTCGTGAACAACGAGACCGGAGCGCGCACCGACGTCCGCGCCGTCGCCGACGTCGCGCACGCCCACGGCGCGTGGTTGCTGTGCGACGCGGTGCAGGCGCTCGGCTACGAGCACGTCGATCGCCACGCGCTCGGCGCCGACCTTCTCGCCGTGTCCGCCCACAAGGTCGAGGGGCCGGTGGGGGTGGGCGCGCTCGTCGTCGACCCGGGCGTGCCGATCGCAGCGCAGGCGCTGGGCGGCGCCCAGGAGCGCGGTCGGCGCGCCGGCACGACGCCGACGGCGCTCGTCGTGGGCTTCGGTGCGGCCGCCGCCCGGGCCGCCGTCGATCCCGCGGCGCGCGGTGCGCGCGTCGCGGAGGTGCGCGATCGCTTCGAGGCCGAGGTCCTCCGGCTTCCGGGCGTGCGCCGGTCGATCCCGGTCGGGGCGCGCGGCCCCAAGCATGCGCACCTGCGGGTCGAGGGCTTGGGGCGCGAGGGCGCCGAGACGCTCCTGGTCAACCTCGACGTCGATGGGGTGTGGGCGAGCGCCGGATCCGCCTGCGCGGCGGGAAGCTTGGAGCCCAGCCACGTGCTGCTGGCGATGGGGTGGGGGCGCGAGGAGGCGCGTGCGGCGCTGCGCTTCGCCTTCGGCGACGACCACGACCGCGCCGACGCGGAGGAATCGGCGGCGCGGTTCGCGCGGGCGCTGCACCGCTCGCGCGCGTAGCCGAACGGGCGGTTCAGCGCCCTCAGGCGCTGCGGCGCCGTTGCGCGCGTTCGAGGGCGCGCAACGGCGCGTCCAGGTCGGCTTCCTCGAGGTGGATGCGGTCCACGGAGGCGTCCGGCAGGTCGAACACGAGGTCCTCGAGCACGCGTTCCAGGACCGAACGCAAGGCGCGCGCCCCGGTCCCGCGCGCGACCGCGCGTCGCGCGATGGCGCGCAGCGCGGCGTCGCTGAACGTCAACTCGACGCCCTCGAGCGCGAACAGGGCCTGCGCCTGGCGCACGAGCGCCCCCTTGGGGCGCGTGAGCACGTCCACGAGCGCGTCCTCGGAGAGCGCGTGCAGCCGCGCGACCACGGGCAGGCGGCCGATCAGCTCGGGGATCAGACCGAACGCCCGCAGGTCGTCGGGCACGATCTCGGCGGTGGCGACGAGCACGTCGTCGTCCACCGGATCGTGCTGGAAGCCGACGCGCGTCGTCGCGACGCGCCGCCGCACGATGTCGTCGAGGCCGTCGAAGGCACCGCCACCGACGAACAGCACGTTCGACGTGTCGACGGCGATCAGTTCCTGCTGCGGGTGCTTGCGGCCCCCCTGAGGCGGCACGTGGCAGACCGTCCCCTCGATCATCTTCAGGAGCGCCTGCTGCACGCCTTCGCCCGAGACGTCGCGGGTGATCGAGGGGCCCTCGCTCTTGCGCGCGATCTTGTCGAGCTCGTCGATGTAGACGATGCCCTGCTCGGCCGCCGCGACGTCGTAATCGGCGACCTGGAGCAACCGCAGGACGACGTTCTCGACGTCGTCGCCGACGTACCCGGCTTCCGTGAGGGTCGTGGCGTCGGCGATGGCGAACGGAACCTGTAGGACGCGCGCGAGGGTCTGAGCGAGAAGCGTCTTGCCGGTGCCGGACGGCCCGACCATCAGGATGTTCGACTTCTCGAGGCCGGCGTCGGGGTGCTGCAGGCGCCGCACGTGCTGGTAGACGGCCACCGCGAGGGCGCGCTTGGCGGCCTCCTGCTCGATGACGTGCTCGTCGAGGGTGGCCTTGATCTCGCGCGGCGTGGGCGTGCGCAGCGTCGGCCGCGGCACCGCGGCGGCGTGGTGCAGTTGCTCGTGCGCGCGGCCGACGCACGTGGCGCAGATGCGCGCATCGCCCTCGCCGCGCAGGAGCGGGCCCGCTTCGGTCGCGGCGCGACCGCAGAAGCCGCACCGCGGGACGGTCGCGCTCACGCGCCGTCGGGGTCGAAGCGGCCGCCGATCGCCTTCGGGCTCACGACCCGGTCGATCAGCCCATAGGCCAAGGCTTCGTCCGGGTTCATGAAGTTGTCGCGCTCCATGTCGCGCCGCAGCTTCTCGGGCGCGTGTCCGGTGTGGCGGGCGTAGATGCCCTCGAGGATGTCGCGCAGCGCGAGCACCTCGCGGGCCTGCACCTCGAGGTCGGGGGTGTTGCCGCGGAACCCGGCGGACCCCGCGTGGATCATCACCCGCGAGTTGGGGAGGGCGACGCGGTGGCCCTTCTCGCCCGCCATCAGGATGATCGAGCCCATGCTCATCGCGATCCCCACGCAGTTCGTGTGGACGGGCGCGCGGATGTACTGCATGGTGTCGTAGATCGCGAGCCCGGCGTAGACCTCGCCGCCCGGGCAGTTGACGAAGAGGTTGATCGGTTGTTCGGACGACTGCGAGTCGAGCAGCAGGAGCTGCGCCACGACCACGTTGGCGACTTCGGAGTCGATCGGGGTCCCGAGGAAGATGATGCGTTCCTTGAGCAGGCGGCTGTAAACGTCGTACATCCGCTCGCCGCGGCCGGTCTGCTCGATCACGTACGGGATCAACGGCATGGCCCCACCTTATCCGAACGGCAGCGCGGGCCCCGTCAGGGGCCCGCGCTCGGTGTCGATGGCGTGCTCGGGCGGTCGTCAGTCCTGGGCTTCGCCCTCGGCCTCGTCGTCGGAGCCGCCGGCAGCGTCCGCGGCAGCGTCGGCCGCCGTCGCGCTCGCGGCCGCGACGACGGGTCCACGGCCGGTCTTGGCCTGGACGATGGCGTCGATCGCGCGGTCGCGGGCGAGCAGGAAGCGGTAGTTCTCGATCCACTCGTCGCCGCGTTCGCGCTTGAGGCGCGCGACGTCCATGCGCTCGCGGCGCGCGAGCTGGCGCAGCGCCTCCTCGAGCTCCGCGTCGTCGATGGTGGTGCCCTGCGTCTCGAGGAGCCGCTCGAGCACCAGGTCGCGCTTGACGCCGCGTTCGGCGGCGGCCTGGAGCTCGGTCTCGAACTCCTCCCGCTTCCCCTCGGACTCGAGGTTCGCCATGTACGCATCGAGGCCGATGCCGCGGCGTTGCAGGTCGCGCGCCAGGTCCTCGAGCAGGTGGCCTTGGCGACGGCGCACGAGCGCTCCGGGGAGCGGGACCTCCGTCGCTGCGGTCAACTTCTCCACGAATGCGTCGCGCTGGGCGGTGAAGGCCTCGCGGTCGCGCTCGGCGGTGAGCTGGCGGCGCACCTCGGCGTCGACCTCGGTCCAGCTCGCGAACCCGAGCGTCGTGGCGAAGGCGTCGTCCAGTTCGGGCCGCTCCTTCTCCTTGACGTCGGTCACCTTGACGGCGAGCGAGCGGCGCGGCGCTTCGCTCGGCGCCTCGGTGGCCTCGCCGCTCTCATCCGCCGCTGCCTCGTCCGTGGCCGCCTCGTCGGTGGCCGGTTCGGGCACGGGATCGGCGCCCAGGTCGAGGACGACTTCGTCGCCGACGAGCTTGCCGTGGAGCTGCGCGGCGAGATCGGGTTCGGTGCGGTCGAGGTCGACGGGCATCGCGTTGCCGCCGCCCTCGCCTTGCGTCTCGACGAACACGACGTCGCCGGGCGCCGCCGGGCGCTCCACCGGCACCAGCGTCGCGTGGTCCTCGCGCAGCCGCTCAAGGGTCTCCTGGACGTCGGAATCGGCGAGCTCGACGTTCGCGGCGTCGATCTCGATCGACGCGGGATCGGCGAGGGTGAACTCCGGGTAGAGGTCGGTGTGGACCGTGAAGGTGAACGCTTGACCGGCGACGGGCGCGTCGGCGTGGAAGTGCGCGTGGACGGGGGTCAGGTCCAGGTCGCGCACGGCCTGCGGGTAGTGCGCGTCGACGATGGCCTCGCGCACCTCCTCGGCGAGGGCATCGGGACCGACGCGCTGGAGGAGGACGCCGCGCGGCGCCTTCCCGGGTCGGAAGCCGGGGACCCGGACTTGGCGCGCGAGCGCCCCGAACACGCGTTCGAAGGTGGCGTCGACGACGTCGACGGGGACCGTGATCTCGATCGTCGCGGCGACGTCGGTCTTTTC
>JAABRX010000044.1 GCA_011390675.1 Trueperaceae bacterium | reverse complement strand
TCGCGGAACGAGTCTAGCAGACGCCGCGGAACGGCGACCGAAGGAGAATACACCCGCCAGGGACGGGATGTCGACCCCTGGCCCCTGGGCTCGGAGCGCGCGACGGCGTTCGCGGCGTGGCGCCGGCCGTCGAGCGCGACGTAGCCTGGTCGCATGACCCAACCCGCAGCACGCTCTTTCGACCTGATCGTGTGGGGGGCGACCGGTTTCACCGGTCGCCTGGTCGCCGAGGCCGTCGCCCGCACGGCCCCACCCGGCTTCGCTTGGGCGGTCGCGGGCCGCGACCCGGCTCGGCTCGAAGCGGTGCGCGACGCCGTTGCGCCCACGGCGGCGGTGGTCGTGGCCGACGTCGACGACCCTGCGTCGCTCGCAGCGCTCGCGCGGAGCGCGCGCGCCGTGGTCACGACGGTCGGACCGTACGCCCGGTACGGCACCCCCCTCGTGGACGCCTGCGTGGCGGCGGGCACCCACGTCGCCGACCTGACCGGCGAGCCCACGTGGATGAGGGCCATGATCGACCGCTTCGACGCGCCGGCGCGCGCCGCCGGAGTCCGGGTGGTGCATGCGTGCGGCTTCGACAGCGTGCCGTCCGACCTGGGGGTGTGGTGGCTGCAGCAGCGCGCCCTCGAGCGCACCGGGCGGCCCTGCGCGCGCATCGACCACGTGTTCGGCCCGATGGTGGGTGGCGTCAGCGGAGGGACCGTCGCGAGCATGTTGGCGCTGTTCGAGGACGCGGTCGCCGACCCCACGACGCGGCGGCAACTGGGCGACCGCGACCTCCTGGCGCCGGGTGCCGCGCCGTCCGCCACCGTGCGCGACCCGCTGGCGCCGCACCGCGAGGCCGTCGCCGGCGGCTGGAGCGTCCCGTTCCCGATGGCCGCCGTGAACGCCCGCGTGGTGCGGCGCACGCGGGCACTCCTGGGCGAGCCCTGGGGCGAGGGGTTCCGGTACCGGGAGCGCTGGCGCTTCGGGACCTGGCCGACCGCTGCCGCGGTGGCGGTGGTGCAGGCGCTGGCGCCCATCGCGATGGCGGTCGCACCGGTGCGGCGCGCGCTGGCGCGACGCCTCCCCGCCGGGGCGGGCCCCGATCCCGAGACGCGGCGCCGCGGGTCGTTCCGCACGACCTTGATCGGGTGGGTCGAGGGCGAGGCGAACCCCCTGGTCGGACGGCTGGCGTGCGACCTCGACCCTGGCTACGGCGCCACCTCGCGGATGCTGGCCGCGATGGGCATCGGGCTGGCGACCGAGGCGTTCGCGGGTTCGCCCGCCGGCGTGGTCACGCCGGCGGTGGTCGGAGGGGCGGCGTACGTCGCGCGCCTCGAGGCCGCCGGGATCACGTTCGAGATGGTCTGAGCGAGCTGGCGCACCCGCCAGGATTCGAACCTGGGACCGACCGCTTAGAAGGCGGCTGCTCTGTCCACTGAGCTACGGGTGCGGGCGTGCCGGCGCGGCCTGCCGATGCGGCGAGCCGGCGGGAAAGGGTGGAGCGGGAGACGGGAATCGAACCCGCGACTTACAGCTTGGAAGGCTGTCGCTCTACCAGCTGAGCTACTCCCGCGCGCCAAGTCCTTTCGTACGTCCTGGCGGGCGGTCGTGTCAAGCACCCACGACGGGCGCCGCGCATCGGACGAGCGAAACGGGCGGCCCCATCGGGCCGCCCGCCTCTGCGTGGTCGGGGCGACAAGATTCGAACTTGTGACCCCCTGCTCCCAAAGCAGGTGCGCTACCAGACTGCGCCACGCCCCGAAGCGCGGCGCACATCGTAGCGCAGTCGCTCCGGCGCGGTGGGCGCTCCGCTACGCGTCGTCGAGCGCATGGTCGAGCGCATCCCCGAGTTCGGCCAGCGCCAAGGCGGTCCAGGTCCGGATCTCGTCGCTCAGCGGCAACCGAGTGAGGTCGTCGGGGCCGTACCAACCCAAGGTCGGGTCGTCGATCAGGGCCCCGGCGTAGCCCGGTTCGGGGACCGCCAGATAGATCAGATCGACGTGCTCGTGGCCCTCGGCGATCCGGGAGAGCTGCACGCCGCGCGGCGGCACGAGCGCGCGCGGATCGCGGCTGGCGACCGGCGACGCGCCGACCAGTCGGACGTGCACCCCGGACTCCTCGAGCACCTCGCGCACCGCGGCGTCGTCCGGCAGCTCGTTCGGTTCGACGTGGCCGCCGCAGGGGAGCCAGAGGCCGAGCTTCGCGTGCCGGTGCAGCATGACGGCACCACGCCAGACGACGAAGGTGGCGACCGCCCAGTCGCGCGACGGCGCCTCGCTCACGAAGCGAGCACGAGCGGCACGGACGTCGTCTCGGCGCCGACGACCTGCCCGTAGAGCGCGTGCGGGGTGGCGTGGTCGACGCGCACCCGGTGCAGCCCCATGCGGCGCACCTGCGCCTTGGGGACGAGCACGGTGTGGTGCTGGTCGGAGTGCCCGACCACGTGGTCGCCGTCGCGCGCGATGTCCTTGACGAGCACCCGCACCTCGCGCCCTTCGAAGCGGCGGTTGCCCTCGAGCGACCAGTGCTTCTGGCGTTCGACCAGGCGACCCAGCCGCTCGTTCTTGAGCGCGCGCGGCAGGTCGTCGAAGTGCTGGTGGGCGGGGGTCCCCGGGCGGGCGGAGTACGCGAACATGTACGCGGCGTCGAAGCGGACCTGGTCGTACAGCGACAGCGTCGCTTCGAAGTCGGCCTCGGTCTCGCCCGGGAACCCGACGATCAGGTCCGTGGTCAGGACGACGTCGGGGATCTTCGCGCGCAGCTCCTCGACGATCTCGACGTACCGCGCCCGGCGGTACTCGCGCGCCATGCGGCGCAGCACCCGGTCGCTGCCGGACTGCACGGGCAGATGCACGTAGTCGCAGACGTTGGGCGACGACGCGATCGCGTCGATCACATCGCTCGTGAAGTTCATCGGGTGGCTGGTCGTGAACTTGACCCGGGGGAAGCCGATCGCGGCCACGGCGAGCAGCAGCTCGGCGAACGAGGGGAGGGCGGGGTCGTCGCGTCCGTAGCTGTTGACGTTCTGCCCCAACAGCACGACCTCGTCGACGCCCTGGGCGCGCATGGCCTCGGCCTCGCGCACGATCGCGCGGAGGGGCCGGCTGACCTCCGGGCCGCGCGTCTGCGGCACGATGCAGTACGTGCAGTGGTGATCGCAACCGCGCATGATCGTGAGGTACCCCGTCAGCGTACCGGGGGGCGGTGGCGGCGTGAGGTGGTGCACGAGGTCGTCCGCGAAGGCGAGGCGGTCGACGCGGCCGCGCCGCCCGGCCTCGCGGGCGCGCTCGAGGTCCTCGATGGCCGGCAGGACCTCGGTGATCGCGCCGGGCCCGACGAGCAGGTCGACGCCGAACTTGGTCGCCAGCTCGCGTCCTTCGTCGAGCTGCGCCAGGCAGCCCATCAGGCCGATCGTCAGGTCGCGCCCCGCCAGCCGCTCCTTGCGGAGGTCGCCGAGGACCGATACCACCTTCTCGACGGGCTTGCCGCGGACCGCGCACGTGTTGAGCAGGATGAGCTCGGCGTCCTGCGGGGCGTCGACCAGATCGTGGCCGCCGGCGACCAACTCGGACTGGATGGTCAGCGTGTCGTACTCGTTCATCTGGCAGCCGTACGTGATGACGTGGGTCCTCACGCGCGGGCCTCGTGGTGCGGGGTCGTGGCAGGAGCGTTCCGGACGGGCATGGGGCGCATGCTAGCAGGGCGCCCTAACCCAGGAGCCAGGCGCCGAGACCGACCGCTGCGAACGAAGCGATCGCCAGCAGGAAGCCGTGCAGCAGCCCCTTGGGGTAGCGCGCGCGCACCCCCGGCCAAGCGGACGCCAGCACGAGCAGCATGCCGGCGAGGAACCCGAGGCTGCAGACGAACAACCAGGCGTCGAGCGCCGGATCGACGAGCCCGCTCATCGGCCGGCCTCCAGCGCGACCGAACCGCCGCGCCGCTCGGCGACCAGCGCGTGGCGCACGAGCAGTCGGCCGTCGCCGAGCGGCTCGGCGAGCGCCAGCGCCACGCGCTCGCCATCCGCGATCGGCACCGCCACGTCGAGCGTGCCCGGTTCGCGGGACGCCTGCGGGACGTGCCGCCCATCGACGAGCAACAGGGCGCCGACGGCCGGGTCGACGTCGAAGCGCACGCGCACGAGGGTCTGGACGAACGGCGCCGCGACGGCCGACGACACCTCGAGCCAGCGGCGCGGCGCGATGCTCGCCCGCCACGCCCCGGCGTCGTCCACCGTGCCGGACTCGTCGACCGAGAACGCCGGTCGTCCGACGTCGATCGCTAGCCGCAGCGTCGCGGGCAGGACGGCGACCGTGCGGTCGAGGCTCATCGTCCCGGGCGTCCACGTCACGCGCTCGACGTCGCCGTTCACCTCGAGTACGCCGGCGACGGACCTCGGGGCGGTCACCGCGACGTCCATCCGGAGGCGGTGCGCGGCGATCGTCTCCAGGCCCGCCGAGGCGTGCGTGGGGAGCCAGCGCGTGGCGGCGAACACCTGGACGACGTACCGAGCGCCGCTCGCATCGCGAGCGCTGCCGTATCCGACGCGGTCGAACTCCGGGTTCAGGAGGTTGGCGCGGTGGGGCGGGCTGTCGAGCCAACCCTGGACCACGGTCTCGACCGGGTCCGCGAAGCCGCGCTCGAAGGCGAGGTTCTCGCCCACGCTCGTGTACGGCACCCCGGCGCGGACGAGCCGGTCGGCGAGCGTGCGGGTCTCGGGGCTCGCGCCGGCGTGGTCGAGGACGCCGCGCGCTGCGAGCTCGGCCGCGTGCGCGCGCGCAGCGCGGGCGAGGCCGTCGTCCCAGGCCGTGGGGGCGAGGCCTGCGGCGGCACGCGCCGCGTTCGCTCGCTCGAGCAGCGCCGCGGTGAGCGCCGGTTCGGGTTCGTGGACCGGGTCGATGCCGGGCAGCGACCAACCGTTCGAGAGCGCGGTCGACGCGAACGCGAGGCTGGCCAGGGCCAGCGCATGAGCCCATTGACGGAGGGGGAGGTCGAGGTCGGGAGCGCGCACGGCTCGGTGGTACCACGTGGCCCGCGGCGCGACAACGGGCCGGGCGCACGTTCCGGTGCGACGGCGTAGCGTGGGCCATGACGTTCCGAGAGCGAGTCCTCGACGTGGTGCGGTCGGTGCCCGAGGGTCGGGTGGTCACGTACGGTCAGGTGGCGACGTGGGCGGGATCGCCGCGCGCGGCGCGGCAGGTGGGGTCGGTGCTGTTCGGCCTGCGCGACGCCGACGGCGACGTTCCGTGGCAGCGCGTCGTGAACGCGGCGGGGGGCATCAGCACGTACCGAGTGGGGGCCGGTGAGCTGCAGGTCGCGCTCCTGCGCGCCGAGGGGGTGGAGGTCGGCCCCGAGGGCCTCGACCTGCCGCGTTGGCGCTGGGATCCACCGGCGGCCGAGTGGCCGTGGTGGGTGCCGGCGGCGGGCGAGGCCGACGCGGACGCGGACGCGGACCGACCCTGACTCGACCGGGTGGGCGTCAGCCGGCGGCGATCGTCGCGCCCACGTGGACGACCACGACCCGCTGTTCGAAGCGCCTGCGCCAGAACCCGCGGCGCAGCGTCACGCGCACGAAGAAGCCGCCGTGCTCGCGCAGGTTGCGGGCGTGGTGGCGGAGCCCGGGGACGAGGAAGCCGACGGGCTCCAGGACGCTGGCCATGACGTGCGCGCCCAGGTGTTCGTGGACCGTCGACGGGAACGGCGCGTCGAACGAGAGGTGGAACGCGTGGGCGCGCCGACCGGCGAGCGTCTCGCCGCGGGCGAGGACGACGCGCTCCATGACCCGCTGGCGCGTCTCGACCTGTTTCCGACCCTTGCGCACGACGTCGACGTAGAAGCGGTCGACCAGCTCGACGGTCAGGTCGACGCCATCGACGCGCGCGTACGGGACGAGCGTGAGCGCGACGTCCACGGGCGTGCTGGTGCGGACCTGCCGCGGCACCGTCAAGCGAGCGTCGTTGAAGCGCTGCTGGAACCAGGCTTCCTGGGCGGACGTGAACCAGGCGGCGGCGGCGAGCGCGACCTCGAGCATCACCCAGCGCGGATCGAAGCCGAGCGCGGCGCGCCATGCGGGCACGGCGAGCACCGCCAGGCCGGCCAGGGTCAGGGCGCCGTACGCGAGCGACGACCAAGCGGCCGGCACCTCGAAGGGTCCCGGCGGTCGCGGCAGGTCGAGCGGTGGGTCCTCGTGCCAGCGTCGGGCGACCCCGCACGCGTCGCATACGAGCGCGCCTTGGTTGGGGTGCTGGCACGACGGGCAGGTCCAGGGCACGTGCAGAGCATACGCGGCAGCTTCGGGGCCCCGCGGGTACGATGTTCACATGGACACCCACGCTGCCATCGACCTCCTCCGCACCCTGGTGCGCGCGCCCAGCCCGTCGGGGCGCGAGGGCCCGGCCGTCGCCGCCTTCGCGGCCGCGCTTCGCGACCTCGGGTACGACGAGGTCGTCGTCGACGGCGTAGGGAACGCGATCGGCACGCTGCGCCGCGGAGAGGGGCCGACGCTCGTGTTCAACGGCCATCTCGACACCGTGCCCACCGGCGACGCGGCCGCGTGGCCGGTCGACCCGCTCGGCGCCGAGGTGGTGGACGGTCGGTTGTGGGGTCGCGGCTCGGTCGACATGAAGGGGGCGCTGGCGGCGATGGCGGTCGCCGGGCGTCAAGCCGCGGACGCCGGCTTCGCCGGGACGCTCGTGGTCGCGGGCATGGTGCAAGAGGAGGTGGGTGGGCTCGGCGCCCGCTGGTACGGCGAGCGGAACCGCGCCGACCTGATCGTGCTCGGCGAACCGAGCGACCGGGGCCTCAAGCTCGGCCACCGCGGCCGCATCGAGATGTCGGTCGAGTTGCCGGGGCGCATCGCGCACGCGGCCAAGTCCGAGCTCGGCGCCAACGCGCTCGCCCGCGCGGCGCGGTTCGTCCTCGCGCTCGAGGCCATGGCGCTCCCGGAGCACCCGCGCCTCGGCCGCTCCACGGCGACCCCGACGCAGCTGCGCACCTTCCCCGAAGAGGGCCCGAACGTGGTGCCCGGTCTCGCCCAACTCACCGTCGATTACCGCCAGGTTCCGGGCGACGCGCCGGAGTCCGTGGTCGCGCGCCTGGCCGCGCTCGACCCGGAGGCGGTGGTGCGCGTCCCGGAGGAGGTCGCGCGCAGCGAGGACGGAGCCGTCGAACGCCGCTTCCCACGGATCAACGGCGCGTACGTGCTCGATCCCGCGCATCCGTCGATCGCGTGGGCCGCCGAGGTGCTCGCGGGCGTGCGCGGGGGCGCATCGATCGACGTCGGCACCTGGTGGTTCGCGACCGACGCCCCGTACCTCGCGGCGATGGGCGCGCCCATCCTCGGCCTCGGGCCCGGGGATCCGGAGCTCGCGCACACGACCCGCGAGGCCTTGCCCGTCGATGATCTCGTCGCGGCGGTGGACGACTACCGCGCGTTGGCGACCGCGTTCCTGCGCGGTCGCGTCCCATGGGAGGACGCCATGAACCCGAGCTTCGAGCGGAGCGCCCGATGAAGGGCACGACCGTCACCCTGAACGGCGATCCCTGGACGATCGTGGACGTCGCCCCGGCGGCGCCGCTGGCCGAGATGGTGGCCGCGTTGTTGGAGGACGAGGGCTACGTCGCCGTCGTGCGCGGCTTCGACCTGCTCGGCGACGCGCTGACGCACCTGGGGGTCGGCAGCGCCGGCGCGACGGTGGTGCTCGTGCCCGAGGCCGACGGCGAGGCGGCGCTGGCGCTGATCGCGGAGACCGTCACGGACTACGAGGGCGACGATCTGGACACGGCGCTTTCGGCGCTCGCCGACGATCCGACCGCGCTCGGCGTCGTGGACGCGGACGACGACGAGGACGACGACGAGGCCGACGACGATGCGGAACCGGGTGGTGGCGACCGCGCCTGACGGCGCACGCGGCCGGTCGACGCGCGCCCGACAGCGAGCGCGCGCGGCCCGGCTCAGCTTGAGCGTGTCGATCGCGGTGCTGGGCCTCAAGGCGGCCGCCTGGTGGGCGACCGGGTCGGTCTCGCTGCTCTCCGATGCGGCCGAGTCGCTCGTCAACGTGGTCGCGGCCACCACGTTGATCGCCGCGCTGCGGTGGGCTTCGTTGGCGCCCGACCTCGACCATCCCTACGGCCACCAGAAGGCGGA
>JAABRX010000311.1 GCA_011390675.1 Trueperaceae bacterium | reverse complement strand
AGGCAGCGGTGGCCGAGGGCGGCGAGGCGGGCCGCGTACAGCCCCGGCCCGCAGCCGAGGTCGAGGACGCTCGACGGGCGCTCGTGCAGCAGCGCGGCGTGCATCCAGGCCACCTGACGGTCGATCTTGGCGCTGCGCCGGCTGGCGTGGTCGTGCGCCTGAGACAGGTGCTCGCGCAGCATCCGGGCGCTGAAGCCCGGCTCGTTCCAGGGGATGTTGTCGCCCTCCGCCCAGGGCTCGGGGCGGGGCGCACGGTGGACGAGGTCGAGCAGGCTCATGCACAAAACGCATCCACCGTCACAACAGCGGCGCGATCGCCAAGGCCACGATCGTCATCAGCTTGATCAGGATGTTGAGCGACGGACCGGCCGTGTCCTTGAAGGGGTCGCCGACGGTGTCGCCGACGATCGAGGCGTGGTGCGCCGGCGAGCCCTTGCCGCCGAAGTGGCCGGCCTCGATGTACTTCTTGGCGTTGTCCCACGCGCCGCCGGCGTTCGCCATCATCAGCGCGAGCAGCACGGCCGTCACCAACGCCCCGCCGAGCATCCCGCCCAGGACCTCGGGGCCGAAGGCGAAGCCGACGACCACCGGCGTCGCCACCGCGAGCGCACCGGGCAGCACCATCTTGCGCAGCGCCGCCTGCGTCGCGAGGTCGACGCAGCGCGCGGCGTCGGGCGTTCCGGTGCCCTCGAGGAGCCCGGGGATCTCGCGGAACTGGCGCCGGATCTCGGCGATGATCGCCAAGGCCGCGTCGCCCACCGCGCGGATCGTGAGCGCCCCGACCACGAAGGGCACGGCACCGCCCGCCAACATCCCGAGCAGCACCCGCGGGTCGTCGAAGGAGAGCGCGAACCCGGGGTGCAGGGCGGCGACCGTCTGCACGTAGGCCGCCAGGATCGTCAGCGCCGCGAGCGCCGCCGCGCCGATGGCGAAGCCCTTGCCCACCGCGGCGGTGGTGTTGCCGAGGGCGTCGAGCTCGTCGGTGACGTCGCGGGTCGCGGATCCCAGGCGCGCCATCTCGGCGATGCCGCCCGCGTTGTCGGAGATGGGGCCGAAGCCGTCGATCGCCATGGTCATCGCCACGGTACCGAGCATGCCGACCGCCGCGATCCCCACCCCGTAGAGCCCCGCCGCGGCGCTGGCGACGCCGATGACGGTCGCCAGCAGGACGACCGGGACGAGCGTCGATCCGAAGCCGAGCGCCAGGCCGGCGATGATGACCGAGGCGGCGCCGGTCTCGGCCGCCTCCGCCAAGCGGCGCACCGCGGCGCCGCTGGTGGAGAACTCGGTGGCGTACCCGATGGCGATGCCGCCCAGCGTGCCGGCGGCGACCGCGATCGCGACCTCGAGCGCCACCCCGAGGCCGGCGATCACGGCGAGCGCGGCCACGAGGAACAGGAGCGCGGCGCCGGTCGAGCCCGCGCGCAGGGCGGTCGCGGGCGCGCGGTCCGCGAAGGCGCGCACCACCACCACCCCGAGCGCCGAGCACCCGAGCCCCACGGACGCGAGCACGAGCGGCAGCGCCATGAGCGCCGCGGAGGTCCCCAACGTCGCGCGCATCGTCTCGCCCAGCGTCGCGGCCAGGACGATCGTCGCGATGATCGAGCCGGCGTACGACTCGAACAGGTCGGAGCCCATGCCGGCGGTATCGCCCACGATGTCGCCGACGTTGTCGGCGATCACGCCCGGGTTGCGTGGGTCGTCCTCGGGGATGTTCTCCTCGAGCTTGCCCACCTGGTCGGCGCCCACGTCGGCGCCCTTGGTGTAGATCCCGCCCCCCACGCGGAAGAAGAGCGCGACCAACGAGGCCCCAACCCCGAAGCTCTGCAACGCGGTGGCGGTGGCGGCGTCGAGGCCGAAGGACCAGGCCAAGCTACCCAGCCCGATGAGCCCCAGCGAGGCGAGCGTGAGGCCCATCACCGCGCCGCCGCCGAAGGCCGCGACCAGCGCCTGGGCGGCGCCGCCGGTGCGAGCGGCCTCGGTCGTGCGGACGTTCGCCCGCGAGGCGACCGCCATCCCGACGACCGCCGTGACGGACGACGCGAGCGCGCCGACCGCGAAGGCGAGCGCCGAGAGGCCGCCGAGCGCGAACCAGGCCGCCGCTGCGACGACCACCGCGAAGGGCGCCAGCACGAGGAACTCGCGCTTCAAGAAGCGCAACGCGCCGTCGCGGATCTGGTCCCCCACACGGGTCTGGGCGTCGCCCCCGGCGGGGAGCGCGCGCAGTTGCCGGTAGGCGAACGCCGCGAGCAGCAGGCCCAGGACGCCGGCGAGGAGGGGAACGGGACCGTCGAAGAGCATGAGCCACCTCCGTCGAGACGGCGTGGGCGGAGGCGGAGGGTCGGTCCGGCTCGTCGGCGCGCGCGCCGCTCGTGCAAACCTTCACTAGCATAGGCCTGGACGTCCGGGACGAACGCCCGCGGTGGCCCGCCCGGCGGCTCGCGCATGGCCGAACGCAAGAAACCGCCGCGGCGCGAGGGCGCCGCGGCGGTCGGGTGCTTCGATCGGTCGAGCGCGGGTCGGTCAGCGGTAGAAGGGGAACCCGGGGTAGGCG
>JAABRX010000310.1 GCA_011390675.1 Trueperaceae bacterium | reverse complement strand
GCCACGGCGGCGGTGACGACCCCCGCCGCGACGAACACGCCGCGCCAGCCGATGCCGTCGGCGAGCGCGGCCAGGGGCGTCGTGGCGCCGAGGGCGCCGAGGCTGCCGAGCCCCACGAACACGCCCGACATCGTGGCGAAGCGGCGCGGCGGGAACCAAGCGGCGAAGGCTTTGAGCGCGCCCATGAGGACGCCGGCCATGCCGAGCCCGATCATGGCGCGGCCGAGCGCCAGGCCGGCGAAGCCGTCGGCGGCGGCCGTCACCAGGCTGCCGGCGGCGGCGATCAGCATGAGGCCGGCGGGCACCCAGCGCGGCCCCCAGCGGTCGAGCGCGGCGCCCAGGGGCAGCTGAGCCGCGGCGAACACCAGGAAGAAGAGGCTGGTCATGAAGCCGAGCTGTTCGGGCCCGAGGCCCGCGTCGCGCTGCAGGTCGCCGGCCAGCACGGCGTTGGTGCTGCGGAAGAAGTAGCTGAGCAGGTAGGCGGCGAGGAACGTCAGGACCAGGGCGGTGCGCCGCGTCACGTGGCGGCCGCTACCGCGCGCTCCGTGGCGCGGCGGCCAGGGAGGGCGAAGCCGACGAGCGCGAGGGCCAGCAAGAGCGCGGCCGCCCACAACGCCGCTCGATAAGCGAGGAGCGGAGGGTCGTCCGGTTGCCCCATCGCGCCGGCGACAGCGCCCACCACGACGCCGAGGCCCGCTTGGAGGAGCGCGCTGCCGCCGACCGCGAAGAGGTTGGCCGCGGTGACGGCGTGGCCGGCGCCCGTCGGGAAGCGCGTGCGCGCGGCTGCGTAGCTGAGGACCTTGGTGCTGGTGCCGAGGCCGAGGGCCGACCACGCGATCGCCAGCACGGCGAACGGCGCGTCGCGCGGCACGACCGCGAGCACGACCAGCGCGGCGAGGGCGACCGCCGCACCGACCGTGATCGTGCGGTCTACGCCCAACCGGCCGGCGATCGGTCCGGACAACAGGTAGCCCACGGTAGCTGCGACCCCCAACACGAGCAGCAGCTGCGCCGCGACGGGGCGGTCGAGGCCGAGGCCCGCCACCATGAACGGGCCGCCCCACAGGCCCTGGAAGGCGAACAGGCTTCCGGCGAGCGCCAGGACGAGGATCGCCAGGCGCCAGAACGAAGCGTCGGTGAAGATCTCGGAGAAGTGGACGGGCGCCACCGCGGGCGCGCGGGCCTTCGGCTCACCCGCGTCCGAGGTCGTGGCTGCCTCCCCGGTGGCACGAGCGATGGGCGGTTCCGCACGCACCACCCACACCAAGGCGAGCGCGATGGCGGCCGTGACCCCGGCCGCGACCAGGAACACCGGACGCCAGCCGAGGGCGTTCGCGAACGCATGGAGCGGCGTCGTCGCGCCGAGCGCGCCCAGGCTCCCCACGCCGATGAACACGCTGGAGATGGTCGCGAAGCGAGCGGCCGGGAACCACGAGGCCATGGCCTTGAGCGCGCCCATCAGAACCCCTGCCATCCCCAGGCCGATGAGGGCGCGGCCGACGGCGAGGCCGGCGAAGTCCGTCGCGGCCGCCGTCATCAGGCTCCCGACCACCGTGACGAACATCAGCGAGGGCGTGACGACCCGCGGCCCCCAGCGGTCGAGGGCCGATCCGAGCGGCAGTTGGGCGAGCGCGAACGTCACGTAGAACAGGCTGGTCATCGTGCCCAGCTGCTCCGGGCTCAGGCCGGCGTCGCGGGTCAGGTCGTCGGCCAGCACGGCGTTGGTCGATCGGTAGAAGTAGCTGAGCAGGTACGCGAGCAGGAACGTGCCGACGAGTGCGGCGCGGGACCTCATACCCGTACGCTACCGCCGCTGGCTTGGGGCGGGTGGCCCACCACGTCAGAACACGTCGCGCAGGTCTTCCATGATCTGCCAGCCGACGCCCTCGGGCGTGCCCTCGAGCGCGGCCTGGAGCCGCTCCACCACCCAGGCCAAAGCCCCTACGGGGTCTTCGCCGTCCTCGAGGAAGCGCAGGACGGTCAGCTGGTAGACCTGCTGGGTGGCCGACAGGGTGCCGTCGTCGAAGAAGGTGAACGGCGCCGCCGGCATCGGGTCCCACAGGACGTGGACGTCGCCGGGGAGGGTGTCGGGGAGGTGCTCGTCCAGGTCGACGGCGGCGTCACGGGGATGCCACACGTAGCCCTGGAGCAGACGGACGGCGCGGCGGCCGTCCTTGGCGCGCGCGCCGCGCCGCGCATCGCGATCGTCGCCGGGGGCCTCGGGGCGCGCGTCGGCATCGTCCATCGGAAGCGGCACGCCGCGCTCGCGGCCGTCGTCGCTCACGCGTCCGACTCGGACCAGCCGGGCCCAGCGACCAGGTGCGCCAGGTCGGGCAGCGTCGCGCGCCAGCGCGCGGCGAACGTGGTCGGTGCGTCGAGGAGCAGCGCCTGGAAGCCCAGCGCCTGAGCGGCGACGATGTTGCGCGCGGCGTCGTCCACGAAGACGATCTCGTGGGGCGCCAACTGCAGCCCTTCGGCCAACGCCATGTACGCCGCCGGGTCGGGCTTGCGGACGCCGATCTCGTTGCTGAACACGAAGTGCTCGACGCGGGCGGTGCGGGCGTCGTCGCGGACGCGGTCGCACAGCACCGGCACGTTGTTCGAGAGCATGCCGACC
>JAABRX010000309.1 GCA_011390675.1 Trueperaceae bacterium | reverse complement strand
GAGGCGAACTCGGCGCCCGGGGGCCGCACCACGTCGACTGCTTCCAGGTCGAAGATCAGATGGGCGGTCCGCTCGTGGGCGGGGACGGGGTCGGCGTCTTGGCAGTCGTCGGGGCTGCCCGGGTACCAGTAGTCGAACTCGCGGGGTGGAGCGTAGATGACGAGGGCGTCGGTGCCGTCGATGGCGACGTGGATCGGGGGCAGGGGGAAGGACGCGGGCGAGGCCCGGTGCATCGGTTCGGGCAGGGTCAGCTCGCTGGCCCACTGCACCGTCCAGTGGGGCGTTCCGGCCGGTTGTCCCCAGTCGTACCAACAGACGTCGCGACCGGTACCTCGGGCGTCTTCGATCCGGTCGCCGTGGGCCAGCCAGCCCGCTTCGCGGAGGAGACGGCCCTCCTGCGCGTGGGTCCAGCCGCCTTCGTACGCGTAGAGCTCGTCGCCCGCGATCGCTTCGCGAACGTCGAAGGCCACCTCGATCACGACCTCGATCGGGATGCCACCGATGGGGGTGAGGGGGAGCGGAGCGTCTTCGGCGTGGACGAGCGCCGGGAGGGCGAGCCCCGCCAGCAGCAGGCCCAAGGTGGCGATCCGGTGTCGGGGAGGGGTGGTCATCGCGACGCTCCTCTCGAGCGGCGAGGCGCCTCCACGCCATGGGCGTGGCTCGAACGGCGGAACCCCCGGGGTCGTGACGTTTCCAGCATAGATCGGTGCACGAATGGAGGCACGGCAATGCGGTTCATCAGCGTCCGCGACCTGCGGGGTGAGTCCGCCGAGATCTGGCGCGAGCTCGCGGACGAGCGGGAGATGGTGGTGACCAGCAACGGCCGACCCATCGCGATCCTCGCTGCCGTGAACGAGGCGAGCCTCGGGGCGTCTGGGTCTCGGGCCTGCTGTCGCCCTGTGGCCCGTCCGCCGAGGTCGTCGGCATGGTCGTCGCGGGCGCGGTGGCGCTCTGCGTCGACGCGCGCATCCTGATCGAGTACGAGCAGGTGCTCGCGCGGCCGCGCGCGAAGGCTTCTGGCGCGTCTTCGTGCCTCATTCGAGGGCCGATGAAGCCCCGTCCGCCCCCGCGTCCGCTACTCTGCCCCCAAAGCTCGCCCAAAGACGCTCCGCGCGAGAGGAGGCCGCATGATCGACGCCGTCCGCTGGTACGACGACCTCGTCGAGGCCCAGGTCGGGATCCTGCGCCGCATCACGCAGGGTTTCCAAGAAGACGAGCTCGATTGGCGCCCGCACCCGGAGGCGAACCCGGTGCGTTGGATCCTCGGCCACCACCTCTGGTACGAGGCGTGGGTCGCGGACGCGATCGAGGAGACCGGGCGCTACCGCACCGATCGCGCCCCTCAATCGCTGCCCGTCGCCAGCATCGACGCCTTCTGGACGGACTTCGAGGCGGAGGCCGACCGCCGTCGCCACGTCTACGAGGAACTGCGCGAGCCCGACCTCGAGCGCCGCGTCGACTACCTGGGCACCGGCACGTACTCGGTCGCGCGGCTGGTGCGCACGCACGCGGCGCACTTCACCGGCCACACGTGGCAGATCCGCTACGTCCGCGGCACGTACGCGCGGGCAACCGGGCGCGACCCGCGGGACGCCGGCCTGTTCTGAAGCGACGCGCTGCTACCCTCCCCCCATGCACCCCGTCCTCCTGATCATGCTCGACGGCATCTCCGCCGACGCCGTCGCGCGCCATCCCGCCCGCATGCCCCACCTGCGATCGCTTGCCCAGCGCGGCCTCCAAGTCGACCGCCTCGCCGCCGACGTCCCCGCCACCTCGCTCCCCGGCCGCACGTCGATCCTGACCGGCGTCGGCGCCGACGTCCACGGCGTCTACGGCAACGTCATCTGGGACGGCGATCGCTTCCGCTACGCCAACCCCGACGACGTCCGCGCGCCGACGCTGCCGCAGCGGGCGCTGGCGGCCGGCCTCGACGTGGCGGTGCTCGGCTACGGCATGGTGCGCCCCGAGGACGCGACCACCTTCCACCACGCCTGGTGGGCGAACGAGATGCTGCAGCGGGCGCGCGACCTGGAGCCGATCCCCGCCGACGAGGGGTGGTTGCGCACCTCGCGATGGCGCGACGCCTCGGGGCGGCTCGCGGCGCTGGCCGCCGCCGGGCTCCCCGACGGCGTGCCCGACGCCTACGCCGGCGACCGCATGCACTACCTGATGAGCGAGCTCACCGGCGACCAGACGATGCTGCAGTGGACCGCGGCGCTGGCGGCCGGTGCCGACCCGCCGGACTTCATCGTCACCGAGGTGCTCACCCCCGACACCGTGCAGCACGTGGCCGGCACCGACCACCCGTTCGCCCTCTGGTCGCTCAGCTACGCCGACGCCCTGGTGGGCGAGGTGCTGCGCGCGCTCGACGTCGCGGGCCGGTTGGAATCGACCCGCGTCGTCGTCACGAGCGACCACGGCCACGGGCCGGTCGACGGCGCGCTCTACCTGGACGCGCTGCTGCCCGGTGCGACCACCGCCAGCGAGGGGGGCGTGGCGTACGTGGCCGTCGACGGCGAGCGCGATGCGCAGCGCGTCGCGGAGCGACTGCGTGCGCACGGCGTCGAGCGGCTGCCGGGCGACCACCTGCCGCCCGAACGGCGCGACCAACTCGCCGCCTTCGTCGTACCCGGCCGCGCG
>JAABRX010000308.1 GCA_011390675.1 Trueperaceae bacterium | reverse complement strand
CGACCTGCGGCCGGGGGCGGACCTCGCGGGGCGCTTCGTCATCGAGAGCGACCCGCGGGTGGGGCGCGTGCGGGGCGAGTACCGCGTCGAGCGCGAGGCCGACCGGGTGCGGGTCCGCGTAGTGCCCTCGGGCGGGTGGACGCCGAACGAGCGCCGGTGGTCGGTGCGCTTCATCTACGCGGTGGCGCCGGTGTTCCGGCGGTGGCCGAAGACGTATCGGTGGGACGCGGAGATCGAGCTGGGGGCGGCGGGGGAGGCGCGGATGCGGTCGGGGTGGACGAGGGTGCTGCCGAAGCCATAGTCGATCTGCTTCGATTTCGGACGCGCGTGAAGCATCCCCATCGTGCGGAGCTGCCGACCCGTACGATCGCTTCGTGCCGAAAGCCCCACGCCGTTCGCCCCTGAAGGCTGCGCCGCTGCGGTACGCGGGGCAGTCGGTCCAGGACGAAATGGACGACCTCTACGACAAGGCCATGGACCACCTGGTGGCGATCATGGCCTTCTTTGCGGCGTGGAGCGTCGCGCTGATCCTGTGGCTCGGTCGGACGCCGCCGGTCTTGGTGTTCGGCACGTTGAGCCTGCTGTTCGTGTTCGTCTTGGCGCGCTCGATCCCGAAGATGGTGGCGCTCCGGCGTCGCTTGGTTCGTCTGAAACTGGGGCGAGACGGGGAACGCGCGGTAGCCGAATGCCTCGACCTCGTGCGTCACGACGGTGCGTGGGTCGTGCACGACCTCCGCGGAGATCGTTTCAACGTCGACCACGTCGTGATCGGCACCCAGGGGGTGTTCGCGATCGAGACCAAGACGTGGAGCAAGCCTACGTCCGGCGACCCGCGCATCCAGTTCGACGGCGCGAACCTCGTCGTTGCGGGGACGCGGCCGTCGCGCGACCCGGTGGTGCAGGCCCGGGCTCAGGCGGCTTGGGTCGCGAAGACCCTCGAGGAGCTCACGGGTCGGCGCTACCCGGTGCGGCCGGTCGTCGTGTTCCCCGGTTGGTTCGTCGAGCGCGCCCCGAACCCGTCGGCGCGCGACGTGTGGGTGCTCGAACCCAAGGAGCTGCGCGGCTGGCTCGCGCGCGAACCGCACATGATCCCGCCGAAGGACGTAGCGCTGATCCACAGTCGACTCAAGTTGGTGGCGAGGGGAGGGGCGTGAAGGCGCTCCTTCTTGCGCTGGCGCTGGTGGCGACCGCGTGGTCCGCGGCCCAGGCACCACTACCCGCCTCCTTGCCGTTCCTGCCGGAGCACTACCTCGAGGGGCGATTGCTGGACCTCACCAACGCCGAGCGGCTTCGCGCGGGTCTGGCGCCGGTTGCCGTCAGCGCCGTGCTCGCCCAGGCGGCGCGCCATCACGCCGAGGAGATGGCGCGGCTCGCCTACTTCAGCCACGTCAGCCCCACACCGGGACGGCGGGAGGTCGCGGACCGGGTCTCGCTCGTCGGCGGCGCGCAGGTCGCGGTCGGTGAGAACCTTGCGGGCGTTTCGCTTCGTGAACTCGACGTCGCCGATCGGATCATCGCCGGCTGGATGGCGAGTCCCGGCCACCGCGACAACCTGATGCGCGCCGAGTGGACGCATATCGGCTTCGGGCTCGCGGAGGGGCGCGACGGGCGCACCTACGTGGTGCAGGTCTTCGCGGGCGACCCCAACCCGCTCGCTTTCGCCCACGCCACATGGGCCGCCGAAAGCGGTCTGGCGGTCCGCATGGAGGTCGTGGCCACGGCGGCGGGGTGGGTGTCCGTGGGGGGCGTCGGGCTCCGGAGCGAACCCGTCGAGGTGCCGGCAGGAGGTCGGGCGACCGTGGTGGTCGAGGGCGTCGGCGCTGCTGCGCCGACCCACCTGCGCGTCGCGTGGACGCAGGACCGCAGCGCCGGCTTCATCGGTCAGCTGAGCGGGTGGTTCGATCCCGCGACGCGCGCCTGGACGCAGGATTGGCAGACCGATCGGCTCATGGTGCGCCTCGAGCGGTACGCGTCGACCGACCCCGTCCGCGACGTCGCCGTGCAGCTGGCCTTCGAGCGTCCCGCACACGACCTCGTCGTGCTGCTCGACGGCGGCACGGTGCCGACGGCGGTCACGGGGACGAACGTGGTCGTGCGGGTGCCGGGTCGGCCCGGCGTTCGGTTGCTGGAGGTGGGCGTGCGGCAAGGCGACGGTCGGGTGCGGCTGGTGCATCGCATCGAGGTCGAGGTCCGAAGCGATGGGGTCTTGGTGCTGCGGTAGCGCAGCGAGCGCTCGGCCCTCGCCCAGGGTCGACCGGCGCGCGATGATGGACACCGATATCACCCACCGCCCCCCTTTGGAGCCCCCTCGAAGGAGGAACCATGCCCGACCCCACCATCCGCTTCGACCACGTCGCCATCACCGTGCAGGACATGGACCGCTCGGTCGGCTTCTACCGCGACCTGCTCGGGTTCGAGGTGCTGGGCCAGCTGTTCCTGAACGAGGGCACCTTCAAGATCGTCTACCTGCGCTCAGGCGACGCGTGCGTCGAGCTGTTCGAGTTCCGCGACCAGGACGCGGCCACCGCGGTCGGGGTGCCCGACACGGTCGGCGGCTTCAAGCACCTGGCGCTCCAGACCGACGACGTCGACGGGGTCGCGGCGCGGCTGAAGGCGGCGAACGTCGAGTTCACCCTCGAGCC
>JAABRX010000307.1 GCA_011390675.1 Trueperaceae bacterium | reverse complement strand
CCTCGTACCCGTCGCGCCACGTCACGGCGGGCGGTCTCCCCTCGGCCACGCTGGCGACGAACTCCTCGACCATGGCCTGGTTGGGGTCGGCGCCCCAGCCGATCCACGTCGGGTTTCGCGGCAGGTGGCGCGAGTAGGCGCTGAGCGACTGGGCGAAGGCGTCGACGGTGAGCGCACCGCGCTCGCCGATCAGGTCCATCTTCAAGTGGCCCCAACGCGGGTAGGTCGTCGGCCGGCTCCAGGAGCAGTCGACGGCCGCGAAGACGCCGTTCGCGAAGGTGAGCGTGACCAGCCCGGCCGTGTCGACCTCGACGTCGTCCGGGTAGAAGGGGTTGCCGACCTCGGCGTACACCTCGGTCACCTCGGAGCCCGTCATCCAGCGCAGCAGGTCGGTCAGGTGCACGACGTGGTCCATGACGGCGCCGCCGCCAGCCAGCTCGGGGTCGGCGAACCACGCCCGGTGCGCCGTCGGGATCTCCGCGTGGTTGATGCCGTTGACGGCGTGGAGCGCGCCCAGCTCGCCCCGATCGAGCGAGCGCTTCACCGCCACCACCGAGGCGTCGAAGCGCATCGGGAACGCCGTCATGAAGGTGACGCCGGCCGCCTCGCAGGCGACCCGCATCGCTTCGGCGTCGGCCAGCGTCGCCTCGATCGGCTTCTCGCAGAGCACGTGGACCCCGGCGGCCGCGGCGAGCTCGACCAGCTCGCGCCGGCGCGCGTTCTCGGCGCAGACCAACACCGCGTCGACGCCGGCGTCGAGCAGGTCCTCGTGGCGGTCGAAGCGCCGCAGGTCGAAGTCCGTCGCGGCCTGCGCGGCGCGCCCGGCATCCTCGTCGGAGAAGCCGACCAGCTCGACGCTCGGGATGGCCCGCAGGTTGCCGACGAAGCCCTCGGCGTGCATGTGGGCGAAGCTCATGATGCCGACGCGCATGTCAGGCCACCTCCGACGGGGCGACGCTGCGCCCGCTGCGCAGCGATGCGCGCGCGGCCAGGCTGATCCGCAGGGCGGCAGCCGCCTCGACCGGGGTCACCCCGAACGGCTCCCCGCTCACGAGGGCCGCGTGGACGTGCTTGATCTCGGTGGTGTACGGGTCCTCGGCCATGACGGTGAGCGGCAGGCCCACCGCGGGGGCGGCGCCTGCCTCCGTGGGGAGCAGGTAGCGCTGGATGCTCTCGGTGCTGTCGCTGTCCCACTCGATCGCGCCGTCGGTGCCGGCGAGGTCGAACCCGGTGCGGAAGGTGCCGACCGGGTAGACCCAGCCGCCCTCGACGAGGGCCATGGCGCCGCTCTCGAAGCCGAGCGTCACCAGCGCGTAATCGCGGTTCGATTCGGGGTGGTGCGAGCGCAGCGAGCGGGCGTAGACCCGCGCGACCGGCCCGGCGAGCGACAGCGCGTAGTCGAAGTCGTGCACCATGAGGTCGCAGATCATCCCGCCAGAGCGCGACTCGTCGGCGAACCAGCTCGCGGCGCCCTCGCGCGGTGGGTAGGCGACGCGCCGGAAGCGCATGACCCCCATCCGTCCGAGGTGCCCGGCCTGCACCGCCTCCGTGGCCGCCCGGTACTGCGGGAAGAAGCGGAGCACGTGGGCGATGAACAGGCGCACCCCGGCCCGCTCGCAGGCTTGGATCATGGCGTCCGCATCGGCGACGGAGAGGGCCATCGGCTTCTCGCAGACGACGTGCTTGCCGGCCGCCGCTGCGCGCAGCGTCATGGGGTGGTGGAGGTCGGAGGGGACGCAGAGGTCGACGACGTCCACCTCGCTCATCAGCGCGTCGAGGTCGGGAAAGGCACGCGCGCCGTGCGCCTGCGCGAGGGCGAGCGCCGAGGCGCCGCCTCGCGACACCACCCCCACCAGGTCCGCGCCGGCCGTCTGCCAAGCGGCTGCGTGCACCCGACCCATCGATCCCGCGCCTACGATCCCGACCCGCATCCTCGCCCGCATGTGCTACCCCCTCGGTCGTCCGCTTGGTTGCCGGACTGTACCACCGGACCCTGGCGTGCCCGCGAGCACGATGGGGCGGTGGCCGTGGGCTTACGGCGCGGCCAGCGCGCGGCCGGCGCCGGGGCCGCTCTGGCGCTTCGAGGCGTAGAGCTGCGCGTCGGCACGGTCGAAGGTCGCGCGCCAGGGCTCGTGGCCGTCGCGCACGGCGACGCCGACGCTGGCGCGGACGCCTTCGGCGACCGACGCCTCGGCCACCGACGCCGCGACCCGGTCGGCGAGCGCGTGGGCGTCGTCGGCCGTCACGCCGGGCGCGACGACGACGAACTCGTCGCCCCCCCAGCGCACCACGTGGTCGTCGGGGCGTACGGCCGCCCGGATCGCGCGCGCAGCGCCCTTGAGCACCGCGTCGCCGGCGGCGTGCCCGCGCTCGTCGTTCACGCGCTTGAAATCGTCCAGGTCGACCACCAGCAGCGCGAAGGCGCCGTGGGACCGATCGAGCGCCTCCTCGCCGGAGCGGCGGTTCCACGCGCCGGTGAGGGGGTCGGTGGCGGCGGCGTGCTGCGCCTCGTCGTGCGCGCGCGCCGCCGCGGTCAAGCTCCACGACAGCGCGTACAAGAGCCCGATGAGGATGGGCGACGCGCCCAGGATGGGGATGCCGCGCGCGAGATGGATCTCGCCCGTGCCCACCGCGATCAGGGTCGCGGCCGCCACGCCGACGTACG
>JAABRX010000306.1 GCA_011390675.1 Trueperaceae bacterium | reverse complement strand
GCCGCGATCGCGTGCGGGAACGACAGCCCGGCCATCGTCTCGTGGGCCAGCTCGGGGTTGAGGCCGACCATCTCCGGGTGCTGCAGCGTCGCGATGAAGCCCAGGGCGCTGCCGACGGTGGGGAGGAACGCGTGCCCGCGCGGCTCGTTGGGCTTGGGCTCGAGCGCGAAGCGCAGGTCGTAGCCCTGGCCGCGGGCGTAGTCGCACAGGTAGTCGATCGCGTCGCGGTACCAGGCGAGGGCGTCGAGCAGCTTGTCGCCGGCGTCGACCTCGGCCCCCTCGCGGCCGCCCCAGAAGACGTAGGTGCGGGCACCGAGCTCGACCCCGAGGTCCATGGCGCGCATCGTCTTGGCGATCGCGTAGTGGCGCACGCGGGCGTCGGCGCTGGTGAAGGCGCCGTCCTTGAAGACCGGGTCGGTGAAGAGGTTGGTGGTCGCCATCGGCACCACCAGGCCATGGCCGTCGAGGGCGCGCTTGAAGCGCGCGACGATGCGGTCGCGCTCGGCGGCGCTGCTGCCGTCGGGCACCAGGTCGTGGTCGTGGAGGTTGACGCCGTAGGCGCCGAGCTCGGCGAGCTTGGCGACGGTGTGGGTGGGGTCGAGGGGCGGGCGCGTCGGCTCACCGAACGGGTCGCGGCCGACGTTGCCGACGGTCCACAGCCCGAAGGTGAAGCGGTCCGCGGGGGTCGCGGCGTAGGGGTCACTCATGCGAACGGTGTCCACTTCTGATCGGAGGCCGCGCTGGCCACCGTGCGCTCGATGAAGCGCACGCCGCGGGCGCCATCGGTGACGGTGGGGTAGTCGCCCGTCGGGTCCTCGCCGCGGCCGTGCCGCTCGATCGCTTCGGCGATCTCGCGGTAGACGTTGGCGAAGGCCTCGAAGAAGGCCTCGGGGTGACCCGCGGGCAGGCGGGTGAAGCGCTGCGCGTCGGCGCCGAGGTAACCGTTGCCGCGGCGCAGCAGCCGCACGGGGGCGTCGAGCGGGGCGTGCCACAGGGCGTTCGGGTCCTCCTGGCGCCAGGTGAGCGCGCCGGTCTCGCCGTACACCTGCAGCACGAGGTCGTTCTCGTGGCCGATCTCGATCTGCGAGGCCACCAGCACGCCCTTGGCGCCGCCGGCGAAGCGCAGCAGCAGGTTGCCGTCGTCGTCGAGGCGGCGGCCGGGCACGAAGGTGGTCAGGTCGGCGCAGATCGCCTCGATCTCGAGGCCGGTGACGGTCGCCACGAGGTTCTCGGCGTGTGAGCCGATGTCGCCGATGGCGCCGGCCGCGCCGCTGCGGGCGGGGTCGGTGCGCCACTCGGCCTGCTTGGCGCCCTCGTCCTCGAGCTTGGTCGCCAGCCAGCCCTGGTGGTAGCCGACGATGACCTTGCGCAACGCGCCGATCGCGCCGTCGCGGATGAGCGCGCGGGCCTCCTTCACCATCGGGTAGCCGGTGTAGTTGTAGGTGACGCCGAACACGACGCCGGTGCGCGCCACCGTGGCGACGAGGTCGTCGGCCTGCTCGCTCGTGTGAACCAGCGGCTTGTCGGAGACGACGTGGATGCCGGCGTCGGCGAAGGCCTTGGCGACCGGGTAGTGCACGTGGTTGGGGGTGACGATGACGACGAGGTCGATGCGCTCCTCGGCGGGTCGCGCCAGTTCGCCCTCGAGCATCGCCTCCCAGGTGGGGTAGTTGCGGTCGTCCGGCAGGCCCAGCGCGGCGCCTGAGCGGCGCGCCTTGTCCGGGGTGGAGGAGAGCGCGCCGGCTTCGAGCGCGTAGCGGTGGTCGAGCGCCATCGCGTGGCGGTGGACGGCGCCGATGAAGGCGCCCTCGCCGCCGCCCACCATGCCGTAGCGCAGCCGGCGGGTCATCCGTCGTCCTCGCCCGAAGGCTTGCCTTCGGCAAAGGCGGCATCGAACGCCACCCCCGACGGGGCGAAGTCGACCTGCTTGCAGAACGCCGCGGACTCGGCGCCGCCGTGGACGCGGTCCATGCGCACGTCCTCCCACTCGACCGACAGCGGGCCCTGGTAGTCGATGTCGTTGAGCGCGACGATGATCTCCTCGAAGTCGACGTCGCCGCGACCGACGCTGCGGAAGTCCCAGTAGCGGCGCGCGTCGCCGAAGTCGGTGTGGCCGCCGAACACGCCGGCGCTGCCGTCGCCGCGGCCCCACCAGGCGTCCTTCATGTGCACGTGCACGATGCGGTCGGCGAAGCGGCGCAGGAACGCGACGTAGTCGACGCCCTGGTAGCCGAGGTGCGACGGGTCGTAGTTGAAGCCGAAGGCCGGGTGGCCGCCGAGGGCCTCGATCGCGCGCTCGGCGGAGGCGATGTCGAAGGCGATCTCGGTGGGGTGCACCTCGAGGCCGAAGCGGAGGCCGAACTCGGCGTAGGCGTCGAGGATGGGGGTGAAGCGGCGCGCGAAGTCGTCGAAGCCGGCCTGCCAGTAGGCTTGCGACGTGGGCGGGAAGGCGTAGAGCGAATGCCAGATCGACGAGCCGGTGAAGCCGTTGACCACCTTCAGGCCGAGCGCCGCCGCGGCGCGGCCGGTGGTGATCATCTCTTCGGCGGCGCGCTGGCGGACCCCTTCGGGATCGCCGTCGCCCCACACGTGGGGCGGCAAGGTGGCGCGGTGGCGGTCGTCGATCGGGTCGCAGACGGCCTGGCCCACCAGGTGGTTGGAGATGGCGAAGAGCTGCA
>JAABRX010000305.1 GCA_011390675.1 Trueperaceae bacterium | reverse complement strand
TCAAGACCATCGAAGGCGACGCGCTCGACCTGCAGGCCGACGTCGACCGGCTCGACGCCTGGCGCGATGCGCTCGACGGCCTCGTCCGGCTGCGGCTCGACCACCCGGACGACCCCGAGGTCGCCGACCTGGACGAGGAGCTCGCGGCGGCGCTGCGTGGTCAGGGGCGCGCGGAGCTCGCCAAGCACGAGGGGTGGCGCGCCGCGCTCGCGGACGTGGCGAGCGCCGCGCGCGCGCGGGCGCTGCGGGCGGCGGCCGTCGCCGAGGACGCGGATGAGGTCCTCGAGGGCGACCCGGAGGACGCTGGGGCGCCGCTGCTGGGCGACGCCGAGCTCGAGGAGGTCTTCGGCGACGACGCCGACCCGTTCGGTGATCCGGGGCCCGACCGGTCGCTGACCGAGGAGGACGACGGGCCGCCGTGGAGATCCGCGCCCACGGCGGGCACCGCCGCGGAGGCCGCCGCCGTTGGCGGGATCCCGATCCAACTCCCGCAGACCGACCTGCTCGACCCGCCGGCGCAAGCGAGCGGTGACCGCGCAGCCGAGGCGCGCGAGCATCGCGAGCGCGTTGCGCGTATCGATGCGGCACTGGCGAACTTCGGTCTGGGGGGTCGGGTCGTCGCCGGGGTCCGAGGTCCTTCGGTCACCCGCTTCGAAGTCGAGCCCGCGCCGGGGGAGAAGATCAGCCGGTACGCCAACCTGTCCGACGATTTCGCCCGGTCGATGGCGGTCACGAGCGTGCGCATCGAGGCCCCCATTCCGGGCAAGATCGTGATCGGCTTGGAGGTCCCGAACGCCGACCGCGACCTCATCCGCTTCCGGGAGGCGATCGAGGCCCCTTCGTTCGTTCGGACCAAGGCTCGGTTGCCGCTCATCCTCGGCAAGTCGATCGACGGCGACGTGCTGGTGGGCGACCTCGCGCGCATGCCGCACCTGCTGATCGCCGGATCGACGGGTTCGGGCAAGTCCGTAGCGATCAACACGTTGGTGGGTTCGTTGCTCTACCGCTTCCTGCCCACCGAACTGCGCTTCCTGATGATCGACCCCAAGATGGTCGAGCTCACGTTCTTCGACGGTATCAAGCACCTGCTCCGTCCGGTCGTCACGAACCCGAGCGAGGCCGCCGGCGTCCTCCTCGGGGCGGTATCGCACATGGAGCGGCGCTTGAAGATGATGTCGAAGATCGGCGCCAAGAGCCTCGACCAGTACAACGCCAAGGCGAAGAACCTGGACCTGCCCGAACTCCCGTACATCATCGTCGTCATCGACGAGCTCGCCGACCTGATGTCCACGAGCGCCAAGGAGGTGGAGACGGCGATCATGCGTCTCGCCCAGATGGCGCGCGCGACCGGCATGCACCTGATCCTGGCGACACAGCGGCCCGACGTAAAGGTCGTCACGGGGAACATCAAGGTCAACATCCCCGTCCGCATGGCGTTCGCGGTTTCGTCGGGTTTCGATTCGCGGACGATCCTCGACGCCATGGGCGCCGAGCGGCTGATCGGGATGGGCGACATGCTCTACCACCAACCCGGGCTCCAGAAGCCGGTGCGCCTGCAGGGGCCGTTCGTCAGCGAGGCGGAGATCGGCGCCGTGGTCGACTTCCTGCGGCGGCAGTACTTCGACGACGAGTTCGTCGAGGCGTACGGCGACGACTTCGAGCCGGCCAGCCCGGACGATTCGGACGCGACCGGCTACATCGACTGGAACGACGACAAGCTGCGGATCGCCGCCGAGATGGTGATCAACGAGGGTCAGGCGAGCGTCTCGCGGCTCCAGCGCCGCTTGCAGGTGGGCCACGCGCGCGCCGGCAAGCTGATGGACTCGCTCGAGGCGCTCGGGGTCGTCGGCCCGCACATCGGCAGCAAGCCGCGCGAGGTGCTCATCGCCTTCGAGGACCTGCCGAACATCTTCGGCAAGTGATGCGGAGCGTGGCGTGAGGCCCTGGCGGTGGCTCCACGGCGCCGACCCGCGCCGCTGCGACCTGCTGGCGACCTACGCCGCCGCCGCGGTGGCCGCGTGGGCGACGTGGGACGTGACCGGGTCCTGGGTGTTGGCCCTGATCGCCGCCGACCTGGGGGGCGGCGTCGTGGCCTTCGCGACCCCGGCGACGGCGCGGTGGTACGCCGCGCGGCGGCGCCCGGTCCACGTCGCGTTCGTGGGGGTGCACGTGCTGCACGTCGTCGTGGCGGCGAGCGTGGGCGGGGCGAGCCCGGTGTGGGCGGTGGCGGTGTTCGCGTACGCCGCCGCGGCCGTCGTGCTCGTGCGGCTGCTCCCCCCGGCGGCGGCGCTGCCCGCGGCCTTCGCGCTCGTCGCGGTCGGGGCGTTCGTCCACCCCGTGCTGCCCGGCCTCGCGGCCTTCGTGCCGCTGCTGCTGCTCAAGCTGGTCGTCGGCTTCGCGGTCCACGCGCGCCGCGGCGCGGCCCCCGCACCCGCGCCCACGCTCGGCTGCTGACCGCGGACGTACGCGCGCCGGCGCCCGCGCTACGATGCGCCTCCGATGCCCCGCCGCACCCGCCCCCCCGAGCTCATGAGCCCTGCCGGCCACTGGCCGCAGCTGCGCGCCGCCATCGAGGCCGGCGCGGACGCGGTCTACTTCGGCCTGAACCACTTCAGCGCCCGGGCCAAGGTCGGCTTCACGCTCGAGGAGCTGCCCGAGGCGGTGGCGACGCTGCACGGC
>JAABRX010000304.1 GCA_011390675.1 Trueperaceae bacterium | reverse complement strand
GGTAGGCGACGAGGCCATCGAGCGGCACCGCCGTCTTGTCGGTCCCCAGACGGTCCTTGACGAGCGCGGTGCCTGCGTCCAGGTCCTTGGGCCCGATCTCGACCCGCAGCGGCACGCCCTTCTGCTCCCACTCGTAGAACTTGGCGCCCGGGTTGGCATCGCGCGCGTCGACGTGCACCCGCACGCCCGCGCGCCGCAGCTCGCCGGCGAGGCGGTCGACCTCGGCCGCGACGCGCGCCCGACCCGCCTCGTCGTTGCTGCGCCCCATGGGCACGACGACCACCTGCGTGGGCGCCAGCTTGGGCGGCAGGACCAGGCCGGCGTCGTCGCCGTGCGCCATGATGATCGCCCCGATCATGCGCGTCGAGAGCCCCCAGGAGGTCGTGTGGGCGAAGGCCTGCTCGTTGTTCACGTCGTTGAACTTGATGTCGAAGGCCTTGGCGAAGTTCTGCCCCAGGTAGTGGCTGGTGCCCGACTGCAGGGCCTTGCCGTCGCGCATCATCGCCTCGATCGTCAGCGTCTGCACGGCGCCGGCGAAGCGTTCGCCCTCGGTCTTCTCGCCGCGGATCACGGGCACCGCCGCGAACTCCTCAGCGAAGGTGGCGTAGACGTCGAGCATCTGCCGCACCTCGAAGCGCGCCTCCTCCTCGGTGGCGTGCGCGGTGTGGCCCTCCTGCCACAGGAACTCGGTGGTGCGCAGGAACGGCCGCGTGCGCATCTCCCAACGCACGACGTTGCACCACTGGTTGTAGAGCAGCGGCAGGTCGCGGTAGCTCTGCACCCACTTGGCGTACAACTCGCCGACCACCGTCTCCGACGTCGGGCGGATCGCCAGCGGCTCCTCGAGCTCCACGCCGCCGGCGTGGGTCACCACCGCGAGCTCGGGCGAGAAGCCCTCCACGTGCTGCGCCTCGCGCTGGAAGTAGCTCATCGGGATGAGCATGGGGAAGTAGAGGTTCTCGTGGCCGGTGGCCTTGAACATCGCGTCGAGCTCGCGCTGGATGTTCTCCCACAGGGCGTAGCCGTACGGCCGGATGACCATCGTGCCGCGCACGGGGCCGAGGTCGACCAGGTCGGCCCGGTAGACGAGCTCGTTGTACCAGGAGCTGAAATCGTCGGATTGGGGCGTGAGGGCGGGCTGCTTGGCCATGTCGGCTCAGGGTAGCAGGTGGGGGGCCTGCGGCGGCGGGCGGTGTCCGGGAAGACGAAACCGCCCGCTCGTGACCTGTTTCACGACGCGTGGCGCCGGCGCTTGGAAAGCTGGTGGAGCATGCACGACGCGCCGGCCTCGCCGGCCATCCACCACCCTCCGGCTGCCGGAACGGAGTCCGTCCCCATGCGCCCATCCCACCTCCTCGTGCCGTCGCTCGCCGTGGCCGCCCTGGTCCTGGCCCTCGGCGCCTGCGCGCCCGAGTCGACCGACCCACTCACGGAGCCCACGCCCTTCTCGTTCGAGTTGGCCAACCCCGAGGCGTTCGCGGAATCCGTCTTCGGCGTCATGCTGGCGCCGTTCGAGCCCAACCCGATGTTCGGTCCGCGCGCGCTGACGCCCGCCGCGGCCGACATCGAAGGCTTCGTCTACGCCACGATCGACGCGGCGATCGACGCAGACGGCCTCGTGACCGGCTCCCTGATCTCCGTCTACGACATCCCGCGCGTCAACGAAGGCCTCGGCCTCGAGTTCGACTGGCTGCTCTTCTTCCCGCCCCCGGGGTGCCCCATGACGGCGACCAACGCCGCCGAGGCGGCCCTCGCGCCGCTGCCGTACATGGCCGTGTGGGACGGCGAATCGTTCGTCGACGACGAACCGGACCCCGACGGCATCGTCCTCCTCGAGAGCTTCGACCGCGTCGACGGCGCGGGCGGCGCCTACACCGAGACCTTCGTCGCCTACGTGCCCGTGGCCTCGCAGAGCGCCTGGAGCGCCTCGACCGACGGCGCCTGCGTGCCCGATGAGGCGCCGGACGTGACGCTGACCGTCGACGTCGCCATCGACGCCGGCTGGCAGTTCCTCCGCTACACCTCCGTGAGGACGTCCGACGGCGTCGACATGACCTACGCCGAGGAGATCGTCTCGCTGACCCTCGACGAGGTCGCCGAGGCCGGCGTCATCGGCGAGGCCCAGCCGCCGGACGTGATGCCGACCAAGTCCCTCTCGACCGCGTCCGCGCAGGCGGGTTTGTCGCTGCTGTTCCGCTGATCCGTCTCGAACGCACGATCGGTGGCGCCCCCGTCGGGGGCGCCACCTTGCTGCCACGCACCACCGCTCGGGACGGACGACCGTGACCTCGGGCCGCGTCGCTTCCGGGGCGCGCCCGTATGCTCGCGCCATGGGCCGCCAAAGCACCTCCCGCCCACCGACCCCCGCCGAGCTGGACCGCGCCGCGCCCCACCTCCCGCTCGCGCTCTACGACGGCGACTGCGTCTTCTGCACGGCCCAGGCCGAGCGGGCCCGGCGCCTCTCCGGTGGCCGGCTGCGGGTCGCGCCGCTGCAGACGGCGCTGGCCGAGGTGCCCTGGGTCGATCCCGAGGAGGCCGTCAAGGCGCTGCAGCTCGTCGACCGCGACGGACGCGTGTACGCCGGCGCGGCCGCCGTCGTGCGCCTGCTGCGCCTCACGCGGCCGGTGCTCGGCCTGCTGGCGCTCCCGTACCACCTGCCGGGCCTCCGCTGGCTGGCGGACCGCGCCT
>JAABRX010000303.1 GCA_011390675.1 Trueperaceae bacterium | reverse complement strand
CCATGAGCCACACCCCGAGCAAGCCCGAACTCCTGCAGACCGTCGTGCGCCACCTCGACATCAAGCAGGTCGACGTCACGCCGTTGGTCGACATGATGGGCGAGACCGCCTTCAGCGCCCGCGACCTGGCCCGTGCCGGCCGCATCCTCGACATGATGGTGCGCGACCCCGAGGCCGGCGTCATCCTGACGCTGGCGGGCTCGATCGTCTCCGCCGGCCAGAAGCAGGTCATCGTCGACCTGCTGCGCGCCAACATGGTCGACGCCATCGTCTCCACCGGAGCCAACGTCGTCGATCAGGACTTCTTCGAGGCCCTCGGGTTCCGCCACTACCAGGGCGACAAGTTCGCCAGCGACGCCATGCTGCGCGACCTGATGATCGATCGCATCTACGACACCTACATCGACGAGGAGCAGCTGCGCGTCTGCGACGACACCGTCCTGCAGATCGCGGAGGGCCTCGCGCCCGGGGCGTACTCCAGCCGCGAGTTCCTGCGCGAGATGGGCCGCTACCTCGCCGAGCGCGACCTCGGTGCCGACAGCATCCTGCGGACGGCCTTCGAACTCGACGTGCCGGTGTTCGTGCCGGCGTTCAGCGACTGCTCCGCCGGCTTCGGCCTGGTGGCGCACCAGGTGCGCCACCCCGAGGCCCACGTGGCGATCGACAGCGTCAAGGACTTCCGCGAGCTCACCGACATCAAGGTCCACCAGGGCACCACCGGCATCTTCATGATCGGCGGCGGCGTGCCCAAGAACTTCGTGCAGGACATCGTCGTCTCCGCCGAGTTCCTCGGCTTCGAGGCCGAGATGCACAAGTACGCCGTGCAACTCACCGTCGCCGACGAGCGCGACGGCGCCCTCTCCGGCTCGACGCTGAAGGAGGCGAGCAGTTGGGGCAAGGTCGATCTGGCGTTCGAGCAGATGGTCTACGGCGAGGCGACCGTCACGCTGCCGCTGGTCGCCGGCTACGCCTGGCACAAGCGCGGCTGGGAGGGGCGGGCCCCGCGACGCTACGCGCGCTTGTGGGACGCCGCCGCGCCGACCGCGCGCCAGCCGATGGCGACCGGCGCGGGCGTCAGCGGGTAACGCGCGCCGTCGAAGCCGATCTCCAGGTTCGCGAAACGGTCCCGAGCGCACGCCACCTCGGGGCCGTGCTCGTCGAAGTCGTGCGGCAGATGCACCAGCACCAGGCGGTCCGCGCCGGCCTCGTCGGCGACCCTGGCCGCCTGGCAGGGCGAGGCGTGCATGGCGTTCTCGCCGGCGGCCTCGTGCAGCAGGAGGTCGGCGCCGCGGGCCAGGTCGACGATGGCGGGGTCGTAGGTCGTGTCGCTCGAGTACGCCACCACGGCGCCGCTCGCGGCCTCGATGCGCAGGCCGATCACCGGCACCGAGTGCGTCCCCGGGGCGGCCGTGATGCGCCAGTCGGCGTTCCGCAGCACCGCCGCGCCGACCTCGTGCGGTACCACCCCCGGCGCGATCCCGGCGTAGCCGGGCCAGTCGTCGGTCTCGAACGCGTCGTGCAGGCGGACAGCCTGGGCGACGGCGGGATCGATGCCGATGACGGGCAGAGGCATGTGCCGCCCGGCGAGCCACAGCCGCTCGACCATGAGCGGTAGGCCACCGACGTGGTCGGCGTGTTCGTGGGTCACGATGAGCGCGGTCACCCGCAAGGGGTCGAGGCCCTGGGCGAGCAGACGCTGCACCACGTCGCCGCCACAGTCGATCACCACGATGCCGGACGGCCCCTCGAGGGCCAGCATGGTGGTGGTGCGGCTGCCATCGCTGAACGCGGCGCCCGATCCCAGGACGTGGACGACCTCCACCGACAAGACCCCCTCCGAACCTCTCACTCGTGATGATAGGGGCCGGTCGTTCGGTTACTCGGTACGGATGCCCGTGCCCTCGGCGGGCACCGCCAGCCGTCGCGCGTAGGCGCGCTCCAGCACCGCGAACAGCCGCAGACTGGCCTGCATCAACGGGCCGATCGCCAGGGCGAACGCCACGGTGCCCACGCCGACGGTGCCGCCGAGCAGCCAGCCGCTGGTCAACACGACGAGCTCGACGAGCGTGCGCGCCCGCCGCACCGTGATGCGCAGGAGCTTGGCCAGCGCCAACGCGAAGCCGTCGCGGGGACCCGCGCCCAGGCCGCCGGTGAGGTAGAGGCCGGTCGCGACGCCGTTGAGGACCAGCCCCACCCCGAAGAGCGCCGCGCCGTCGAGCCAGCCGCGCGCCTGCGGGAAGCCGGGCAGCGCCAGGAAGAGGTCGACCCACACGCCGATGAACACCATGTTCATCACCGTCCCGAGCCCGGGCCGCACCTTCGCGACCACGGCGGAGAAGGCCAACAGCGCGAAGCCGGCGCCGATCATCGCCTGGCCGATCGTCAGCGGCGTGCGCAGCGAGACGCCCTCGTGGAACACGTCCCACGGGCCCAGCCCCACGCCGGCCCGCAGCATGAGCGCGATGCTGAAACCGAAGAGGGCGAGGCCGAGGTTGACGTGGAGGAAGCGGAGCGGGAAGAGGAGCCAGCGGCGTTGGCGCACGGCCGAATCTACCGCCGCGCGGCGGGCGCCGCGTGGCCCGCGAGCGCCCGTTCGCCCGTCTGCACCCGCCACAGCCCGGCGTAGATCCCGTCGGCCGCGACCAGCTCGTCGTGGCGGCCGCGTTCCGCCACCCGACCAGCGTCCAGCACGACGATCTCGTCGGCGTGCCGGATGGT
>JAABRX010000043.1 GCA_011390675.1 Trueperaceae bacterium | reverse complement strand
TGAACCACTTCAGCGCCCGGGCCAAGGTGGGCTTCACCCTCGAGGAGCTGCCCGAAGCGGTCGCGACGCTGCACGGCCGCGGGGTCAAGGGCTTCGTCACCTTCAACACCCTGGTGTTCGACCATGAGCTGGCCGAGGCGGAGCGCGCGCTGGGCGCGATCGCCGCCGCCGGCGTCGACGCGATCATCGTGCAGGACGTGGGCATCGCCCAACTGGCGCGCTCGGTCGCGCCCGGGTTGGCGGTGCACGGCTCCACCCAGATGTCGGTCACCAGCGCCCAGGGGGTCGCCTTCGCCGCCGCCCACGGCGCCCGCCGCGTGGTGCTCGGGCGCGAGCTGTCGCTCGCCGACCTGGGGCGGATCGCCGAGGCCACCGACGTCGAGCTCGAGGTGTTCGTCCACGGCGCGCTGTGCGTGAGCTACTCGGGCCAGTGCTACAGCAGCGAGGCGTGGGGCGGTCGCTCGGCCAACCGCGGCCAGTGCGCCCAGGCCTGCCGCCTCGCCTACGACCTGATCGTCGACGGCACCGCCAAGACGCTGCTCGACGAGCGCTACCTGCTCTCGCCCGGCGACCTGATGGCGCTCGCGCAGGTGCCCGAACTCGTCGACCTCGGCATCGACGCCTTCAAGATCGAGGGGCGGTACAAGGACGCCGAGTACGTCGCGCTCACGACCGACGCCTACCGGCGCGCCATCGACGCGGCGTGGGCGGCGCGCGTCGCCGGCGCCGAGGCCCCGGCCCCCGACCCCGACACCCTGCGCGACCTGGAGCAGACGTATTCGCGCGGCCTCGGCCCCTGGTTCGTCGCCGGCACCGACCACCGCACCGTGGTGCGCGGCCGCGCCCCGCGCCACCGAGGGTTGCGCCTGGGCACCGTCGTGCGCATCGAGGAGGACGCCGTCGTCGTGGCGCCCCCGGCCGCGGTCGAGCCGCCCGGGCCGGCGCTCGCCGATCCGCGGCCGACCGCGCGTTCGGCCGCCGAGGCCGCGGGCCGCGCGCCCAAGCCGGGCGACGGGCTCGTGTTCGACGCCGCGCATCGGCGCTCGCCGGCGCTGCCGGAGCAGGGGGGACGGGTGTACCGGGTCGAGGCGGCCCGGGACGGCTGGCGCCTCGCCTTCGGCCGCGGCGACGTCGACCTGTGCTTCGTCCGCCCCGGCGACGCGGTGTGGCGCAGCGACGACCCGACGCTCGCCGCGCGCGCCCGGCGCTTCACCGAGGCCGCCGAGCCGCTGCGCACCGACCCGCTGTCGCTGGCCCTGACCGCGCACGAGGGGGCGCCGCTCGTGCTGGTCGCGACCACGGCGCGCGGCGAGACCGCCGTGGCGGTGGGCGACGCACCGCTGGATCGAGCCGCGAACCGCGCCCTCGACCACGCCACCGCCCGCGCGCAACTGGCGCGCCTGGGCGGCACCCCGTTCCACCTCGGCGACCTGACGCTCGACGTCGACGGCACCCCGTTCGCGCCGGTGTCGGCGCTCAACGCGCTGCGGCGCGACCTGGTGGCGCAGCTCGCTGCCCTCCGGTCCGCGCGGCCCGACCGCGACGCGCGGGCCGGTGGGCTCGCCGCCGCACGGGCCGCGCTCGTCGGGGCCTCCGAGCCGGTGGCGGTCGATGCCCCCTCGCGCCTCCACGCGCTCGTGCGCACCCCCGAGCAGCTCGACGCGGCCCTCGCCGCGCACGCGGGCCGCGTGCCGCTCGCGAGCGTCACCCTCGACTACCTCGAGCTGTACGGTTTGCGCCCGTCGGTCGAGCGCGCCCTAGCCGCCGGCCTGCGGGTGCGCGTGGCGAGCCCGCGCGTGCTCAAGCCGGCCGAGCAGAACGTGGTGCGCTTCCTGACCGACCTGGGGTCGGAGCTGCTGGTGCGCTCGGCCGGCCTGCTGCGCGACCTGGCCGCGCTACCCGACGGCGCCCGCCCGCGGATCACCGGCGATTTCTCGCTGAACGCCGCCAACGCGCTCACCGCCCACGCCTTCCTCGAGGCCGGCTGCGACGCGCTCACGCCCGCGTACGACCTCGATGCGGCGCAGGTGGCGGCGCTCGCCGAGGCGATCGACCCGCGCCGGTTGGAGGTGGTCGTGCACCACCACCTGCCGGTCTTCCACACCGAGCACTGCGTGTTCTGCCGCTTCCTCTCGGACGGGCGCGACTTCCGCGACTGCGGCCACCCCTGCGAGACCCATCGGGTGGCGTTGCGCGACGGCCAGGGGCGGCTGCACCCGGTGCTCGCCGACGTCGGCTGCCGCAACACGGTGTTCGGCGCCGAGGCGCAGGTGGCCGCCAAGCACTGGGCGCGCTGGCGCGCCGCGGGCTTCCGTGACGCGCGCGTGGAGTTCGTGCACGAGGACGCCGGCGCCGTGGGGGCGGTGCTCGCCGCCTGGCGCGATGCGCTCGACGCTCCGCAGCTCGACGCGAGCGCGCTCGAGGCGCGGCTGCGCGCGGCGGCGCCCGAGGGCGTCACCGAGGGGAGCTACTTCGTGCCGCATGAGGGGATGCGGTCGCTGCCGATGCTGTAGGGCGCGGCGATTCGCCGCGGGGGCCGCGCGGGTGCTGCCCCAGCAGGGCCACGATCGGCGCACGAGCGAGGTGGCCGGTTGGGGCTCTTCGGCCACGCTCGCTCAACCTTGCAATCTTAAAGCCGAACCTTAAGATTGCAAGGTTGAGCGAGCGCCCGCGAACGAAGCTCGCCCGCGGACGTGCGGTGCCTCGACCGACGTTCCGTGGGTTCGTCTCAGCCCGGAGGTGCCCCGAAGCCCATCTCGGCCGCCTCGCCCACCTGGGCGTACCCGATGCGCAGGTACAGGCGGTTCGACGCCCCGTAGTCCAGGTCGGTGTAGAGGTAGCAGGCGCGCGCGCCCTCGTCGAGCTCGCGCTGCGACGCCGCCGCGACGAGCGCCGCGCCGTACCCGCGCCCGCGGTGCTCGGGCGGGGTGTAGACCGGGCCGATCCGCACCCCGGTCGGGGTACGCCCGCTGCGCCCGACCATCGAGACCACGGTGCCCTCCGCCGTCGTCCACAGGTACAGGCGGCGCACGGGATCGTCCACGAAGCTCGTGAACAGCGCGTCCCCGGA
>JAABRX010000042.1 GCA_011390675.1 Trueperaceae bacterium | reverse complement strand
GAGCGCTTCGCGGCTCGTGGCGTCGCCGCCGCTCGCGACGAGCAGCGGGTGCGGCGGGGTGCGCAGCGCCACGTCGACGACGGCGCCTGCTGCGTCGCGCGCCGCCACGAGGTGCGCCGTCGGGTACCGACCGCGCACCGCGTCCGCGAGCACGGCCAGCTGCAGGTTGTGGCGCGCCTCGTCGCGCATCAAGAACGGGGTCGCTGCCGCTGCGAAGGCGGCCCGCTCCCCGACGTCCGCCACCCAGAGGCGGAGCGGCGGGGTGCTCACCCCAGTGGGCGCGCGGCGCCGACCACGGCCACCGTGGCCCCCTCCGCCCGCTCGAGCACCTCCGCCACCGTCCGCGCGCCGTCGGTCCAGCCCATGGCCATGTGGCTGGTGTCGAAGGCATAGGCGAGCCGCCCGTCCGCGGTGGCGACGATCAGGCCGCCGCTGCCGCCCATGCGGCGCACGTCGGCCAGGGCGCGCTCGAGCGCGGTGGGCAGGTCGCTACCGCGCTCGAGGCGGTCGGCCAGCGCCTTCGCGGTCACGGCGCGCAGGAAGGCCTCCCCCTTGCCGGTCGCGCTGACCGCCACCGCGCGGTCGGCGTACGTGCCCGCGCCCACGATCGGCGCGTCGCCGACGCGCCCCGGCCATTTGCCCAGCACCCCGCCGGTGCTCGTGGCGGCCGCGAGGTCGCCGGCGGCGTCGAGCGCGACGGCCCCTACGGTGGCCGAGCCGGTCGGCTTGGGGGCGCCGTCCCGCTGGGCGGCGTCGGCCGCACTCCGACCCGCGCGCCACCGCGCCCACTGGTCGCGGGTGTACGGGGTCAGGAGCTCGCGGGGGTCGAGCGGATCCTCGACGAGCGCGTCGGCGCCCGCGCCGACGATCAGGACGTGGGGGGTCTCACGGCGCACCCGGTCGGCGAGGCGGATGGCGCTGCGCGCGGTGCGGACCGCGGCCACCGCGCCGGCGCTGCCGTCCTCGCCGCGCACCACGCAGGCGTCGAGCTCGACCTCGCCCTCGCGGTTGGGGCTGCCGCCGACGCCGGCGTTGAAGGCGTCGGCGTTCGCCTCCATCGCCACCACCGCGCGCAGCACCGCCTCGACGGCGTCCGCGCCGTCGTCGAAGGCCGTCCACCCGGCGGCGAGGGCTTCGCTGAGGCCTGCGCGGTACGCGGGGCGGCGGGCCTCGTCGATCGTGCCCGCGCCGCCGTGGATCAGGAGCTTCGGCATGGCGCCACGCTACCCGAACGCGTCGATCCCGGACGGCGGGCCGGCGCGGCGCGCGGGGATAGACTGACGCGTGCGGTTGGCCCTCTTCTACCTCGTCCTCGTCGTCGCCCAGGGCTTCCTGGGCGCGCTGATGGCGCCGTTGCCGCCGCCCGACCTGTTCCTGATCGGCGTGCTCACGCTCCTGTACCGGCTGCCCGCTTGGCAGCTCGTGCTGCTGGGCTACGGCGCCGGGTTGGTTCAGGACCTGGTCGGCCACGGCGCGCTCGGCGTGCACGCGCTCGGCCTCGCCGGCGCGGCGCTGGTGGCCAGCACCGTGCGCCTGCAGCTGTCGCAGGAGGGCTTCCTCGAGCGCTCGCTCGCGGTGCTCGCCGCCGCCGCCGGCAAGTGGGCGGTCGTCGCGCTGCTGCTGGCGTGGTTGGCCGAGGGTTCGGTCACGTGGATCTCGGTGGGCGCCGTCGCCGCGCTGGACGCCGCCTTCACCGTCGCGGCCGCGGTGCTCCTGCTGCCGTGGGGCTTCGCGCTGCTCGCGCGCACCAAGGCGCTGCGCAAGGAGCTGCTGTGACCCGTCGACCCGCGGGCTCGTCGGCGCGCGGCCGCAAGCGCGAGCTCTCGCTCCGCCGGCCCGCCTCCGAGGTCGTCCCCGGCGAGCGCAAGCCCGAGGCGGAGGCGCCGGCGGAGATGGCCGCGCGGCTGCGGCTCGTGCTCGCGCTCATGCTCACCCTGCTCGTCGTGTTCACCGGCCGCCTGATGTACCTGCAGCTGGTGAAGGGCGCGGAGTACCTGGCGATCAGCGAGCGGAACTTCACCCAGGAGCGCCGCATCGCGCCGCTGCGCGGGCGCATCCTCGCCCGCGACGGCACCGTGCTCGCCGACAACCGCGTCGCCTACGACCTCATGTATTGGGGCGGCGAGGTGGAGGGGTGGATGCGGCTCGCCGCGTTCCTCGGCGTCGACCCGGAGCTGCGGCCGCCCGACCGCAGCCGCCCCGAGGAGGCGCTCAACGGCGCCGTGGTCGCGTGGAACATCCCCGACCACCTGGTGCCCGCCGTCGAGGAGCGGATCGCGGGGCAGCCGAGCCTGTACCTCCGCGAGCGGATCGAGCGCACGTACCCGACCAACCTCGCCGCGCAGGTGGTGGGCTACACGTCCCAGGCCGACCCGGTGCGCAACCCTGGGTACGGCGTCGACGACCTCGCTGGCGTCATGGGCGTCGAGGCGACGTGGGAATCGGTCCTGTACGGAGCGTCCGGGGCGCGCGAGGTCAACGTCGACCACCGCGGCGCGCCGCTGATGAGCACCGTCACCACGTCCGCGGTGCCCGGCGAGGACGTCGTACTGACGCTCGACCCGCTGGTGCAGCGGATGGCCGAGGACGTGCTCACCGGCGCGCTCGAGTACGTCAACGGCGACCGCGCGCGCGTCGGGCTGCCGCTCGAGGAGGTCGTGCACGGCGCCGTGATCGCGCTCGACCCGCGCACCGGCGAGGTCCTGGCGATGGCCTCGTCGCCCACCTTCGATCAGAACGTGTTCGCGAAGCGCCCGATCGACCCGACCGCGGTCGGTGCGTACCTGACCGACGCGCTCCACAAGCCGCTGCAGAACCGCGCGGTCGAGGCGTACGTGCCGGCGTCCACGTTCAAGGTCGTCACCGCCATGGCGCTGCTCGACGGCGGGTGGGTGAGCCCCAACCAGCGCTTCTCGTGCTCGGCGCGCTTCACGCTCGGCGGCGTCACCTTCCAGAACTGGGCGACCTACGACAAGGGCAGCTACGACGTCCGGAACGCGCTCGCCGACAGCTGCAACACGTACTTCTGGAACGCGGCGGTCTCGACCCCGGACGCCACGCGCGGCTGGGGACCGTTCATCGCCGACGAGGTGGCGACCGCCCGCGACCTCGGCTTCGGCTCGGTGGTGGGCGTCGGCGTGCAAGAGGAGCGGGCCGGGCGCATCCCCGATCTCGAGTGGGCGCGCGTCACCTACGAGCACGGCTGGCTGCCCGGCTTCACCATGAACACGATCATCGGGCAGGGCGACGTGCTCGCCACCCCGGTGCAGGTCGCGCAGTTGATCCAGACCGTGGCGATGGACGGCTTCCAGGTGCAACCGCACCTCGTGCGCTCCATCGGCGACGAGCCGTTCGTCGCCGCGACGCGCCAGGTCGAGGGGCGCCACTGGGGCGTCCTCCAGGAGGGCATGCGGATGATGTTCACCGACTACCCGTCGCGCACGGTGTTGGGCCCAGGCGCCTTCCCGGTCGCCGTCGCCGGCAAGACCGGCACCGGCCAGACGTCGCGCGGCGGCGACTACACGCACGCCTGGTTCATGGGCTACGGCCCGATCCAGGACCCGGAGGTGGCGATCGTGGTGTTCGTGGAGCACGGCGGGTCGAGCTCGCGCGTGGCGGTGCCGTTGGCCCGCGACTTCTTCGCCGCCTACTGGGGTGTCGAGGACGCGACCGTCAACGCGTCGGTGGCGCCTCGGAGCGCGCCGTGAGGCTGCGCGGCACGCGCGGCGGGGTGCTGCTGACGCTCGACGCGTCGGTGGCGCTCGACGAGCTCGAGGCGACGCTGGCGCCGCACGCCGAGTTGCTCTCGGGCAAGGTCGTGCTCGAGGTGGCCGAGAAGGTGCCGTTGGCCCTGCTGACGGCGGTGGCCGAGCGCGTCGCGGCGGCGGGCGGTCAGGTCTCCGACGTGCGCCCCCCCACCGCGGTCATGCAGGCGCGTTCCGAGACCGTGATCGTCGCGCGCACCGTGCGTTCCGGCGGTCGGGTCGAGTCGGGCGGTTCGCTCGTGGTGCTCGGCGACGTCAACGCCGGCGCCGAGCTGGTCGCCGAGGGCGACGTGATCGTCACCGGGATGCTGCGCGGCATCGCGCACGCGGGCGCGGCGGGCAACGAGAAGGCCGTGATCTACGCGGAGCGCATCCTGGCGCCGCAGCTGCGGATCGCCGGAGCGCTCGCGCAGGGCGACCCGCGCGCCGACGGCGACGAGGGCCGCAAGAAGCACGAGGTGGCGCTGCTGCAGGCGGGGCAGATCGTCGTCCGCCCCTGGTCGGCGTAGGCCGCCCCATGGACGACGGGTTCCGTGGTCGCTGGTTGCTTCCCGACGGCGTCGCCACCGGGCGCGTCCGCGTCGCCGGCGGGCGGATCGCCGGCTTCGAGCCGGAGCCGCTCGACGACGACGGCTGGTGGGTGCCCGGGTTCGTCGACGTGCACGTGCACGGCGGCGGCGGTGGGGAGGCGATGGACGGCGTCGAAGGGGTGCGCGCGCTGGCCGCCGCGCACCTCCCGCACGGCACCACCGCGCTGTTCCCCACCACGCTGACCGCACCGTGGCCGGAGGTGCTCGCAGGGCTCCGCGCGATCGCCGCCGTCCTCCACGAGGACGCGATGGCGGCGGCGAACGAGGGGCCGCCGGAGCGACGGGCGGCCGTGCTGGGCGCGCACCTCGAGGGTCCGTTCGTCAGCCCGCAGCGCCTGGGCGCCCAACCGCCGTTCGCCATCGACCCGACCCCCGACCGGGTGGCGGCGGTGCTGGCGCTCGGCGTCGTGCGCGTGGTCACGCTCGCGCCGGAGCTGGACGGGGCCGAGGCGGCGGCGGTGGCGTTCGCGCGCGCCGGCGTCCGCGTGAGCTTCGGCCACACGGTCGCGGACGCCGCGACGGCGGAGCGCGTCGCGGCCGCCGTGGAGCGCGCCGGCGGGGTGCTCGGCGCCACGCACCTGTTCAACGCGATGAGCGGCATGACCGGACGCGCCCCGGGCGTCATCGGCGCCGTGCTCGGCGACCCCGCTGCCTTCGCCGAGCTGATCGTCGACGGCCACCACCTGGCCGCCGCGTCGGTGCGCGCAGCCTTCGCCGCCAAAGGGGCGCGCTTGATGCTGATCACCGACGCGATCCGCGCCACCGCGACGACCGCCACGGCGTCGACGCTGGGCCCCCACGCGGTCGCGATCGAAGGGGGCGCCGCGCGCCTGAGCGACGGCACCCTGGCCGGCAGCGTGCTGACGCTGGACGTGGCGGTCCGCACCGCCGTGGCGATGGGCGTACCCGTGGAGGCGGCGCTGCGCGCCGCGACCCAAGCGCCCGCGGCCTACCTCGGTCTTGCCGACCGCGGGCGGGTCGCGCCGCGGGCGCACGCCGACGTCGTGCGGCTGGACGCCGGGCTGAACGTGCGCTCGGTGTGGCGCGCCGGGGTGCGGGTGGCGTGACCGGCGGGACCTGAGTCAGTCGTTCGCGCGGGCTGCCCGCGCGGCCCCCGCCGCGAGCGACCACGCCCCCGCGACCGGCGGACCCGCCGCGGGCCGCAGCGCCCTCGCCAGGTCCGGCGCGAGCAGCGCGACCAGGTCCGCCTCGAGCGCCTGAGCGACCCCTCCCACGTGCGCCCACCCCACCGGCGGGCGCCCGAGGCGGGCGGCCGCGCCGGTCACGAGCTCCGCGAGATGCGCCGCGGCCCGCGCGCGCAGCGCTGCGGCGGCCGGGTCCTCGGTCGCATGCTGGAGCACGAGGGGCGCCAGCGCCCCGAAGGCCCCGGAGGCCGCGTCCTTGGCGCGGCCGACGAGCGCTTCGGGCCCGCGGCCCCAGGCCTCTTGCACCGCGGCCGCGAGCGGGCCGCTCTCGGTGCGCCCGTCGAGCGCCCGCAGCGTGGCGCGCACCGCCTCCATGCCCAGCCAGGCGCCCGAGCCCTCGTCGCCCACGCGCGCGCCCCACCCGCCGACGCGCACCCGCCGCGCGCCGTCGATGCCCACCGCGGCGCTGCCGGTGCCGGCCACGAGCAGCACGCGCGGGTCGTCCTCGGGGCCGTGCCCAGGCAGCGCCCCCTCGAGCGCCACCCATGGGTCGGCGATCAACGCCAAGCGCTCGGGGTGCACGCCGCGCGCGACGAGCGCCGACCGCATCGCGGCGCCGTCCTCGGGTCGGTCGACGCCGGCCAGGCCGGCGCACACCCACGCGGCGCGCCAACCGTCGGCCGGGTAGCCGGCGTCGGCCCAGGCGTGGGCGACGGCTTCGATCACGGCGTCCGCCGCCGCTTCGGCGCCGACGGCGTAGGGGTTGCACGGACGGTCGACGCCGCCGCGCCCCAAGGGCTCGCCGTCGGCCGGGCCGGCCCACGCGCGACCGCCGGTGCCGCCGCCATCGATGCCGACCGCGATGCGAGCGATGCCTTCTTCGCTCGCATCGCGGTCGGATGCACGAGCGCTGGAAGGCGCGCTCGTGCCGCCTCGGTCGCTGGCCGGCTTCACGCGGCGCTCCACGGCGCGAGCGGCATCGGGCTCCGCCCTGGCGCCTCGCCGGTGCGGAGCGCGTGCACGACGGCGTGCACCGCGTCGGGGCGGAAGCCGAACGCCACGAGCGCCGGGCCGGGCAGCGCCGCGACGTGCGCGGGGTTCCAGAGCGCGACGTGCACCGCCGGGACGTTGCGCTCGGCCGCCGCCGCGAAGGCGGCGCGCGCGGCGGCGACCGCGTCCTGCGCCAAGGGCACGCGGCTGGTGCTGACCACGAGGAGCGCGTCGACGCCGGTGAGGGCGTCGCCGACGGCGGCGCGGTCGGCGTCGGCGGCGACCCACTCGGGGGCGAACCCGGCCCGGCGCAGCGCGTCGACCAGGGCCGCCGTCGGCCGAGCGGTGGCGTCGGTGGCGGCGCCGGCGCGCACCTCGGCGGCGCCCACGACCGCGACCCGTGCCCCGGGCACCAGCCGCGGCGGCGTCCCGAACGCCACGATCGCGCGCTGCGCGGCCTCGGTCATGAGCCTTCGGTCGGCGGCGTCGTCGTACGCGCCGGCGTCGGCCGGGAAGGCCGTGGTCAGGTGCGCCAGCCGTGCGCGGGACCTCGCGACGGCGACCGGGTCGAGGCGCCCGTCGCGCTCGGCGTCCGCCAGGGCCGCCATCACCGCGACGTGCTCCTCGAGCGGTCCGCAGAGCAGCGGCGCGTCGACGCCTGCGGCCACCGCGCGCACCGCCGCCTCGGGGGCGGGCCAGCGGTCGGCGATCGCGCGCATGTTCAGCGCGTCGGTGAAGACCACGCCGTCGAAGCCGAGCGCGGTCCGGAGCGCGGCGATCGCGGCGGGCGCCATGGTGGCGGGGCGCTCGGGGTCGAGCGCGGGCACGAGCAGGTGGGCGGTCATCACGGCCGCGGCACCGGCCGCGATGCCGGCCCGGAACGGCACCCACTCGACCGCCTCGAGGCGCGCGCGGTCGACGTCCAGGCGCGGCAGGTCGAGGTGCGAGTCCACCGCCACGTCGCCGTGCCCGGGGAAGTGCTTGAGGGTCGCGGCGACGCCGGCCCCTTGCAGGCCGCGCACCGAGGCGGCCACGTGGCGCGCGACGAGTTCGGGGTCGCTGCCGAAGGCGCGGTCGGCGATGACCGGGTTGCGCGGGTCGAGCGCGACGTCGGCGACGGGCGCGAAGTCGACGTCGACGCCGATCGCCCGCAGCGAGCGGGCGGTGGCTGCGGCGATCGCCTCGGTGGTGGCGAGGTCGTCGATCGCGCCGAGCGCCATGGCGGCCGGCGCGACGGCGCCGTCGGTCAGGCGCGCGACGCTGCCCCCCTCCTGGTCGATCGACACGAGCACCGGGCGGCCGGCGGCGGCCCGGACGTCGGCGACCAGGTCGCGGGCGCGGTCGCGGTCGGGGGTGTTGCGGGCGAACAGGCAGACGCCGGCCACCGGCTGGTCGGCGAGCACGGCGCGCTCGTCCGCGGTCAGTGCGGCGCCTTCGAGGTCGATCACGGCGAGCGGCATGGGTCCTCCCAGGGAGCGGCGGCCGCGGTCAGCGGCTGCGCACGTCGAAGGCGTCGCGCAGGGCGTCGCCCACGAAGTTGAACGCCAGCACCGACAGCACGATCAGCGCGCCGGGCGCGAGCAGCCAAGGATAGAGCGAGAGCGCCTCGAACGATTGCGCGTCGGCGAGCAGGAGCCCCCACGAGGTCATCGGCTCCTTGATGCCGAGCCCGAGGAACGAGAGCGCGCTCTCGCCCAGGATGTACCCGGGCAGCGCCAGCGTGGCGGCGATGACCAGGTACGAGGTCAGGTTCGGGAGCAGGTGGCGCAGGATCACGCGCAGGTCGCGGGCCCCGAGCGCCTGGGCGGCCTGGACGTACTCGACCTCGCGGGCGGCGAGGACCTGACCGCGCACCACCCGGGCCAGCCCGGCCCAACCGATGAAGGCCAGCACCGCGACGATCCCCAGGTAGACCCAGGTGCTCGGCCAGGAGGGCGGGATCACGGTGGCGAGGGCGAGCAACAGCGGCAGGCGCGGGAAGGAGAGCAGCACCTCGATGCCGCGCTGGATGACCCCGTCGACCCAGCCGCCGTAGAACCCCGACATGCCGCCGACGACGACCCCGATCGAGAAGCTGATGAGGATGCCGATCAGCCCGACGGTGAGCGAGACCTGCGAGCCGACGATCACCCGCGACAACAGGTCGCGCCCGAAGCGGTCGGTGCCGAGCGGGAACCAGGTGCCGCCGTCGACGCCGAACAGGTGCAGGTCGGCGGTCCAGAGCCCGAGGAAGCGGTACGGGTCGCCGCGGACGAACAGCCGCAGCGGTAGGCGCTGGCGGGTGTCCTCGACGTAGCTGCGCCGGAAGGTGACCGGGTCGCGGGACGCCTCGAGCGGGTGGACGAACGGTGCGTGCAGTCGGCCCTCGTGCCAGATCCGGACCGCGTGCGGGGGTTGGTGGACCGCGCCGCGGTGCTGGACGGTGATGCCGTACGGGGCGAGGAACGGCGCGATCAGGGCGACGCCGTACAGGACGATCAGGATCCAAGCCCCGACCACCCCCGCCCGCGACGCCGCGAAGCGGCGCCACGCCTTGCTGCGCGGTCCCTTGCGGGCGTCGTGGCGCACGCTCGCGGCGCCGCCGACGTCAGCCATAACGAATCCTCGGGTCGACCCAGGCGAGCGCCAGGTCGGCGAGCAGGTTGCCGAGCATCAGCAGCAGGCTGGCGAACAGGAGCAGCGTCATCGCGACGTACTGGTCCTTGTTCAGCAGCGACGTGTACAGCAGCGGGCCGATGGTCGGGAGGTTGAGGACGATCGAGGCGATGATGGTGCCGTTGATCAGCTCGGGCAGCTGCAGCCCCGCGAGCGAGACGAGCGGGTTGATCGCGTTGCGCACCGCGTGGCGGTAGGTGACGCGCCGCGGCGCGAGCCCCTTGGCCTTGGCGGTGCGCACGTAGTCGGCGTGGAGCACGTCGAGCAGGTTGGCGCGCATCTGGCGCATCACGGTGGCGATGCCGCCGGTGCCGATCGCGATCACGGGGATCCATAGGTGGTTCAGGAGGTCGAGGAACTTGCCCCAGCTCCATGGGGCGCCGAGGTAGGCGGCGCTGAAGAGCCCCCCGACGTTGGTGCCGCCGTAGGCGAGCACCAGGGCGATCAGGAGGAGCGCGACCAGGAAGTCGGGGACGGCGAGGCCGACGTAGCCCACGAAGCTGGCGAGGGCGTCGGTGAAGCCGTTCCGACGGAGCGCGACGAAGATACCGAGCGGGATGGCGACCAGCCAGGCGAAGCCGAGCGTGACGCCGGCGACCACGATCGTCCAGAGCAGGCGCTCGCCGATGATGCCCGAGACGGGCCGGTTGGCGAAGAACGAGAACCCGAAGTCGAGCCGCGTGACGATGCCGCCCACCCAGATCAGGTACTGCTCGACCGGCGGTCGGTCGAGTCCGAGCTGGGCGTTCAGGCGCGCGACGGTCTCGGGGGTGAAGCGCGGGTCCTCGAGGTAGCGGTCGGCGAAGCTGCCGGGCTGCAACTGGATGACCGCGAAACAGATCGCCGACACCAAGATCAGCGTCGGGATCATGATCAGCACGCGTTTGACGAGGTAGACGAGCAGGGCCGTGGCTCCTAGGACAGGGCCCGAGGGGCCGCCCGGATCGGGCGGCCCCTCGGGAGGATCGGATCAGCGCAGGAAGTAGAAGGGGACGGGGTTGTACCCCGGGATCACGCCCAGGCTGTAGGCGAAGTTGCCGACGCGGTCGTACACGGCGGCGACGTTGCCGGGCTTGGCGATCATGATCACCGGCAGGAACTCGGCGTTGATGCGCTGCCACTCGCGGTAGCGCTCGGCGCGCACCGCGGGGTCGGTCTCGGTCGAGTTCAGGTCGAAGATCTCGTAGAGCTCGAGCTCCCATGGCTCCATGGCCTCGAAGTTCGGGGCCGCGCCCTGCTCGGCCGGCTGGGTGCTGCGATGCCAGTAGTACAGCGATCCGCCAGGTTGCCAGATGGGCTTGCGGAGCTCGGGGTCGGGCTGGTTGCCGAGCGCGACGAGCAGGGCCTCGTAGTCGCCCGAGAGGCCGGTGCCCAGCAGCTGGCTCGACTGGACGCCCTGCAGGTTCGCGCGCACGCCGATCTCGGCGAAGTCGTTCTGCAGGATCGTGGCGATGTCGGTCCAGGTGGCCGAGTCGTTGCCGTACGTGAGCGTGAACTCGAGCTCGCGGTCGGCGGTGAGGTTGCGCACGCCGTCGCCGTCGGTGTCGACGTAGCCGAGCGCGTCGAGCGCCGCGGCGGCCGCCTCGAGGTCGTACATCCGCATCAGGCCGGTGGTGTCTTCATAGAAGGCGCCGTTGGCCGGGGCGGTCGGGGTGCCGGGGATCTCGGCGAGGCCGTTGTAGACGTCGTCGATCACGCGCATGCGGTCGACGGCGTACTCCATCGCCTGGCGGAACGCGACGTCCGCGAAGGCGCGCTGCAGGTCGGGGTCGGCGACGTCGAAGTTGAACGCCAGGTGGGGCGGCGAGCCGAACAGCGCGGGCGACTGCACGACGGCGAAGTCCGCGCCGGCCAGCTCGCGGCTCTTGAAGTCGGGGAACTGCGCGCCCGAGATGTTGAGCTGGTCGAGGTTGCCGGCGAGGAACTGGGCGATCTGTGCGTCGGTGCCGGGCACGATCAGGTAGGTGAGGGCGTCGAGGTAGGGCAGCGCGGTGCCGGCCTCGTCGACCTTCCAGTAGTTCTCGTTCTTGGTGAGCCGCACGACCTGGCCTGCGACGTACTCGGCCAGTTGGAAGGGGCCGGTGCCGACGACTTCGCTCGGGGCGACGTCGGTGGGCCACGCGTCGTTGATCTCGGCCGGCTGCGCGCCGCCCTCGACGCTGAACGGGAGCAGCTTGTGCTTGGGCATGATGAAGAAGCGCTGCTGCAGCAGGAACGCGGCCGATGGAGCCGGCAGCGTCATGCGCACGGTCAGCCGATCGACGGCCTCGAACGTGACGCGCCGCGCCTCGCCGTCGACCGTGAACTGGAAGTTCGCGGCGTCGCCCGCACGCGCCTCGGGGTTGGTGATGATCTGCTCGTAGGTGAACACCACGTCGTCGGCGCTGAACGGCACGCCGTCGTGCCAGGTGACGCCGTCGCGCAGGTTGAAGGTGTAGACGGTGCCGTCTTCGGAGACGTCCCACGAGGCGGCGAGGCCGGGCACGAGCTCGTAGTTCTCGAGGTCGAACTCGACCAGCGAGTCGAACATCTGCTGGGTGAGGGTCTGGCTGACGTTGCTGATCTCCCCGTAGTAGAAGAACCGCGGGGGGCTGTCGCCCAGAGCCAGGGTCACCGTGCCGCCGGCGGTGCCGGGCACCATGCCGAGGTCGGGGTACCCCACCGTGCGCGGCTGCGCGAAGGCGAGGGTGCTCAGCGCCAACGTGGCGGCTAGGAGCATGGCGAGCGTCGGACGTCGGAACATGCGGTACCTCCTGGAACGACTGGGTTGCTCGTTCAGGATAGTCCACTTCGAGACCACCGTCCATCATGCGCGCGCCAACGGTCTCTTCATCGATGCGGGTCGCGTGCGGTCGCGAACCGAACGCCGCTCAGGGGCGGCCCTCGCGAGCGTGGGCGACGGCAGGCGACGTTGCCCGCAGTGGTCCACGGGTGGTACAGTCGTCCATCCTGCCTACCGCGAGGACCCGCGTGCGGTCCCGCCGAGGAGCCCGATGCCCACGACGCCGCCCGTCGACCCCGCCGACCGCGCCCTGCTGCCGTGGTTGCGGGTCGACAAGCGTCTGCCCACGCCCGCGTACTTGCAGGTGCGCGACCAGATCGCCACCGCGATCGGTCGTGGGGCCCTGCCGGCCGGGCACGCGCTCCCCAGCGAGCGCGACTTGGCCGCCGACCTCGGGCTGTCGCGCATGACGGTGCGGCGGGCCTTCCGCGAGCTGGAGCACGACGAGCTCGTCGAACCGCGCCACGGTTCGGGCACCTACGTCCGTTCGCGCCGGCTCGAGCAGACGATCGACCGCGTGATCGGCTTCACGGACGAGGCGCGCCATCTGGGGTTCCGTGCGGGCTCGCGGCTGCTCGAGATCGGCCTGGTGCCCGCGGACGCCGAGCTGGCCGAAGCGCTTCGCTGCCGCGTCGGCGACGAGGTCCTGCGGGTGGTCCGCCTGCGCACCGCCGACGACGCGCCGCTCTCGCTGCAGTACGCCCACCTGCGCCCGTCGCTCGCCGGGGTGACCGCCGAGGAGCTCGAGCGCCACGGCAGCCTCTACCGCGCGTTGGAGCTGCGCTTCGGGGTGGTGCCGCAGCGCGCCCGGCAGACGATCGGGGCGCGCCTGCCGACGCGCCGCGAGCGCGTCCTGCTCGAGATCGGGCCGCACGACCCGGTGCTCGCGCTGGAGCGCACGACGTTCGACCCCGAAGACCTGCCGTTCGAGTACGTGCGCTCGGCGTACCGGACCGACCGCTACCGGGTGGCGCTCGACCTGCGCGCGCCCGAACGCGGATGAGCGGGCTTGGCGACGGCGACCTCGAGGTGCGCCCGCTCGACCCGGCGCGCCACGGCGAGGCCGCCGCCGTATGGGACGCCACCTTCGCCGACACCCACCCGCTGTCGCGGCGTGCCTGGGACGCCTGGTGGGGCTCGCCCGACGCCAACGCCGAGCTCGCCTGGGCCGCGGAACGGGACGACGAGCTCGTCGGGTTCGCGCTCGCGCGCGCTCCGCGGCGGCCCTGGGCGCCGCCCGACGTGGGCCACGTCGCGCTCCTCGCCGTGCGCCCCGACGCGCAACGCGCCGGCGTCGGCGGCGCGCTCTGGGACGCGGCGCTCGCGGCGCTGCGCGACCGGGGCCGCAGCCGCGTCCGCCTGGGCGCCGATCCCGAGCGGCTGCTCCCCGGCGTGCCGGTCGCGGCGCCACCAGCGACCTGGCGCTTCCTGCGCGCTCGCGGCGCCGTGCCCGGCGCCTTCGAGGTCGACCTGCTGCTCGACCTGCGCCCGCCCGTGCCCGGCCCTGGGCTGCCACCCGGGGTCGAGTTGGTCGCCGACGCCCCCGACGAGGCCGCCGCCTTCGTCGCGCGCGCCTTCCCGGGGCGCTGGGCCGACGAGGTGGCGCGCTTCGCCGCCGCCGGCACCACGGTGCTCGCGCTGCGGCGCGAGGGGCGGACGGTCGGCTTCTGCGTCGCGGCGCGCCCGGAGGACGCGCTGCAGGGCGGTGGCCTCGCCTGGACCGCGGGGCTCCACGGCCACGTGGTCGGCCTCGGTCCGCTCGGGCTCGAGGAGGCGGCGCGGGGCGGTGGCCTCGGACTGGCGCTCGTTGCCGAGGCAGCGCGCTGGCAGCGTGCGCACGGCGCCGACGCCGCCGTGATCGACTGGACCGACCTCACCGGCTTCTACGGGCGCCTCGGCGCCTTCGTGTGGCGCGCCTACCAGCGCGCGGAGGTACCCACGTGACCGACGCGTCCGACGACCCTCGGATCGAGCGGGTCGACGCCCCCGCCACCGAGCGCGTCGACCCCACCTTCGCGGACCTGGATGCATGGCCGCTCGCCCGCAGCCTCGCGGCGCTCGCCGACGGTCAGGCGCGCGCGATCGCTGCGGTGCAGCGCGCGCTGCCGCAGCTCGAGGTCGCCGCGGCCGGCGTCGAGTCCCGGCTCGCGGCCGGCGGCCGCTTGGTCTACGCCGGCGCTGGCACGTCCGGCCGGCTGGCCGTGCAGGACGCTGCCGAGCTGCCGCCCACCTTCGGCTTCGAGCGCACGGTGGTGCTGATGGCGGGGGGTTCCGAGGCCGGCGCCAGCGCGCGTGAGGGAGCCGAGGACGACGAGGGCGACGCCGCCGCGCGCGTCGCGGCGGCCGAGGTCGGTCCGGAGGACGCCTTCGTCGGCGTCGCCGCCAGCGGCCGCACCCCGTTCACGGTCGCGGCGCTGCGCGCGGCGCGCGCGGCCGGCGCCTTCACCGTCGGCATCGCCAACGTCGAAGACGCGCCGCTCCTGGCGGCCGCCGAGGCGCCGGTGTGGCTCGATACCGGCCCCGAGGTGCTCGCCGGTTCCACCCGGCTCGCCGCCGGCACCGCTCAGAAGGCCGCGCTCAACCTGATCTCCACGGCCGCGTTGGTGCGGCTCGGCGGCGCCTACGGCAACCTGATGGTGGGCATGCGCCCGCTCAACGCCAAGCTGCGCCGCCGCGCCGCGGCGATGGTGGCGCGCGCCGCGGGGGTCGACGAAGCGCGCGCCACGGACGCGCTCGCCACCGCCGGCGGCGAGGTCCGCGTGGCGGTGGTGGTCGCGAAGGCGGGCGTCGATGCCGAGCGCGCTCGCGCGGCGCTGGATGCGTGCGGGCAGCGGGTGCGGGAGGCCTTGGCCGACCTGGGCGTGGCGCCGGACTAACTCCGGTCTCCGCCCGCGGAAGCGCGCTCGGACAGCGCGCGCGCCAGCTCGTCCAGGTCGACGCGCGACGCGAAGCGGGTCTTGAGCGCCCACGGCTCGAGCGCGCGGCGGATCGCCTCCGGGCTGGCGTCGGCGGGTGGGCGGGCGCGCTGCAGGTAGGCCTCGGCGCGCTCCAGCGCCAGCGCGAACAGCGGGTCGTGGGGCGGACGGTCGGCCACCGCGCTCAGCCGCCGTTCGCCTCGCCGCGCCCGCGCGCCTCGTAGCCGGCGGCGCGCAGCGCCTCGGCGCCGCGGGTGCGCTCGTCGACCGTCTCGAACGCGAGCCGGATGGCGCCGCCGCTCTCGCGGATGCCCAGCACCTCGATGTCCTTGACGTTGACGTCCGCGTCGCCGAGCGCTCTGGTGATGCGCGCGAGCTCACCCGGGCGGTCGGGCACCGCGATCACGAACTCAAACCGCGCCGGCATGAGCGTGCGCCGCACCACCGGCAGCGCGTCGCGGGTTCGCTTGGCGCCCTCGGCGGCGTCCAGGAGCGCTTCGGGGTCGTCCAGACGATCGGCCAGGGCGGTCAGCGCACGGCCGAAGCGCGCGACCGCCTCTCGAACCGCGAAGCGGTTCGAGACGACCATGTCGCGGCTCATCCGCGGGCTGCCCGAGGCGACCCGGGTGAGGTCGCGGAAGCCGCCGGCGGCGAGCAGCATCAGCAGCTCGCGATCGTCGGCCTCCGCGACCAGCTGCGTGAGCGCCACCGACGCCAGGTAGGGAACGTGGCTGACGGTGGCGACGAGCCGGTCGTGGAGCTCGGGCGCGACCTCGATCGGCAGGGCGCCGAGCGCACGGACGAGTTCGGTGACCACCGTCAGGGCCGCCGGGTCGGTGCCGCTGGTGGGGGTGAGCACCCACACCGCGTTCTCGAGCAGCGAGGGGTCGGCGTTCAGGACGCCCATGCGCTCCGAGCCCGCCATCGGGTGGCCGCCGACGAAGCGGAGTCGTGGGGTCAGCGCCGCGACCACGTCGGCCTTGGCGCTGCCGACGTCGGTGACGATCGCGTCGTCGCGCAGGAACGGCGCGACCTCGGCCGCGAGCCGCTCGAGGGTGCGCGCGGGGGTGGCGAGCACGACCAGGTCGGCTTCGGCGAGCCATGGGCCGGCCTCGAGCCGCGCCTCGTCGATCACGCCCAAGCCGCGGGCGGCTTCCAGCACCGCCGGGTCGCGGTCGAGGCCGATCACGCGCCGCGCCAGGAAGCGCTGCTGCAGCCCCAGCCCCACCGACCCCCCGATCAGTCCGACCCCGGCCAGCACGACCGTGCCGACCAACGGGGCGGGGCGGGCGGTGGGGTCGGGGGCGGTCATCGGCTCCTCCTCAGAGCGTCTTGCCGACGGCGGCGACGACGCCGCGCAGCTGCGCCATCAAAGCCGCGAACTCGCCGTCGTCGAGCTGTTGGGCGGCGTCGGACTTGGCGTCCTCCGGCTTGGCGTGGACCTCGACGATGACGCCGTCGGCGCCCGCCGCTGCGGCGGCCAGCGTCAGCGCCGGCACCAGCGGGCGGCGCCCCGCGGCGTGGCTCGGGTCGACCCACACCGGCAGGTGCGTCAGCTCCTTGAGGACCGGCACCGCCGAGATGTCGAGGGTGAAGCGCGTGCTGGTCTCGAAGGTGCGGATGCCGCGTTCGCACAGCACCACGTTCGCGTTGCCCTGCGACAGCACGTACTCGGCCGCTTGGAGGAACTCGCTGATCGAGGTGCTGAGGCCGCGCTTGAACAGCACGGGCTTGCCGCTCTTGCCGGCTTCGGCGAGCAGCGCGAAGTTCTGCGAGTTGCGCGCGCCGATCTGCAGCATGTCGGCGGTGGCCGCGACGGTCTCGACCAGCTCGGGGGCGGTCACCTCGGTGACGATCGGCATGCCGGTCGCGGCGCGCGCCTCGGCGAGGAGCTCGAGGCCCTCCTCGCCCAGACCCTGGAACGAGTAGGGGCTGGTGCGGGGTTTGAAGGCGCCACCGCGCAGCACCTGGGCACCGTGGCGGTGGGCGATGTCGGCGGCGGCGCGCAACTGCTCGCGCGACTCGACGCCGCAGGGGCCGGCGGCGACCACGAAGCGCCCCTGGCCGGTGGCCACGTCGCCGATGCGGACCGCGGAGTCGTCGTGGCGGAACTCGCGCGAGGCGAGTTTAAAGGGCTTGGTGATGCGCACGACCGTCTCGACCCCAGGCAGCGCGCGCAGATGATCGCGCACCTCTTCGGTGGGGGCGGGGCCGATGGCGCCGATCAGGCTGCGCGACTCGCCGTCGCTGACGTGCGGGGTGAAGCCGAGCGCTTTGATCTCGGTCAGGACGCGCTCGCGCTGTTCGGGCGCGGCGCCCTTCTGCATGACGACGACCATGGTGGGACTCCTTGGGGTGGCTGGAGACCGGCGCTCAGCCGCGCGTGGTCACGAGGCCGGCGAGCGGCGCATGCCGCGGAGTCTAACCCTGGGCGAGCGCGGCGCGGCAAGCGTCCAGGAAGACGCGGAACGGTGCGTGGTGCTCTGGCCCCATGTGGTAGCTCATCTCCGGGTGCCACTGCACGCCCAGGAGCCAGGCCCCCTCGGTGCCCTCCACCGCCTCGACCAGGCCGTCCTCGGCGTGCGCGGTGGCGCGCAACCCCGCGCCCAAGCGGTCGAGGCCCTGGTGGTGGTAGGTGTTCGTGCGCACCTCGGCCGCGCCGAAGCCGGCCCGGATCGCCGAGCCCTCGGCGAGCGCGAGCTGGTGGTGCGGGCGGCCGCCGGGGTCGCGCTGGCTGTGCTGCAGCGGACCGCCCAGCGCCGGCAGGTGCTGATGCAGCGTGCCGCCTTCGGCGACGTTGATCACCTGGATGCCGCGGCAGACGCCGAACACCGGCTTGCCCTGGGCGCGGGCGGCCTGGTAGAGCGCGATCTCGAAGGCGTCGCGCTCCGGGTCGACGGCGCCGAGGTCGGGGTGGGGGAGCTGCCCGAAGCGGTACGGGTCGACGTCCTGGCCGCCCGACAGCAGCAGGCCGTCCGCGCGGGCGACGAAGGCCTCGGCCGCTTCGGGCTCGTGGTTCGTGACGAAGGTCGGCAGGCCGCCCTCGGCATGGACGCCGTCGGCGTAGTTCTTGCCCGAGTAGACGTCGACGCGGCGGAGCCCGAGGTTCAGGACCCCGGTGCTGGTGCTGATCAGGATGAGCGGACGCGGTTCGCTGGGCATGATGCGCGCCAGTCTACGACCGGCGCGTCTCGGCGGGCCCGCGAGCGGCGTTCAATCGACCGCCCGCAGCAGCACGAACTTGAGGTAGCGGCTCTCCGGGAAGCCGAGGCGCTCGGGGTGGTCGGGGGCGGCCCCCCAGCGGCCCAGCACGTGGACGGTGCGGCCGGCATCGGCGGCGGCGTCGGCGAGCACGTTCAAGAACTCGGCTTCCTGCAGGTGGGCGCTGCACGACGACGTGCCGAGCACCCCTCCGGGCGCGAGCAGGCGCAGCGCGCGCAGGTTGAGCTCCTTGTAGCCGGCCGCCGCCCGCTCGAGGTCGCGGGCGCGCTTCGCGAGCGCCGGCGGGTCGACGCTGATCGCCTCGAAGCGCGCCCCGGCGCGGTCGAGCGCGCGCAGCCGCTCGAAGGCGTCGGCGCGGGTGCAGGTCGGTTCGGGGAGGGCGTTGCGCGCTGCGGCCGCGCGGGCGGCCTCGAGCGCCGCGGCCGAGGCATCGACCAGCTCGACGGCCGCCGCGCCCGCGCGCAGCAGGTGGAGGCCGAAGCCGCCGTGGTACGCGAACGCGTCCAGGGCTCGGAAGCCGGGCGCGGCGTAGGTGCGCGCGGCGGTGGCGAGGCGGCGGTGGTTGAGGCGCTGGTCGAGGAACGCGCCGGTCTTCTGGCCCGCGTGCGGCTCGACGCGCCACGCGAGGACCCCGTCGTGGACCTCCACCGCCTCCGGGACGCGGCCGTGCAACAGGGCGACGTCGGTGGGGAGGCCCTCGAGCGCTCGCACCTTGGCATCGAAGCGCCCGAGCACCCCTTCGGGCGCGAGGCGCTCGACCAGGCGCGCGACGAGCGCCGGCAGGTGCGGCTCCAGCGCGGCGCAGCCGCTCTGCACCACGAGCACCGGACCCAAGCGGTCGACGACCAGGCCGGGGAGCCCGTCGGCCTCGGCGTGCACGCAGCGGTAGCCGGTGACGCCGTCCATCCCCGCGTCCGGGTCGCGGGCCAGCGCCGCGCGCAGGTCGAGCGCGGCGTCGAGCCGCGCCGCGAGCAGCGCGGCGTCCACGGGGTCGTCGCCGGCGTGCATCAGGCGCACCGCGATCTGCGAGGTGGGGTGGACGGCCGCCTGGCCGAGCGGTCGACCGCGGCGATCGACGACGGGTGCGAACCCGGCGCGCGCCGGGGGCACGACCACGTCGGAGCGGTACACCCACGGATGCCCCGCGACGAGGCGCGCGGCGCCGCGGTCGTGGACCACGACCGGCGCCAGGGGCGCGTCGGGTGCGTGGGCGACGGGCGGCATGGGGGCATCGTAGCCCGGTCGTGCGATACTGCCCCGCGTTCCCGGCGCGGCCATGAGCTCGCGATCGGCATTCGAGGAGGACGTCATGCCTGGCATCGCCATCATCGGCGCCCAATGGGGCGACGAAGGGAAAGGGAAGGTCGTCGACGCGCTCGCCATCGAGGCGGACGTCGTCGTGCGCTACTCCGGCGGCGCCAACGCCGGCCACACCGTCGTCGTCGGCGAGGACGTGTTCAAGCTCCACCACCTGCCGTGCGGCACGCTCCACGACGGGCCGACGTCGGTGCTCGGCGGCGGCATGGTCATCGACCCGTGGAAGCTGCGCGAGGAGCTCGAGGGGCTGCGCGCCCGCCGCGACCCCGGCGAGGTGCTGATCTCGCACGAGGCGCACCTGGTGCTGCCGCACCACATGAAGAACGACGAGGGGGGCGGCTTCGTCGGCACCACGGGCCGCGGCATCGGCCCGTGCTACTCCGACAAGGCGCGCCGCCTCGGACTGCGCTTCGGCGATCTGCTGGACGAGCCGCTCTTGCGCGAGCGCCTGGGGCGCCTGATCGAGGGCAAGCCGAACTCCACCGCGCGGGTCGGATGGACGTCGGTCGACGTGGCGATGGCCGAGCTCGAGGACGTGCGCGCGTACGTCGCACCGCTCGTGACCGACACCGGCGCCCTGGTGCGCGAGCGGCTGGCCGCGGGCGCGCGGGTGCTGTTCGAGGGGGGCCAGGGGACGATGCTCGACCTCTCGTACGGCACGTACCCGTTCGTCACCAGCTCGCACCCCACGGTGGGCGGCATCCTGGTGGGCGCGGGCGTGAGCCACAAAGCGCTCGACGGCGTGGTGGGCGTGGTCAAGGCGTTCACCACCCGCGTCGGCCACGGACCGTTTCGCACCGAGCTCGAGGGCGCCGAGGCGCAGCGGCTGCGCGGCACCGGCGAGAACCAGTGGGACGAGTTCGGCACCACCACCGGGCGCGCGCGCCGGGTGGGCTGGCTCGACCTGCCGCAGCTGCGCTACGCGACCGAGATCAACGGCTTCGACGGCCTGGTGGTGACCAAGCTCGACGTGCTGTCGGGCATGGACGAGGTGCGCGTGTGCGTCGATCTGGACGCCCACGGCGCGCCGGTGTACCGCACGCTGCCGGGGTGGGGCGACCTGCACGGCCTGGGCTCGCGCGCCGCGCTGCCCAAGCCGGTGCTCGACTACTTGGCGCTGATCGAGGAGGCGGCCGGCGTGCCGGTCTGGATGTTCTCCACCAGCCCGGATCGCGAGGACACGTACGGCTCGGTGCGCTGGGACGGCTGACGCCCCGGTCCTGCGAGCGCGGCCGGCGCCCCATGTGGGGGTGCCGGCCGCGTCGTTGGGTGGTTAGCGTCGGGTGGCCGTCGGCCGCGCGTCGCCTCAGCCGCGCTCGTCGATGGGCGTGAAGGTCTTGCCGCGCGGCCCCTCGTAGACCATGCGCGGGCGCACCAGGCGGTTGTCCGCGTACTGCTCGAACAGGTGCGCCATCCAGCCCGAGATGCGGGCGACCGCGAAGATCGGCGTGTACATGTCGGCGGGGAAGCCGAGCATGCGGTACACGCTGGCGCTGAAGAAGTCGACGTTCGGCTTGACCTCGCGCCCCTTCTTGGCCATCTCGCGGTCCATGACGCGCTCCATCTCGAGCGACATCTCGAACCACTTGGCCTCGCCCGACTCCTCCGCGAGCTGCTTCGCAACCCGCTCGAGGATGAAGGCCCGCGGGTCGCGCACCTTGTAGACGCGGTGCCCGAACCCCATGACGCGCCCGTTCGGCTTCGCCAGCGTCTCGAGCACGTAGTTCTCGACGTTCTCGACGCTGCCGATCTGCTCGAGGGCCTTCATCACGCCCGTGTTGGCGCCGCCGTGGAGCGGCCCCTTGAGCGAGGCGATGCCCGCGGTGATCGCGCTGTAGACGTCGGTGAGGGTGGACGCGGTCGAGCGCGCGGCGAACGTGCTGGCGTTCGAACCGTGCTCGGCGTGGAGCACGAGCGCCGTGTCCATCACGCGGGTCGCGGCCTCGGTCGGCTCTTCGCCGGTGAGGGTGTACAGGAAGTTGCCGGCGATCGAGAGGTCGGCGCGCGGCGCCACCGGATCGACGCCCGTCCGCACGCGCTGCAGCGTGCCGACCAGGACCGGCACCTGCGCGAGGAGCGCGGTGCCGATGCGGCGCACGTTCTCGAGCCCGACGCCGTCCGGATCGGGATCGAACGCGGCCAGCGCCGACACGGCCGTGCGCAGGGCGTGCATGGGCGCAGCGTCGTGCGGCAGGCGCCGCATCAGGTCGACCACGGCGTCGGGGATCGCGAAATCTTCGGCGATCGTGGCGCGGAAGGCGTCGAGCTGCGCGCGGGTGGGGAGTTCGCCCTCCCACAGGAGGTACACGACCTCCTCGTAGGTCGCTTCGGTCAGCTCGCCGATGTCGTAGCCACGGTAGATCAGCTCGCCCTTTTCGCCGTCGATGAAGCAGATCTCGGAGGTGTCGACGTTGACACCGTCCAAACCGCGATAGATGGTCTCTTCCATGGCGCCTCCGGGGGACCGGGACGGCGCCTCGGCGCTGACGCCGGGCCCGGCCCGCTTGCGGGTTGTGGCGGTGGTGGACGCGACCGACGGGGCTTGGCCCCTTCGGTACGTCCGGCTCTCGCCCGTTGAACGGAGTTCAGTGTACCGCGCCGCCCCTGCGGCAGCGTGCCCTGGTCCACGGTGGAGGTAGCCGACCGTGGGTCAGCCGGTCGGCGGGTCCTGCGCGTCGGGCTCGGAGCGTGGACCGGGGCCGCCGCGCACCTGCGGCGGGAACGCGGCCGCCTCGCGCCGCCGCCACAGCAGCAGCCCACCCGCGCCGATCAGGATCAGCGCGAACCACGTCGACGAAAGCAGTCCGGAGGACGCCAGACCGGTCACGACCCCGAGGCCGACGAGGGTCAGCCCGAGCCCCCAGGGCCAGCGTGGGGCGCGCTGCTCGACCCGGTCGATGGCGACGAGGCCCATCCCGAGCGCGATGAGGAACACCCCGTCGCAGCGGGGGAACGCGGCCTGGAGCAACAGGCCCACGGTCGACCCCGCCAGGATGCCGCCCAGCACGAGGAACCCGTACGTGCGCTGTTGCACGTAGCCGACGAGCAAGGCGGCGGCGACGAGGCCCAGCCACAGCCAGCCGGCGCCGTCGGTCAGGCGGGCCAGCAGCGCCAGCGCGCCGAGGCCGATCAGGAGGTAGGCGAAGGCGTCGGAGCGGACCATGAGAAGAGTCTACTCGGCGGTGCGTGGGGGGCGCGGTGCCGACGCCGTGGCCGCCTTCGGACGGGTGCTAAGATGCCCGCGTTCCCGCCGCCCGCGCGTCCCGTCCGGCGCGACGCCGCCGGGCGCACCGAGCCCCCGCGTCGGCGCCGCCCATGCGCCGCGACCCGACGCGCCGCGAGAGGAGGTCCGACGTGATCGGCAATACCCGACGGTTCGAGCCCTTCACCGACGCGCCCATCCGCGTGATCGACGAGTCCGGTCGCTGGATCGCCCCGTTCGCCTGCGACCTGGGCGACGATCGCTTGCGCGCCATCTACCGCGATCTGGTCCGCGCCCGCCGCCTCGACGAACGCCTGTCCACGCTCCAGCGTCAGGGCAAGGTGAGCTTCGTGGCCTCCGCCGGCGGCCACGAGGGCGCCCAGGTCGGCATCGCCGGGGCCATCGAGGCCGGCCGCGACTGGGTCTTCCCCTATTACCGCGACCTGCCGTTGGCCCTCGCGCTCGGATGGCCGCTCCGAGAGGCCGTCGCGCAGCAGATGGCGAGCCGCATCGACCCCGCCCGCGGTCGGCAGATGCCCGCCCACCCGGGCAGCCCGGCGCTCAACCTGTTCACGGCCGCCTCGCCCATCGCCAGCCACGTGCCCCCGGCCGTCGGGACGGCCATCGCTCAGAAGCTCCAGGGGAAGGGCGACGTCACCGTGTGCACCTTCGGCGACGGCGCGACCAGCGAAGGCGATTGGCACGCCGCGGTCAACCTCGCGGGCGCCCAGGGCGCACCGGTGGTCTTCGTCTGCGAGAACAACGGCTACGCGATCAGCGTCGCCTTCCGCCACCAGTCGGGGAGCGCCGACGTCGCGACCAAGGCCCGCGCGTACGGCATGCCCGGGTACCGCGTCGACGGCATGGACCCGCTCGCCGTCTACTACGTGGTCCGCCAGGCCGTGGACGCGGCGCGCGCCGGCCTCGGACCCTCGCTCGTCGAGGCGCTCGTGTACCGATACGCCGCCCACTCGAACGCGGACGACGACAAGCGCTACCGCCCGTCCGACGAGGTCGCGGCGTGGAAGGCGCGAGACCCGATCGGCCGCATGCGCCGCTTCCTGGAAGGGCGCGGCCTGTGGGACGCCGCCGCCGAAACGGAGCTCGCGGCCGAACTCAAGGCCGAGCTCGACGACGCCGTCGCCGCGAACGATGCCGCCGGCGACGTACCCCTCGCGTGGATGTTCGACGACGTGCTCGCCCAGCCGAGCACCCAACTGCGCAAGCAGCGCGAGGCGTTCGCGCGCGAGCGCGACCTGGCGGACGAATCCACCTGATGGCGACCCAGAACATCGTGCAGACCGTCGCGCGCACGCTCGCCGAGGAGATGGCGCGCGACGAGCGCGTCGTCGTGCTCGGCGAGGACGTGGGGAAGCGCGGCGGGGTGTTCTTGGCGACCGAGGGTCTGTTCGACCGCTTCGGCCCCGACCGGGTGATCGATACGCCGCTCGCCGAGGCCGCGATCCTGGGGGCGGCGGTCGGGATGGCGGTCCATGGGTTGCGCCCGGTGGCCGAGATCCAGTTCGCCGACTACGTGTTCCCCGGCTTCGACCAGCTGGTGTCGCAGGCGGCCAAGTTGCGCTACCGCTCCGGCGGCGGCTTCACGGCGCCGATGGTGGTGCGGATGCCCTCGGGTGGCGGCGTCGCCGGCGGCCACCACCACTCGCAGAACCCCGAGACCCACTTCGTCCACACGCCGGGCTTGCAGGTCGTGTACCCCTCCACCCCCACCGACGTGAAGGGTCTCCTCAAGAGCGCGGTGCGCGGCGAGGATCCGGTCGTCTTCATGGAGCCCAAGCGGCTCTACCGGGCGATCAAGGAGGACGTCCCGGACGACCCCGATTTCGTGGTGCCCATCGGCAAGGGCGTCGTGCGGCGCCAGGGCGACGACGTCGTGCTGATCAGCTACGGCGCCAGCATGTTCGAGACGCTCAAGGCCGCCGACGCGCTCGCGGAGCAAGGGATCTCGGCCGACGTCGTCGACCTGCGCTCGCTGCTGCCGTGGGACGAGGACCTGGTGCTCGAGCGCGTGGCGCGCGTCGGCCGCGTCGTGGTGATCAGCGAGGCGCCGCGGACCGGCTCGTTCGCCAGCGAGGTCGCGGCGACGATCGCCGAGGAGGCGCTCGACCTGCTCGAGGCGCCTCCGGTGCGCGTCACCGGCTTCGACGTCCCGTACCCGTACGCCCAGGACCGCACGTACCTGCCCGGCCCCGACCGCATCCTGCACGCCGTGCAGCGCGTGCTCGACTACTGACCCGAACGACCCGTCCGCGCGCCGTCCCACGGCGCGCCTTGGAGGACCCGTGCCCGAAGACGTCAAGCTGCCCGAACTCGCCGAGTCGGTCGTCGAGGGCGAGATCGTCCAGTGGCTCGTCCAGGTCGGCGACGTCGTCGTCGCGGACCAGCCGTTCGTCGAGGTGATGACCGACAAGGTGACCGTCGAGCTCCCCGCGCCCTTCGCCGGGCGGGTGGTGGAGCTCGCCGTCGCCGAGGGGGCCGTGGTGCCGGTCGGCGCCGTGCTCGCGCGCGTCGAGCGGGGAGCCGGGGCGGCGGACGCCGCGGCCGAGCCCGCGGCGGCCGCCGCGCCCAAGGCCGACGCCGTCGCCGACGGCGCCGCCACCGATGCCGACGATGGCGACGAGCGCAGCCTGTTCCGCGCCCGGGGCGGCGGCGAGGACGATGCGCTCCCGTCCGTCCGGCGCACCGGGGCGCCCGGCCGGGCGCCCGCGAGCGCGACCCCTTCGCCCCGCGGCGCCTTCGGTCGCGTCGTGGCGGTCCCGGCGGCGCGCCGGCTGGCCCGCGAGCTGGGCGTGCCCATCGAGCAGGTCTTGGGCTCCGGCCCCTCGGGCCGGGTCCGCGTCGACGACGTCCGCGGGCACGAGGGGCGCGTCGCGCCGGCCGCGTCGGGCCTGCCGGCCTCCATCCGGCCCTCCACCCCCAAGGGGTTCGAGGACCGCGAGCGGCGGGTGCCGCTGCGCGGGATGCGGCGCGCGATCGCCCAGCACATGGTCGCGTCGCATCTGCACAGCGTGCGCACGCTCCACGTCGACGAGGCCGACGTCACCGAGCTCGTGCGCCTGCGCGAGCGCCTGAAGCCGCGCGCCGAGGCGCGCGGGGTGCGGCTGTCCTACCTGCCGCTGATCATGAAGGCGGTCGGCCAGGTGCTGCCGCACTTTCCGTCGCTCGCGAGCGCGCTCGACGACGTCACGCAAGAGGTCGTCTTCCGCGACTACGTCAACCTGGGCATGGCGGTCTCGACCGACGTCGGCCTGGTGGTGCCGGTGGTGCGCGACGTCGACCGCAAGACGTTGATCGACGTGGCCGAGGAGCTCCAGGGGCTCGCCGAGAAGGCCCGCACCGCCACGCTCGCCCCGGACGACGTGCGCGGGGGCAGCTTCTCGATCACCAACATCGGCAGCGTCGGCGGTCTCTTCAGCTTCCCGATCATCAACGTCCCCGAGGCCGCCATCCTCGGCGTCCATGCCATCCGGAAGCGGCCGGTGGTGCTCCCCGACGACACCATCGCGGCGCGCCCGATGCTCTACCTCAGCCTCGCCTTCGACCACCGCTTGGTCGACGGTGCGGACGCCGCGCGCTTCACCAACCAGCTGATCGACCTGCTGCAGGCGCCGGAGGCGATGCTGCTCGACGCCTAAGCGCGCCGCGGACGCGGGGGGGCTTCGCCCCCACGGCTGCGCGGCGTTGCGGTCGCTTCGCGACCGCGGCGCGCTCGTCGCGCGATCGCGGCGCGGCCGTGCGTGCGCCCAGCGCGCCTCGTGGCGACCGCTGCGGCGCTCAGGGCCGACTCGTGTAAGGTTTCTGTAAGGTTCCCGTAAGGTGCGGGTCCCTAACCTAACGCGAGGTAGGTGACCATGGTGCGCGCGCATCGCAACCGAAGAACGTCCCGAAGCGGCTTCAGCCTCCTCGAGCTGCTCGTCGTGCTCGCGGTCTTGTCCGTCGTGTTCTCGCTCGTGGCGATCGGTGGGCGCACCTTCGTCCAGCGCGCCAGCGAGCGCTCCGTGGTGGACACCTTCCAGCAAGCGGTGTGGCAAGGCGCCACCTCCGCAGCCGCGCGGGGCTTCCGGACCGAGCTGGTCCTCGACGGCGAGGAGTTGTCGATCCGGCGCTTGGGTACGGGCGACGTGCTGCGGCGGTTCGAGCTCGACGGCAACGCCGCCTGGAACCTCGACGACGGCCAGGTACTCGTGTTCACCCCGCCAGGCGCCATCGACGAGACCACCCTCGACGCCCTGCCCGATCCGATCGAGATCGTCGCGGCGGGGACGACCTACCGGTTCGAGGTGTCGCTCATCGGCGAGGTGCGGGTCCGATGAGCCGCCGCGGTTTGACGATCGTCGAGGTGCTGATCGCGCTCGCCATCATCGGCGTGGCCGTCGCCATCCTCTCGACCTCGCTCGTGAGCAGCTTGCAGCAGACCGAGCGCGCCGGCACCCGTACGCAGACCACCCAGTACCTGAACTTCCTGGGTCGCAAGGTCGCCGGCGGCGACGGCGCGGTGTTGGCCCCGGCCGGAGCGCCCCTGGTCTGGGCGTACGGCGCGCTCGACGATGCCTTCCCGGACCTGCCGACCGGTTCGGGGGGGCGGGACGACGCCGACCGCTACCGAGCGACCGTCGAGCACGTGGCCGACGTCGCCTTCGTCGGTGCCGAGGCGGTCCAGTACCGCATCACCGTGTGCACCGAGGGCACGACCGGCGAGGCCTGCGTCGTCGGCACCACGCTCGGGCCCGAACCCGCGCCCGGTGGTGCGGCCCCGCTCCTGCCAGGGATCAACTGATGGAGGCGCCCATGCGATGCCGAACCGGGTTCTCGCTGGTCGAGGTGCTCGTCGCCTTGACCGTCTTCGCCGTCGTGCTCGCGATCGCCGGCGCCGGCATCGTCCAGGCGCTGCGGTTGCAGCAGCTCAACGAGTCCGCGACCAGCCTGCAGGCGAAGCTCCGGCGCGTCACCGAGGTGATCGGCCAGGACCTGCGCTCCTCGATGTTCGGCGCCCTGACGGCCTCGCCGGTCGCGTCCGGGAGCGCCTCGGTCTCGGTCATGCTCGCCACCGGCAACGGTGACTACCAAGTGCTGCCCGCAGGCGGTCAGTCGTTCCCCAACTCGGCGCAGCTCAACATCCTGGCCGACGCGCCGGACGTCGACGCCTTGGGCCTCGACGGGCGCTTCGCGACGCTCACGAACGGCGTCGGTGCGGGCATCACCTTCCGGATCACCAACGTGTCGCGCGTGGGCGGACCCTCGAGCCGCGAGTGGAACGTCGTGCACGCGGGGTGCAACAACACGATCGCGTGGGACGAAGGGACCCGGTTGTCGGTCGTCGACCTGAACGGCTATGCCTTCGACGCCGCCACCGGCGTCCTCTCGCGCCAGCGGGCCGGCGGCGCGGCGCGGCCGCTCGCCTTCGACCTGAGCGGCTTCGAGGTGGCCTACACGTACGTCGGCGACGACGGCGGGACCCTCAACCGCGCGACGCCGTTCGCGACCGCGGGCGGCGTGCCGCTGCGGGTCGCGCTCGATGGCGGCGTGACCTACGTCCTGGACTCCCTGCGCGTGACGGTCGCCGCGGAGGAGGCCGTCGCCGGCCGCGTCGTGACCCGCAGCTACGTCAGCCAGATCGCGATGCCGTCCACGGGCAGCGCGAGCCTCGCATCGGTGGTGACTTGCCCATGAACAGCCGCACCCGCTCCGGCGTCGCCCTCCTGACCGCGCTCGCGCTGCTCGTCGTGGTCGGCGGGATCTCGGCGCTCATGTTCGCGCGCACCCTCGCCGAGGTCCAGCACAGCGGCGACGACAGTGGCATCGTGCAGTCGCTGCTGCTCGCCCGCGGCGCCGCCAACCTCGGCGGCGCGGTCCTCCAAGGGCCCGTCCGCGACGAGCTCGAGTCGATCGTCCAGAACACCTCGTCGACGTCGAACCGCTGGTCCTACGGCACCGGGAGCGGCGCCGCGCCCGATGCGTCCACCGTCGTCACCGCCCTGAACGGCGGCGGCGCGACGAGCGTCGCCGAGCAGCTCCAGGATGCGATCGACGGCCTGCTCTGCACCGCGACGCCGCCGGCGCTCGACGCCGGCCAGGCCTTGAGCCTCCGCATCCACGTCACCGACACCGCCTGCGGCGTCGCGCTGCCGGCGGGTACGCGGTTGGCGACCGCGCGCTTCGTGCGGGGACTGCCCCGCGACGGGTCCGGGACCGCAAACGACCAGACGTTCGCGCTCCCGTTCGTGATCGTCGCCGAGGGGGTCGCGGGACCGTACCGGCGCAACCTGGTGACCACCGGCGAGTACCAGTTCACGGTGGGGCGCGGCAGCTTCGCGCAGTACGCGCTGTTCACCAACGTCCACCGCGCCGGTCCCCAGTGGAACGCACCGGAGATCTGGTTCACCGAGAACACGCTCTTCGACGGGCCGGTGCATACGAACCAGAACTTCCGCTTCTACCGCAACCCGTGGTTCGGCGGCGAGGTGACCAGCGCCGGCTGCTCGAACCCGGGCCTGAACGGCTGCTCCAGCGTCGCCCCCAACCCGGGTGCGGTCTTCTACGACGAGGGCTTCCGCTCGGTGGCGCAGATGCAACCCCCCACCTCCCCCTCGTACACGAACGCCTTCGGCACCCACGCTCCGGAGCTCGCCGCCGGGGTGGACTGGAGCGCCGAGTTCGTGCCGCTTCCAGCCAACTCGCAGAGCCAGCGCGACGCCGCCGTAGCGGGTGGGCTCGCCTTCGGCGACGACCTGATTTCGCTCACGCTGTCGGCGACCGACGCGTCGATGGACCCGGTGCCGGCCGACGGCAGCATCGACGCCGTCTACCAGCACATCGAGGCGTGCCGCGAGGTGCGCATCGCGGGAAGCGACCGCATCCGGTGCGACCAGTACCGGTACGGTCCCAACCTCCAGCTCGAATCGCGGGTGCTCTTCTACAACAGAAACAGCAGCTCGCCGCGGACGTCGGGGAACCCGTCCAGCGACTTCACCTGGCGCGCGATGAGCCAGGAGTTCAACGGGGTCATCCACACCACCGAGGACGTGGACCGACTGACCGGCCCCGGGCGGAGCGCCGGCAACGATCCGGCGACCGCCTCCCCCGCGCTGGCCTCGTTCGCACAGATCACCATCGCGGCCGAGGGCGACATCCGGGTGACGGGCGACCTCACCTACGAGCGCGTCCCCTGCACCGGGACCCCGGTGCGCGTGGCGGGCACCGTCCAGGCAGCCACGTGCGGCGACCTGGCGGCGCAGAACATTCTCGGCATCTACAGCCAGGGGGGCGACGTGACCATCGGGCACGCGCTCTCTGACGCGACGCTGCGCCCCTGGCGCGGCACGCGCAACGCACCGTCGGACGTCACGGTCCACGGCGTGCTGATGAGCTCCACGGGCATCGTGGGCGTCGAGAACTACGATTCGGGGGGCGCCCGGGGAAGCGTCAACCTGATCGGGGGGATCATCGAGTACTACTACGGCGCGTTCGGCACCTTCAACAGCCAAACGGGCTCGATGAGCACCGGCTTCAGCCGTGCCTTCACGTACGACCAGCGCACGGCGGCGGGGCTCGCGCCGCCCTACTTCCCGACCATCGGGCAGGACGGCGTCAAGTCGGTCGCCGCCTTCAGCTTCGGCCAGCGGGAGCAGGTCGAGTAAGCCTTCCGCGGACGGCGTGGGGCGCGAAGCGCCCCTACGCCTGCGGAAGGTTGCGGTCGCTGCGCGACCGCGCCGCGGATGGCGAGGGGGTTTCGCCCGCCTACGCCTGCTGAAGGTTGCCGCGACCGCCGCCCTCCCGACGCGCGTCGCTCGCAACGCCGACCCGGGCGCGGCCCCGGTAGGCTGCGCGGGTGACCCCCGACGACCTCCCCGTCCTCCCGCGCCAGCCCGGCTGCTACCTGTGGCACGCGGCCGACGACCGGGTGATCTACGTGGGCAAGGCGATCGACCTGCGCTCGCGGGTGCGGTCGTACTTCGGGGCGACGTCGGGCGCCAAGGCGCACCTGATCACGCGCGACGCCGAGCGGCTCGAGTACATCGTCAC
>JAABRX010000302.1 GCA_011390675.1 Trueperaceae bacterium | reverse complement strand
CCGCGTCGTTGGTCCAGCCACGCAGCGGGAAGCGCCACGTGGCCGGGAAGGGTTGGGAGAGGAACTCGAGCATCGACCGGGATGCCCGCGGAGGTCAGGGCAGGGCCGCGCGGACCCGTTCGGAGACGGCCGGGTCGACGTCCGCCAGCCAGGGGCCCCAGACGTCGGGGTAGTCGCTCAGGAAGGCGAGGGCTACCTCGCGAATGCTGGCGTCTTCGGTCTCCATGAAGGCGAGCAGCTCGTTGATCGTGGAGGTCTGCAGGTAGAAGGCGTCGAGGAACGTCTCGATCGGCGCGGGGATCGTGTCGGCGAAGCGCGAGCCGAGCCCGACGGCGGCGACGACGATCGGGTAGTCGCAGGCCTGGGTGGCGAGCTCCGGCGTGTCGGCTTCGGCCATGGCGTTCATGTGCGCGAAGCACGCCTCGTCGTACGGCGGCTCTTCGAGGCGCAGCATGTCGAGGCGCCCGAGGATGCCGGTGGGTTCCCAGTAATAGCCGAGCCAGGGCTCGCCGAGGGTGTAGGCGGTCTGCATGGTCGTCTCGATCGCGATGCCGGTGCCGGGGCGGAAGTTGGTGAAGTGCTCGTCGAGTCCGTACACGACCATCTTGACGTTGTTGATGCCTTCGCAGTACCAGCCGATGACGCAGTTGTAGAGCCGCCCCTTGTCGGGCTGCTCAGGGTCGCGGAACAGATCGGCGTATTGCGGCAGGTCGGCCACGCTGCGCAGGTCCGGGGCCAGCGGCTCGATGCCGCGCTCGGGATCGCCCTCGACCAAATAGCGGGGGACGTAGAAGCCCTGGGCGGCGTCGTCGAAGACGTGGCTCAGCTCGCGCACGTTGCCGGCCTCGACGGCTTCGAGCCAGAACTCGGGGGTGTTGTCGACCCACAGCTCCATGTCGACGTCGACGTCGCCGCGGATCAAGCCCTGCAGGATCGGCAGGGTGGCGCCGGGGATGGTGGTGGTGGCGCAGCCGAAGCCTTCTTCTAGGACGATGCGGGCGACGTCGGTCATGATGTCGGCGCTTCCGTACCCGAGCTCGCCGAAGACGATCGTGCGGTCGAAGCCGGCGCAGTCGTCGGCTTGCGCGAGCGCGGGAACGCCGACGAGCAAAGCGACCGCGAGGACGGCGGCGGTGCGGCGGAGGGCGTGGCGAAGATGCATGGGGAACCCCTTCCGGGTGCCCGCGTCCCGAGCGTGCGGACGCGGATCGGTGACGTGGCGCGGCCCTGGGGCCCGGAGGCCCGGGCGGGCGAGCGGAGCGAGCGCGACGTCGGTCTCCCTACCGTACGCCGTGGGGCGGGACCGGTTCGTCGGTTCGCGCACGGTCCGGCGCGTGCGGCGGAGGACGAGCGCCGACCGCCGGTGGCGCCCGTGCCATGCTGTGCGCGTGGAACGAGCCGACCTGGTGCGCCTGTTCGCGGCCCTCGCCGCCGAGGGCGTCGCGTACGTGCTGGTCGGGGGCGTGGCGATGAACCTGCACGGCGTCGTGCGCGCCACCGAGGACGTCGACCTGTTCGTGCGGCCCGATGCCGACAACGTCGCCGGCGTGCGTCGCGCGCTGCGTCGCCTGTACGCCGATCCCGACGTCGAGGGCATCCGGGCCGAGGACCTCGACGGCGACTACCCGGTGGTGCGCTACGTCCCCCCCGAGGGGGGGCTGGTCCTCGACTTCATCGCCCGGCTCGGCGACCGCTTCGCATACGACGACCTGCGGTCCGAGCTTCGGGACCTGGGCGGCGTATCGGTGCGGTTGGCGACGCCATCGACCCTCTACGCCATGAAGCACGACACCGTGCGGCCCGTCGACCGCGCCGATGCCGAGCGGCTGCGCGACGCCTTCGGCGTGGGTACGGACGACTGATGCCGCTCCAGCGCTTCCGCAGCATCGAGGAGGTGCCGCCCCCGGCGGCCGTCGATCCCGGCGATCCGGTCGCCATGGAGCGCATCTGGGGGGTCCTGCGCTTCGCGACCGAGGGCCTGCCTGCGGCGTTCCCGCCCGGGGTGCGGCGGTACGCCTCGCTCGAGGCCGCGCAGGCCGACCGGCGCGCTGCGGAGCTCGCGCGCATGCGACGGCTCCGTGGCGCGGCCTCCCCGTCCGACGGTTCGCTCGACCCCCGCGGGTAGACTGGCCCGTCATGGCCGAGAAGAGCCTCCAAGAGCAGCGCGAGCAGCGCCTACGGAACCTCGCCAGCCTCGAGGAGCGCGGGTTCGAGGCCTACCCCTACGCCTTCGCGCCCACCGCCACCGCGGCGGCGCTGCATGCCGCCCACCCCGACGGGCAGCCCGGCGACGCCTGGCCCGACGAGCGGGTGGTGGTCGCCGGCCGCGCGATGACGGTGCGCAACATGGGCAAGGTGGCCTTCGCGACGCTGCGCGACGCGAGCGGCGACGTGCAGGTCTACCTCCAGCGCGACGCCCTGGGCGAGGCGTACCAGGGGGTCAAGAAGGTCGACCTGGGCGACTGGCTCGAGGTGACCGGGCACCCCTTCGTCACCAAGACCGGCGAGCTGACCGTCGAGGCGAGCGCTTGGCGGCCGCTGGTCAAGTCGCTGCGGCCGCTCCCGGACAAGTTCCACGGCTTGGCCGACAAGGAGGCGCGCTACCGCCAGCGCCACCTCGACCTGATGGTCAACCCCGAGGTGCGCCGCGCCTTCGTGCTGCGCAGCAAGGCGATCGCCTTCATCCGCCGCTACCTCGACGACCTGGGCTTCCTGGA
>JAABRX010000301.1 GCA_011390675.1 Trueperaceae bacterium | reverse complement strand
CGGCGTGCCCGGGAAGCCGTGCAGCAGCACCGCCGGAGCGGGGCCCTCGCCCTCGACGAACCCTTGGTGCTCGAGACCCGGGAACGGCTGCATGGGGCGCATGCTCGCATGGGGCCTGACGGGGGACCGTGCGCTGGTGCGGCAGTGGCGGCAAGCGCGGGCCGCGACGCGAAGACCGTGGGGGCGCTGGAAGCGTGGCGGAGCCCTATCTAGTCCAACCTGGTCTATACTCCGACCACGAGGAGGCGACCGTGGCCAAACCCTGGACCGTGCAAGATGCCAAGGCGCACCTGTCCGAGATCCTTCGCCGCGCCCGCGCCGGCGAGCCCCAGCGCATCGGGATCGCCGACGGCTGCGTCGTCGTCTCCGAACGCGTCTGGCGTGAGCGCAGCGCGGCGGGCCTCGGCGCCTGGCTGGTCGCGAGCGCGCCGCGCGGCGAGCCGCTCCCCGAGGCCGAGCGCGACAGCCGCCGGGCCATCCCGTTCGCCGAGGACGACGCCGACGACGCACCGGCCGAACTCGTGGCCGCCCAAGACGCGCGGTGACGCCCGTCCTGCTCGACACGAACGTCCTCTCCGAGTTGGTGCGGGCGCGCCCCGAGCCACGCGTCATCGCGTTCGTCGCCGACGTCGCCGAACCGCTGATCTCGGCGCTCACCCTCCATGAACTGGTGTACGGCGCCGCTCGCTTGCCCGACCTCGAGCGACGCGAACGCCTGATGGCGTGGGTGGCGTCGGTACGGGAGCGCTTCGAGGGGCGGCTGGTCGACGTGGACGCGGACGTGGCCGACGTGGCCGGCCGGCTCCGGGCCGCGGCGTCCGTCCAGGGCCGGCCGATCGACCCCGTGGACGCCCTCATCGCGGCGAGCGCCCTCGTCCGCGGTGCAACGGTGGCGACCCGCAACGTGCGGGACTTCGAGCCGTTGGGCGTCGAGGTCGTCGACCCGTGGGCAGGCACCTGAACCCGCAAGATCAGCCCGACGAAGCCCTATTCGACGAACGGGGCCGAACTCTTCATAGCGATCACCGCTGTTCAACGTTTCTGCATAGGGAGGATGTCCGATGACGCGCAGCCGTACCGGTACCCCCGACGCGAGCAAGGTTCGGCATGATGGCTTCCAGGAGGACGGCATGCTCAGGAAGGTCACCATCACCGAGGCACGCGACCAGCTGTCGGCCCACGTCCGCAGCGCCGAGCACGGCACGCCCGTGGTCATCACGCGCCGCGGGCGCCCCGTCGCCGTCCTCGTCGCGACGGCGGAGTTCGAACGGCTCGAGCGCCTGAGGGACGCGGGACCGCAGGCCGGCCTCGCCGGCCTCGCAGGCGGCTGGGAGGGCTCCGAAGATCTCGTGCGCGAGCTCGACGCCCGCCGACGCAGTCCGCTGCGTCCGTAGGTAGCAGCCGACCGACGTTGACCTTCCTCGTCGATACCGATGCCATCAGCGAGACGCCGGCCGCCCCGCCCCCACCTGCACCACCAGCGTGCCGAGCGACGCCACCACCAGCCCGGCGATCTGCCGTGCGCCCAGACTCTCCCCCAGGAACGCCCACGCCAGCAGCGCGATCTGGATCAGCATCGTGTTGTTGATGATGCTCGACTCCATCGCCGACAGCCGACGCAGGGTGACGTTCCACAGGGTGAAGGCGAACGCGGTGTTGACCGCCGCCAACCACGCGACGATCGCCCAACCGCGCAGCGACAGCTCCGGCAGGCCCTGGACGGCCGTGCCGACGCCGAGCAGCACCACCGACCCCACGCCCATGCTGATCAGGGTCACGGACGCGGCCGGAAGCGCGAGGTCGCGGTTCACGAAGCGGCCCAGCACCGACGCGCCGGCGTTCGCGAACAGACCCGTTACGGCGATGGCCAGACCGACCACCTGGCCCGCCGGGAAGGCCGCGGGCAGGAGGAAGAGGGCGGCGCCGACCAGGAAGAAGAGCACGCCCGCGCCCTGGAGGGCGGTGGGTCGCTCGGCCAGCAGCGCCATCCCCAGGAACGCCACCACCACCGGCGAGAACGAGAGCACCAGGCTGGTGGTCTGAGCGGGCAGGCGATCGAGCGCCAGGAACTGCGCACCCTGCGTCAGCGTGTACATCACGAGTCCGAGCGCGACCAGCAGCAGCCATTCCCGGCGCGTGAGGCGCGCGAGGGCGCGGCGCGCCTCGCGGCGCACCAGCAGCGGCGTGAGCAGCACGAACGCCAGGGCGTAGCGGAGGCCGGCGAAGGTAAGGGCGGGGATCTCCTCCAACCCGACCTTGATCAGCACCCACGAGGTCGACCAGAGGAAGGTGACGAACAGGGCTTGCAGGACGGCGCGAGCGTGGTGGGGCACGGGGACGACCTCCGAGATGGGATGGCACACCTACGGCGTGCCGACCTGTCTCCTCGAGGCTTTTGTCCCGTCAGATGCTGCCCGCCCGTGAACTACCCATCGCGGGGGTATGCAGCGCTCGGACCAGGCCCGTGAACCCACGGCGGAACCCTAGCTGCCATCGTCGGTCGCGCCTCCCACGGTACCGGAACGCGGCGAAGCGGGAAACGCGGCGACTCAGGTCCACCCCGGCGCGTACGGCGCCACGTCCGGCGTCCCCGACACCAGCTCGAGCAGGTTGCCGTCGGGGTCACGGAAGAAGGCGAGCCGCACGTTGCCCACCGCGTCCAAGGGCTCGAGGGTGAACTCGACGTTCGCCGCCTTCAGCCGCGCCGCGACCCCGTCGACGTCGTCGGTCTGGAGCGCCAG
>JAABRX010000300.1 GCA_011390675.1 Trueperaceae bacterium | reverse complement strand
GGCGGCTACTGGGGCCACCCCAAGTACCTGCTCACCCCCGAGCAGAACCTCATCCTGGCGTCGCACTACCTCGACAACCTGTCGATCCAGCGCCTCAGCGCCCAGGCCTCCGCGGTCTTCGGCGGGAAGAACCCGCACCCGCAGAGCCTCATCGTCGGCGGCATCACCTCCGCCCGCGACGGCCTCGACGCCCACCGCATCGCCCAGTACCAGTTCCTCATGCAGAAGTCGATGGACTTCGTCGAGCGCGCCTACCTGCCCGACATGGAGATGATCGGCAACGCCTACCGCGAAGAGGCCCTGGCGGGCTACGGCGCCGGCGTCCCGAACTACATGAGCTTCGGTGGCCTGTCGCTCAGCGAGGGCGGCTGGGACGGCCGCAACTACCTGCTGCCGCGCGGGATCGTCAAGGACCGCGACCTGTCGACCGTCGACCCCGTCGACGCGATGAAGATCGGCGAGGAGGTCGCGCACTCCTGGTACACCTACAGCGGCGGCGAGACCTCGCTGCACCCCCTGCGCGGACAGACCAACCCCGCCTACGAGGGCTTCGAGGCCGATGGCACGCTCAAGACCACGGGTGGCTACAGCTGGGTCAAGTCGCCGCGCTACGACGGCATGCCCGTCGAGGTCGGCCCGCTGGCGCGCATGATCGTCGGCTACGCGGCCGGACAGCCCGAGATTCGCGCGGTCATGGACGACTACACCGCCAAGCTCGGCGTCCCCTTCGAGTTCTTCTACTCGACCGTCGGCCGCACGGTGGCGCGCGCTCTCGAGACCAAGGTCGTCGGCGACTACATCCCGACGCTGCTCGGCAACCTGATCAACAACGTCAAGGGCGGCGACGACCGTTTCTTCAACCGCTACGACGCGAAGGACGGCGAGGGCTACGGCATGGGCGAGGCGCCCCGCGGCAGCCTCAGCCACTGGCTCGTCGTTCAGGATGGCGTGGTGGAGAACTACCAGGCGGTCGTCCCCTCGACGTGGAACGCGGGACCGAGGGACTCCAAGGGCCAGCGCGGCGCTTACGAGGCGGCGTTGGTGGGCCAGCCGATGGCCGACCCGGAGAGCCCGCTCGAGGTCGTCCGCACCATCCACTCCTTCGACCCCTGCCTTGCGTGCGCCGTGCACGTCCTCAACCGCAAGGGTGAGGAGATCGCGTACTACGAAGTGGAGGTGTGAACGTGGCGACCCGCGCGGTTGGAGCCAAGCCCAGCGCGGTCGTGGTCGAGCGGCCAGGCCGCCCGGCACTCGTGGTGTACGTCTTCGGACGCTACATCCGCGCCGCGCACTGGATCCGCAACGCCCTGCTGATCTGGCTGGTGCTCAGCGGCATCTACATCGGTAACCCGTTCCTGGCGCGTGTGCTGTACCCGGAGACGGCCGAGGGCTTCGTCATGGCCCAGATCCGCGGCTGGCACGTCGCCGCCGGTTGGATCCTGCTCGCCTTCACGCTGGCGCGCATCTACCAGTTCCTGTTCGTCAACAGGGAGGGCAAGCTCGGCATCGGCGCCGAGTTGCGGATGGCCCCGGTCATGTTCAGCTGGAAGGCCTGGCGCGACCAGCTCGCCTTCTACCTGCTCATGCGGCGCGACCACCCGCACTTCACCTACAGCAACTACGGCCCGCTGCAGTTCCTCGTCTACACGGCGCTCTACGCCTCGCTGCTGGTCATCAGCATCACGGGCATCATCCTCGCCTCGCCGTACGTGTCGGGTGGCCTCGCCAGCTTCGGGGCCGACCTGCTGCGGCCGATCGAGGTGTGGATGGGCGGCCTGTCGAACGTCCGCGCCGTGCACCGCTTCGTCATGTGGTTCTTCATCCTGTTCACGCTGGCGCACATCTACATGGCCGTGTGGAACAGCATGCGGACGGGCAACCTGATCATCGAGGGCATCGTCTCCGGCTTCAAGGCCGACGACGTCGAGACCACGCACGTCAGCGAGGAAGAGCTCGAGAAGAAGGGCAAGGCCAAGTGATGGACGCGCGCCCGCTCCTGGTGCTCGGCGTCGGCAACGTCTACTACGGCGACGAGGGGGCGGGCGTGCACCTGGTGCACTACCTCCGCACCAAGTACGCCTTCCCGCCGAACGTCGAGATCGTCGACGGCGGCACGCTCGGCTGGCAGTTGCTCAACCTGATCGCCGAGTACGAGCACGTGGTCCTCATCGACGCGGTCGCCGCGCCCCCGGGCAAGGTCTACCGCTTCGGCAAGGGCCAGGTGCCGGACGAGATCGGCTACGGTAAGCTCTCCTCGCACGAGTGGGAGGTGCCCGACCTGCTGACCGCCATGGACCTCTACGGGGACCTGCCCGACGTCACGATCGTGGCGATCGGGGTCGACCCGCTGGAGTTCACCACCGGCGAGGTCGGCGTGGTGCTCAGCCCCACCATCCGCGATCGCATGGAGGCGCTCGCCACCGCGACGCTGCGCGAGCTCGAGCGTCTGGGCGTCGAACCCACCGTCGTGCGCCCCGAGATGACGGCCAGCCAGCCCTTCACCGCAGAGGAGATCGTCCTGGCGCATGCATGAGTTCAGCCTGGTCATGAGCATGCTCGACCTGGCAGAGAAGGCGGCGCGCGCCGACGGTGCGCGCCGCATCTCTGCGATCCACCTGGAGATCGGCGCGCTGGCGGGTGTCGTCCCCGAGGCGCTGGAGTTCGCCTTCGAGGGGGCGCGCGTCGGCACGATGGCCGAGCATGCTCACCTGGAGGTGACGTACCTGCCCGCCATCGCGTACTG
>JAABRX010000299.1 GCA_011390675.1 Trueperaceae bacterium | reverse complement strand
GGGCGGCGCCGTGAGCCGCGATCGCGATCGCCCGGCGACCGAGGGAGGCGCGGCCGAGTCCGAACGGCCCGCGCCCGACCCGGCACCGGCCGAGCCGGCCGCGCACGAAGCAACCCCGACCGACCCGCCGGCGATCGGCCGCCCCGTCGCCGCCGACCCCGAACGGCCACCGACCCCGCCCGCGCCGCCCCGGCGCCGCCGTGGCCCCCGGGCCACGTTCAGCCTCGTCGCGCTCCTGGCTCTCGCGCTGCTGCTGGCCGCGGGCAGCTGGGCCGTGTGGACCCTCGGCCCGATCGACGCGGGCGACCCGAGCCCCGTGGCGTTCGAGGTCGCGTCCGGCGCGAGCGCCGGGCGCGTCGCCGCCGACCTGGAGGCTGCCGGCCTGCTGCGCGACCGCCGTGCCCTGCTGGCCGTGCTGCGCGTCCGCGGCGACCAAGGGCGCGTCGGCGAGGGACTCTACGACCTGCGCCGGGACCTCACGGTGCCACAGATCGCCGACGCGCTGGTGCGCGGCGGCCGCCCGCGGACCGCCCGCTTCGTGCTGCCCGAGGGCATCCGTGCGAACGGCGTCCTGCAGCGAATCGAGGCCGCGGGCTGGGCCCGCGACGTCGTCGACGAGGTGGCCGGGCTCCTCGCCGACCCGCCGCCCGGGGCCCGCCCCGCCGGCCTCCCGGACGACGCCGGGCTCGAGGGCTACCTGTTCCCCGCCACCTACGAGCTGCCACAGCGCTTCGGGGCCGGCGAGATCGTCTCCGCCATGCTCGCGCGCTTCCAGCGCGAGGTCAGCGGCGTCGTGCTCGCCGAGCTCGAGCGCCTCGAGCTCGACCTGCACGCCTGGGTCACGCTCGCCAGCATGGTGCAGGCCGAGGCCGCCCATGACGGCGAGATGGGCATCATCGCCGGCGTGTTCCTCAACCGGCTCGACCTGGGCATGCCGCTGCAGTCGGATCCCACCGTCGCCTACGGGCTGGGCAAGGACCTGCCCGAGCTCGACCGCCCCGCCGGCGACTTCGAGGCCGACCACCCGTGGAACACCTACACCCGTGCCGGCCTCCCGGCGGGGCCGATCGGCAACCCCGGCGCGGCGGCCCTCGCCTCCGTCCTGACACCCACGCGCACCGACGAGGCTGGGAGGCCGTGGCTCTACTTCCTCCACGGCATCGACGGCGACGCGCCCGTGTTCCGCCCCAACCTGGACTTCGACGACCACCTGCGCGACGTGAGCCGCTACCTGAACCGGTAGCGGGCGCTACCTCCGCTGAGAACCCGTCACCCGCGTGGCCGCGTGCGGTAGATTGGGGCGGCATACCGCCGAATCCAACGGCCCGGCAAATAGCGGGCACTTGGGAGCGATCCCGTGACCTTCCTCCTCGGCATGACGCGCGGCATCGACGCGGGCACCCGGGCGCTCGGGGTGGTCGCCTGGTGGTCCTCCCTCGCCATGGTGCTCATCGGCGCGGAGAACGTGATCGCTCGCTACGGCTACAACGTCATCTACGACACGCTAGGCGAGGGCGTCGCGCGCGCACTGTCGAACAACACCTACTTCGAGTTGCAGTCGCTGTTCTACAACGTCGTCTTCCTCATCGGCGCCGCCTACGTGCTGCAGGTCGACGGGCACGTCCGGGTCGACATCATCTTCTCGCAGCTGAGCGCGCGCAAGCGGGCGTGGGTCGACATCTTCGGCACCGCGTTCTTCCTGTGGCCGTTCGCCCTCCTGACGGTCCACTTCTCCCAGCGCTACGTCGCCAGCTCGTGGGCGGCGCAGGAGTTCAGCCCCAACGCGGGCGGCCTGCCCCGCTACCCCATCAAGACCCTCATCGTGGTGGCCTTCGCCCTGCTGATGATCCAGGGGCTGTCGCAGATCATCAAGCACGCCGCGTTCCTGCGCGGGCACCCTGCCTCCGGCAGCATCTACGCACAAGAGGCGGGTCCGACGCCCACGCCGGCGCCCAACGCGCCGACGGCCGCCGCCACCGAGGCCGCCTGATGCTCGGCCTGGCGATGTTCGCCGCCGCGATCGGACTGCTGCTGATCGGCTTCCCGGTCGCCTTCTCGCTCGGCGGCACGGCGGTGATCTTCACCCTCATCGGCAGCGACATCACCAGCGTGTACTGGGGCTTCGATCTGCCGTGGGCCGCGGAGTTCCGGATGGCGCGGCTCAACATCCTGCCGCAGCGGATCTTCGGCACGATCATGGACAACTACACCCTGGTGGCCGTCCCGTTCTTCGTGTTCATGGGCGTGATGCTCGAGAAGTCGGGGCTCGCGGAGGAGCTGCTCGAGACGATGGGGATGCTCTTCGGGACGCTGCGCGGTGGCCTGGCGATCTCGGTGGTCGCCGTGGGCGCCCTGCTGGCGGCCTCGACCGGCGTCGTCGGCGCCTCGGTCGTCACGATGGGCGTGCTCGCGCTGCCGGTCATGCTGAAGTACGGCTACGCCAAGCCGCTCGCGACGGGGGTGATCGCCTCCTCGGGCACGCTGGGGCAGATCATCCCGCCGTCGATCGTGCTGGTGATCCTGGGGGACCAGATCGGCGTCCCCGTCGGCGACCTCTTCCTGGGCGCCGTGGTGCCGGGCGTGTTGTTGGCCGGGCTGTTCATGGTGTGGGTCGTCACGGTCGCCTTCCTGCGCCCCACGGACGCGCCGGCGCTCCCGCCCGAGGCGCGCACCCTGCACGGGTGGCGGCTGGGCCTGGCGGTTCTGAAGAACCTGGTGCCGCCGCTGGTGCTCATCTTCCTCGTCCTCGGC
>JAABRX010000298.1 GCA_011390675.1 Trueperaceae bacterium | reverse complement strand
CTGGAGGTAGACCTGCAGGTCGCCGCTGGCGTCGCGCAGGGTGGCGAAGGTGACCTTGCCCATGTTGCGGACCGTCATCGCCCGGCCGGCCACCGTCACGTCCTCGTCGGGCCAGGCGTCGCCGGGCTGGCCGACCTCGTGCGCGGCACGCAGGGCGGCGGCCGTGGTCGTGGGCGCGAAGGCGTAAGGGTACGCATCGAAGCCACGCTCCTCGAGGCTCGCGAGGTTGCGCAGGCGCTGCTCGCGCTGCTCTTGCAGGCTCTTCTCCGCCATGCCGCCGATTGTACGCGCGGGCGCGGACGCGCCATGCCGCGCGCGCGTTGCCGCGCGCCCACCGCCCGGGTCCGCCAGCACCTCGCCGGCCGCAGCGACCGCAGCCCGAGCCACCGTGGACCGGCGGCGCCTGGTGTACCCTCGAAACGTCCGACTTGGCCACCACGGCGCCCCAACGCCGCAGCCCACACCGATCCGCGCCGCGGACCACGACGTCCACGCGCGCGGGCCTCCGGAAGGGGAATCCCCATGACCACGCACCGACCTCTTCGCCGCACGATCGCTGCGGCCCTGGCCATCGCCCTGCTCGCCGGGGCCCCGGCGTTCGCCCAAGCTGACGCCGACTGCGCCGGCTTCGACCGCCCCATCGTCTTCGGCGAGCTCGGTTACGACAGCGCCGACATCCTCACCGACCTCGCACGCTTCGTCCTGGAGGAGGGCTTCGGCTGCGCCACCGACGCCATCCCCGGCGCCACCCTGCCGATCCTGCAGGGCGTGATCCGCGGCGACATCGACGTCGACATGGAGGTCTGGGTCGACAACACGCCCGAGTTCTGGCACGAGGCGCTCGCCGCCGGCGAGATCCGCGAGCTGAGCCACGTCTTCGACGACGCCGCGCAGGGCTTCTACGTGCCCCGCTACCTGGTCGAGGGCGACGCCGAGCGCGGGATCGAGCCGCTCGCCCCCGACCTGCGCTCCGTGAGCGACCTGCCTCGCTACGCGGAGCTGTTCAGCGACCCCGAGCAACCCGACAAGGGGCGCTTCTACAACTGCGTGATCGGTTGGTACTGCGAGGGCATCAACAACGTGAAGATGGTCGTGTACGGGCTCGAGGACCACTTCACCAACTTCCGGCCGGGCACGGGCATCGCGCTCGAGACGACGATGCAGACCGCCTACACGCTCGGCGAGCCGTGGCTCGGCTACTACTGGGAGCCGACCGGCATCATGGGGCGCCTCGACATGCTGCGCCTCGAGGAGCCGCCCTACAGCGACGCGTGCTTCGCCCACATGAACGCCATGGCCGAGGCCGACACGCCGGAGCTGGCCACCGACGCCTGTGACTACCCCGTGGTCGTGGCCGCGGTCGGCCTCGGCTCGGCGTTCGCGGACACGATCCCGGCGCCGATCGAGTCCTTCCTCGACGCCTTCTACCTGCAGACCGCGACGATCAACGAGATGCTCGCCTTCATGGAGGCCAACGACGCCGGCACGCAGGAGGCCGCGCTCGCCTTCATGCGCGAGAGCCCCGACGTGTGGGGCGCCTGGCTGGCGGACGTCGACCCGTCCGTGACGGAACGGGTACGCGGCGCCCTGCAGTAAAGGGCGGCACGCTCGAGTGAAGGACCCCGCGCTCCGCTGAAGCGCGGGGTCCTTTCCATGGGGTGGGAGGCACGCCGCTAGAGCGCCGAAGAAAGCATCCGACGCGTCCCCGACGGGCCCGTCACCCAACGACCATGGGTGCCGGGTCCGCCGGTCTTGTGACCGGGTGCTACAATCGGTGCGTCGAGCGTCGCGCCCCGCGAGTCCAGCCGCGACCCAGGTCGCGCTGGGACCCATCGTCCGCCCCTCGTCGAGCGGGCCCCTGCGGGGTCTGACGCACAGGCGCCGGCGATTCGCGCCCACGCCCGCTTCGTTCGCTCGAGAGGATGTTGCCATGCATGCCAAGACCGCGCGAAGCCGCGTCATCGCGGCCCTCCTGCTCCTGGCGCTGCTCGTGGGCGGTGCCGCCCACGCCCAGGCGCCCGACTGCGGCGGCGTCAGCCGCACGATCGTCTTCGCCGAGGTCGACTGGGACAGCGTGCAGGTCCTCAACGGGATCGCGCGCACGATCCTCGAGTTGGGGTTCGGCTGCACCACCGACGCCATCCCCGGCTCCACGGCCCCCTTGCTCCAAGGCGCCATCCGCGGCGACGTGGACGTCACCATGGAGGTCTGGCTCGACAACAGCGCCGACATCTGGGACCCGGCGGTCGCCGCCGGCACCGTGGAACAGCTGGACGTCATGTTCGACGACGCCGTCCAGGCCTGGTACGTGCCCCGCTACCTGGTGGAGGGCGATCCCGAGCGCGGCATCGAGCCGCTGGCACCCGACCTGCGCAGCGTCTTCGATCTCCCGCGCTACGCCGAACTGTTCCGCGACCCCGAACGACCCCAGCTCGGACGCTTCCACAACTGCCCCATCGGCTGGCAGTGCGAGCTCATCAACTCCGCCAAACTGCACGCCTACGGCCTGACCGAGTACGTCACGGACTTCCGGCCCGGCACCAGCGTGGCCCTGGCGTCCTCGATGGAGGGCGCGTACCTGCGCGGCGAGCCCTGGCTCGGCTACTACTGGGCCCCCACCTGGGTCCTGGGCAAGCTCGACATGCTGCGCCTGGAGGAACCGCCGTACAGCGACGCGTGCTGGGCGCGGATGGTGGCCCTGATCGAGGCCGGGACGCCCGAGTTGCTCGAGGAGGCCTGCGCCTATCCGGCGTCGACGGTCGTGGTGGGCCTGGGTTCGCGCTTCAAGGACGAGGTCAGCCCGGAGATC
>JAABRX010000297.1 GCA_011390675.1 Trueperaceae bacterium | reverse complement strand
AAGCTGCCCGAGGCCGGGCGCCGCATCCGCCAGATCCGCGGCGGCGACATCGCCCTGATCCCGCAGGAGCCGATGGCCTCGTTCAGCCCGCTGCACTCGATCGGCTCGCAGATCGTCGAGGCGATCCTGCTCCATCAGGACGTCACCAAGCGCGAGGCGAAGGCCATCGCGATCGAGAAGCTGCACGAGGTCGGGATGCCGAGCCCCGAGCAGCGCTTCGACGCCTACTCCTGGCAGCTCTCGGGCGGTCTGCGGCAGCGTGCGATCATCGCCATGGCCCTCTCCTGCAACCCGGCGATCCTGGTGGCCGACGAGCCGACCACCGCCATCGACGTCACCACCCAGGCGCAGGTGCTGGAGCTGCTCAAGCAGCTGCAGCGCGAGCACGGCTCCTCGATCGTCTTCATCACCCACGACCTGGGCGTCATCGCGCAGCTCGCCGACCACGTGGTGGTGATGTACCTCGGGCGCGTCGTCGAGCAGGGGCCCGTCCACGACATCTTCCATCGCCCGCGGCACCCGTACACGCGCGCCCTCTTGCAGAGCGTGCCCAGCTTGCACGCCGAGCCGCGCATCCAGCTGCCGACGGTCGCGGGGAGCATCCCGCACCCGCTGCAGCGCCCCACGGGTTGCCCCTTCCACCCGCGTTGCCCCGAGGCCATGCCCGGCCGCTGCGACGTGGCCATGCCGGCGCTCTACGCCGCACCGGGGGGCTCGCCCGTGGCCTGCTTCCTGCACCACGACCACGAGGAGGCCGACGATGGCTGACGCCGCGAGCGGACCCGCCACCGCCATCCCCCACGACCCCGACCGCCCGCCCCTGCTGCGCGTCGAGGGGCTCAAGAAGCACTTCCCGATCAAGGGGGGCTTCCTGCAGCGCACCGTCGGGCTCGTCAAGGCGGTCGACGACGTCTCGTTCACGGTCCACGACGGCGAGATCCTGAGCCTGGTGGGCGAGAGCGGGTGCGGCAAGACGACCACCGCCCGCGCGATCCTGCGCGCCGTCGAGCCCACGGCCGGCAAGGTGCTCTTCCGCCTGGCGAGCGGCGAGGTGCTCGACCTCGCCCATCTGCCCGAGCGCCAGGTGCGGCCGGTGTGGCGCGAGATGCAGATGATCTTCCAGGACCCCTTCGGGTCGCTCAACCCGCGCAAGAACCTGCTCGAGATCATCGGCGAGCCGCTCTACGTCCAGGGCGAGACCAGCCGCCAGAAGCGGATGGACCGGGTCGCGGAGCTGCTGACGCTCGTCGGCCTGCGCCCGGAGTACATGCACCGCTTCCCGCACGCCTTCAGCGGTGGCCAGCGGCAGCGCGTGGTCATCGCCCGCGCGCTCGCGCTCGAACCGCGGCTGGTCGTCGCCGACGAGGCCGTGTCGGCGCTCGACGTCTCGGTGCAGGCGCAGATCCTCAACCTGATGCTCGACCTGCAACGCCGCCTCGATCTCTCCTACCTGTTCGTCGCGCACGACCTGAGCATCGTCAAACACATCAGCCACCGGGTGGCGGTCATGTACGTCGGCAAGATCGTCGAGCTCGCGCCCACCGAGGCGCTGTTCCACCGCCCCAAGCACCCCTACACCGCGGCGCTCATGAAGGCGGTGCCGGTGGCCGATCCCGACCTGCGCGCCGCGCTCAAGGGGCTGCCGGGCGAGGTCGCGAACCCCGCCAACCCGCCGTCGGGCTGCTACTTCCACCCGCGCTGCCCGTATGCCGTGGAGGCCTGCAAGCGCGAGACGCCGGCGCTGCGCGAGCTGCAGCCGGGCCACTTCGTCGCGTGCCACCTCGCCGAAGAGCTCGACCTGGCGGGCATCGGCGAGATGGACGTCGCGCGTGCGGCCGACGCTCCGGTACCGGGCTCGGTCGGGACCGGAGCGGTGGCGCCGTGAGCTCCATGGGCGGTGCGGCCGCTCCGGGGCGCGTCGCGTGGCGCGGCGGCCGCCTGGTGCTGCCCGACCGGGTGGCCGACGGCCTCGTGCTGCTGACCGCCGGCGGCCGCATCGAGGCGGTCTGCCGCGACGACGACGTCGCGACCGACGTCCCGCGCCGCGACCTGGCGGGCGCCTACCTGCTCCCGGGCCTCGTCGACGTGCACACCCACGGCGCGCTCGGCCGCTCCTTCCTCGACGGCGACGACGTCGCCTTCGAGACGATCGTGCGCGAGCAGGCGCGGCGCGGCGTCACCTCGCTGCTGGCGACCACGTCGACCGCCCCGCTCCCCGACATCCTCGCCGCGCTCGCCACGACCCGCGCCTGGATGGCGTCCGATGCATCGGGTGCGCCGGCGCGTCCCGGCGCCCAGGTCCTGGGCGCCCACGTGGAGGGCCCCTACTTCGCCGCGGCGCAGAGCGGCGCGCAGGACCCTGCCCACCTGCGGAACCCGGACGACGGCTCGGTCGACGCGCTGCTCGAGTACGCGGACGCCATCCGGATGGTCAGCTTCGCCCCCGAGCTGCCCGGCGCCGAGGACCTCACCCGCCGGCTCGTGGCGCAGGGGATCGTCGCGGCCGCCGGGCACTCCTCGGCGACCGACGACGTCCTCGCGCGCTGCGAGGGGTGGGGCCTGAGCCACGTCATCCACCTGTGGAGCGGCCAGTCGACCACCGTGCGCGAGGGCCCGTGGCGCAGGCCGGGGCTGCTCGAGGCGTCCCTCGCCTCGGCCACCCTCACCGGCGAGATGATCGCCGACGGCAAACACCTGCCGGCCACGCTCATGGCGCTCGCCTGGAAGGCCTTCGGTCCCGACCGGCTGTGCCTCGTCTCCGACGCCACCAGCGGCGCCGGGCTCCCCGACGGCTCGTCGTTCACCATGGGCGCGATGACCTACGAGGTGCACGACGGGGTCG
>JAABRX010000296.1 GCA_011390675.1 Trueperaceae bacterium | reverse complement strand
GCCGAGTAGAGCTCGACCGCGACGTCGAGGCCACCGGGGCGCGCGAGCACCGAGGGGGCGCACGCCTCGCCGTCGACCGTGTCGACGTACGGGAAGTCGTGGATCAAGAGCAGGTCGTGCTCGCGGCAGAAGGCGATCGCGCGGTCGAAGAAGGCGTCGTCGGCGACCCCGGCCGTGGGGTTGTTCGGGTAGTTGAGCACCAGCGCCTTGGCGCGGCGCGCATCGGCGGGCGCGACCCCGTCGAGGTCGGGGAGGTAGCCGCGGTCCGCGGTCAGCGGCAGCACGATCGCCTCCAGGTCGGCGGCGGCGACCGCGCCGAAGTACGACGGGTACGCCGGATCGGGGAGCAGCACGGCGTCGCCGGCGTCGGCGACCGCGAGGAGCAGGTGCGCGAACCCCTCCTGCGCCCCGATGAGCGGCAGCGCGTGGACGTCGGGGTCGAGCGCGCCGTCGGGGGGTTCGCCGTAGCGCTCGACGAACCAGCGCACGGCCGCCTCGCGGAGCGGGCGCGTGCCGCTCGTGAGGCAGTACCCGAAGGTGGTGGGGTCGTCGGCGGCCGCTTTGATCGCTGCGAGCGCTTGGGGCGGTGGCGGCAGGTCGGAAGCGCCGATCGAGAGGTCGACGACCTCGAGGCCCGCGGCGCGCGCCGCGGCCTTGGCCGCGTCCATGCGCGCGAAGACGCTCTCGGGCATCGCGCGCACCCGCCGCGCCGTGAACCGCGGGGCGGCTGCGCTCACGAAGGCAGCGGCCCGGACCCGGCCGCGCAGGTCGCTTCGAAGGCGGCGATGCCTTCGCGCACCTCGCCGCGTGGCAGCTGACCCGCCTCCAGCTCGGCGTCGTCGCGCGCGAGCAGGCGCTCGTAGAAGGCGCGCCCCTCGGTCACGACGAAGCGGGTGGCGCCGGCGTCCTCCAGCCATTCGAACAGCAGGTCTTCGGCCTCGGCCAGCCGGCCGTCGGCCTCCAGGTAGCGGATCAGCCGCGCGAAGGCGGCGCTGGGCAGCTGGTAGTCGCGCAGCGCGGACCGCAGCCGCTGCACCCGCTCCGGGAGGTCGACCTGGCCGACGCGGACGACGCCCGCCTCGGCGTACAGCTCGAGCGCGCGCATCCGCAGCGCCGCACCTCGGGCCTCGTCGGCATCGGGGATCTCGGCGTCGAGCTCGAGCAGCGCGGCGACCACGAACGCGCGGTCGCCGTCGAGCGTGCCCGCCGCCGAGAGCACGTCGAGCAGTTGTCCGGTCGAGAGGCGCCGGATGGTGTCGCCGGCGACGCCGAGGTGGTCGCGGTAGGCGTCCTCGAGCTGGCCGCGCACTTCGGCGGTGGCCGCGGGCTCGTGCACGCGCCCGGCGAGCCGGGCGAGCGAGCGAGCGATCTGCTCGACGGTGCGGAGCATCAGGTCGTCCTTGAGCGGCATGGCGTCAAGGTACCGCCTCGCGCACCCGACCACCGTCGGGAGCCGGGCCGCGCCCGAGCGCCCCTGGGCCGCTGCGGTACGTTGGGTGGGTGCCGAACCCATCCCCCCTGGGCTTCGCCCGCCCCCGCACCCCGCTGCAGCGGCGCATCGGCGTCGCCCTGCTCCTGCTCTCCGCGCTGCTGGCGACCCTGTGGGCGCTCGACGGCGACCGCTCCCCTCCGCCACCGGACCCGGCGCCAGGGGCGCCGGCCGCCGACGGCGCCGACCGCGGGACCCCCTTCCGGACGTCCGACCACGACGCGCTAGTGCTGGCGTTCCGAACGGAGCCCTAGTTAGTCCGCGCGCGCGAGCAAGCGATCGATGCGATCGTCCTCGAGCCGGCGCGCGTCGCACGCCGCGGTGTCGAAGCAGGCGGTCAGGTAGCGCCAGCGACGCCCCTCGGAGCCCGGGACGTCGGCGCGCAGGAAGCCCAGCTCCGTCCCAGGACCGGACCAAAGGCACAGGTCGCAACACAGCGGCGGGAGCTTCCCGGGCGCGCGCGCTACCGGCGCGAGCCGCATCAGCAGATCGCCGGCGCGGTCGAGCACGGCGACGCCCCCATCCTCGTCGCGTTCCAGCCGGTAGGCGCTCGGGCGCGGAACCAGGCGGTCGGGGGTCGCAGGGAAGAACTCGAGGACGATGTCCCGACCGGTGTGCAGCTTCGGCGGATCGTCGCTCACGAGGCCGCCGGATCTCGGGCGGCGCGCGCCCGATCGGCGGCGACGAAGAGCAGCGCGAGCACGCCCACGATGGCGGTCCCGACCACGACCGTCGCCCCCCATTGCGCGAGCACGATGCCGACGAAGGCCCATACGAGCACCGCCGCGTAGCCGCCATCGTCGAAGCGCCGGAGCATGCGACCGCCCAGCACGGTGGCCACGACGAGGGTGATCGCCGCCCAGACCTGCGCGGGGACGAAGCCGCCGTCCCAACCGGCGTCGTACAGCGCGATCGTCACGTTCGCGACGGTCGCGACCGTGATCCAGCCGAGGTAGACGGAGAAGGTGCCGCGGGCCCAGACGCGCTCGCCGAGCGAGATCGACGCCGGCGCGCGGCGCCGCGTCGGCGCGCGCAGGCGCAGGTAGACCACCATCAGCGAGCCCAGCAGGACGAGCATCGCGACCAGGCTCGCGCCGATGAGCAGAGTGTGCCAGAGCAGGATCCACACGAGGTTGGCGACGTTGCCGATCGACACCGGCAGCACCAGCGCGCGCACGCGCGGGTTGTCCGCCTGGGCCGGCAGGCTCTGCCAGACCGCGTACCCCGCGAGCCCGAGGTAGATGACGCCCCAGATGGCGAACACGTACCCGGCGGGGGTGACGAGGACCGGGAACGAGTCCGAGATCTCGCCCGTGAGCCGACCGGCGATCGGTAGCGCGTTCGCGAGCCCGTTCACGGCGAT
>JAABRX010000295.1 GCA_011390675.1 Trueperaceae bacterium | reverse complement strand
CGTCGTGCCGGCCGATCGCCTCGGCGCGGTGCTGGCGGCGGTGCCCGCCGTGCTGGAGCGCGACCGGACGATCCAGGCGCGGTGGACCGGGGGCTCCGAGGGCGGCTGATTCGTCGTCGGGCACGCCATCGGGTACATTGACCGAGCACCGACCCTCCGACGGGAGCCCCGATGGCTGCGACCGACCCACCTCCACCGCCCGGCGACGAGGCCGCCCGCGTGCTCCCGCAGCGCGATCTGCGCCGCGTGCTGGGCTCGTTGCGCGACGTGCTGGTCCTCACCGACGCCGATCTGCGGATCACGTTCGTGTCGCCCAGCGTCGAGACCGTACTCGGGTACCTGCCGGTCGAGATGCTCGGGCGGTCGGTGCTCGACCTGCTCCACCCCGAGGAGGTGCCGATCGCGGCCGAGTTCGCGGCCACGCGCTTCGCGGAGCGCCAGGGGCGCACGCTCACCCACCGGACCATCGACGCCGAGGGGCGGGTGCGCTACTTCGAGTCCATGATCGAGGTGCTCGAGGAGCGGGGCGCGTACACGGGCGTGGTGTTCAACGCACGCGACGTCACCGAGCGCATCGCGGAGCGCGAGCGGCTCGAGCGTGAGGTCGCGTTCTCGCGGTCGCTGGTCGCGCTGACGAACGAGCTGCTCGCGGCGCGGCTCGACGCCCGCTTCCACCAGCACGCGCTGGAGCGCGCGATCGACCTGGTGCCGGACGCGCAAGGCGGGAGCATGCTGCTGCGCGACGGCGACGACGGCCGCTTCGAGTACGTCGCGGCCGTTGGCTACGACCTGGGCAAGCTGCGCACGGTCCGGCTCACCGAGCAGGAGTTGGCGCGCTCCGATCCGCCGCGCGTGGAGCGCATCCAGGTGGCGCAGCAGATCGCGCAGTTGGGGGCCGGGCCGCTGGCGGTGCTGCGCGACGCGGGCCGCCTCGATGCGATCCGCGCGACGCTGTGCGTCCCGATCGTGGTGTCCGGCGCGGCGCGCGGCTACCTCAACCTCGACAACTTCGCGGACGGCGACGTCTTCGGCGATGGCGCGCACGCGATCGCCACCGCCATCTCGGCCCAGGTCGCGGTCGCGCTGCAGCGGCTCATGCTCGAGTCCGACCTCCAGCGCGAGCGCGAGCGCTACGAGCGCCTGGCGGCGCACGACCCGCTGACCGGGTTGCCGAACCGGCGTCTGTTCCAGGATCGTCTGGAGCAAGCGCTCGCGCAAGCGCAGCGCGGTGGTCGGGCGCTGGCCGTCGCCTACGTCGACCTCGACGGCTTCAAGGCGGTGAACGACGCCCGCGGCCACGACGCCGGCGACGCCGCGCTCAAGATCGTCGGGCGCCGGCTCGCGGGCGCGGTCCGCGACCAGGACACGGTCGCGCGCCTCGGCGGCGACGAGTTCGGGGTGCTGCTGCTGGAGGTCGGGGGCGTGGACGAGGCAGCGGCGGTCGCCGCCAAGCTGCGTGCGGCCGTCCGCGAACCGCTCGAGCTCGAGGGCGGCGACGCTCGCCTCGACGCGAGCGTCGGGGTGGCGCTGTTCCCGGACCACGGCCGCGACGCCGACGCGCTCATGCGCGCGGCCGACGGCGCGATGTACCACGTGAAGGGGCAGGGCCGGGGCGGCGTCCGCCTGGCGTGACGGGCGTCCCGGCGTTCCCATCGACCGGCCCGTGCACGCAGGAGAGAGGACTCGGATGACCGAACCCATCAAGCACGAGCGCGTTCTGATCACTGGCGTCACGGGCTTCATCGGCTCGCAGGTCGCCGCGCGCTGGAGTTCGCTCGGCGCCGTGGTCCACGGGCTCGTCCGCCAGCCGGTCGACCTCGCGGGCGTCCACACGGTGGTCGGCGACATGAGGGACGCTGACTCGCTGGTGCGCGCGGTGGACGGCGTGGACGTGGTCGTTCACGCCGCCGCCGACTTCGGTACCGAGGTCGGTCTGGCGCGGCAGGTCAACGAGGAGGGCACCCGGGCGCTGGCCGAGGCGGCGCTGGCGGCGGGGTGCCGCCGCTTCGTGCACCTGTCGACGTGCGGCGCGTACGCCCTGGAGGGGATCGGGCGCGTGACCGAGGAGACCCCACTGTGGCCCGAGGCGCGGGCCGCCGAACTCACCTACGGCGCCACCAAGGCGATGGGCGACCGCGCGCTCGCCGAGGTCGCGGCCGCCGGCTTGGGCGTGGTCATCTTGCGTCCGCCGAACGTTCTGGGGGCCCATCCGCGATCGGAGTTCGTCGAGGTGCTCGCCACCCGCGTCCGAGACGGCTCGATCGGCTACGCGTTCGACGGCGGCAACACGTGGCCCTACCTCCACGTCGACGACCTGGTCGACGCGATCGAGGCTGCCGCGATCCGACCGATCGAACCGGGGCGCGCGTACACGCTCGTCGCCGGGCACACGACGTGGCGCGCCTTCCTCGAGGACTACGCCGCGTGGTTCGGCGTCGAGGTCGCCCAGCGCAAGCCTCGCTCGGTCTACGACCACTTCCGGGGCCGGTTCTCGAGCGACCGAGCGCGCGCCGAACTCGGGTACGCGCCGCGGCGCAGCTACGCGGAGGCGATCGAGGAAACACGCCGGTTTCTGGAAGCGCGAGGGATCGTTCCGCCCAGCGATGCTTGAGGCTCGGGGCGGCGTGCGCCTGGCGTGACGGGCTCGTTGACCAACTGGTACAGCAGAGGTACGCTGGCAGACCAGATCGTAGCGGAGATCACCGTGCTCGCCCACGCCTCTCGCGGGCGGCCGGGTCCCGCGCCTTGGAGGCCTGCATGACGCGTTCCCTTCGCACCTTCGCCCTGATCCTCGCCGCGGCGTTCCTCGCCTCGGGCCTGGCCCAGACGACCAACCTCACCTTCTGGAGCTGGCGCACCGAGGACGTCGC
>JAABRX010000294.1 GCA_011390675.1 Trueperaceae bacterium | reverse complement strand
GAAGCTGATGGGGCAAGTTCAGCGCGAGATCCCCTCCGTGATGGAGGGATTCGGCAAGTTGCACCACGCCGCGGTCGGCGACGGCACGCTCGACCCGAAGACCAAGGAACTGATCGCGCTCGGCATCGCGATCAGCGTGCGTTGCGAGGGCTGCATCTCGTTCCACGTCCACGACGCGCTCAAGTCCGGCGCCACCCGCCCCGAGATCGTCGAGGCCATCGGCGTCGCCATCCTGATGGGCGGCGGCCCCTCGGTGATGTACGGCGTCGAGGCGTACGAGGCGCTCGGGCAGTTCGAGGCCGCAGGCGGCGGCGCCTGAGGCTCCGCTACCAAGGCGCCGTCCAAGCGGGAGCGATCTCCGCCGACTAACGTCCCCTACGCGCGAGCGCCCGGCCAACTCGCCGGGCGCTCGCGCGTCATGTCGACCCAATCACGGGTGGGAGGTCCATCTGGGGCGCATCTCGGGTGCCGCCATCGTTCGGGTCCTCGAAGGGGTCCTGCGCGCCCTCGATGTCCCGCGGTGAGGGTCGATCGTCGGATACGTCAGTCAGGGCGTGTGTGCCGGACGAAGCCGTCGTACGAGTGGAGGTCTCGCAGCCAGTCGGCGTCCGCCGTCGAGGGCCAAGCGGCCTTCGAGGGTCCGGGCGTGCCGGGGTAGGGCGGCGACCGGCGCCACCTCGTAGGGGGCAAGCCGTCGTCTTCGTGCATCAGTCCTCGCGCGGAGGCAGGGACAGCAGTTCCTCTTCGGTGATCGCGAGGTACACGCGCACCTCGGACAGGTCGGCGCTCCGGTGGATGACGAGCTGCTCGATCGGGATCGCGACCGTTCGGGTGCCGATGATGCCGAGGAAGCCGCCGACGTCGATGAGGGCTGCGACCATCTGGCCGTCGTTCGTGAGCTCGACGTCCTCGATGTCGGCCACGCGCACGTTGTATCGGTCGTAGACCTCGGCGTGACGGAGGTCGTCGACGGTGATCGCCGCCGTCTCGATCCTGCCGAACCCTTCGACGGCGTCGACCGATCCGACGCGGCCGACCGGTTCGCCAACCCCGACCTCGCCCATGTACGGAACGAAGGCGGGGGCGGTCTCGAGCTGGCCGCGGGTCGCGTTGAGGACGACGAACACCGCGTCGGTGCCGGACCGCTCGACGACGGTCAGCGCCTCCATGGCGATCATGACCCTGCGCGCACCGATGCCGAGGAAGCCACCGATGTCGGCCAGGACGCCGCGAACGACGCCGTCGCTGCCGATCACGAGGTCGCCGATGCTGGCGACCAGCTCCCACTCGGGCGGCAGCTCATCGACGCGCGCGAGGGTCACGGGCGTCGGGCTGACGTACAGGTCGGCACCCATCAGGTCGGAGGACAAGAGGTCGTGCGACGCGCCGAACTCCACGAAGGCGCCGCCGGTGAGCGGGTCGGTCTGGGCGAACACGGAGCCGAAACCCACGAGTAGGCTCGCGAGAGCGATCTTGATGAGTTGTGCCATTGGACACCTTCACGCGCCGACGGCGCGTCTTCACGCCAACCCGCATATCGGGCTGGACCCGCATTGTAGTTCCCGCCTGGCAGCGCCGTTCGCTCGTTCGTCACAGGGGCAAGGCGGGCCTCGCCGATCCCAGCGCGACCCGACGCGGTTCGTTCCTGTGCCGTGCAGCACGCGTGGCTGGCATCGATGTGCGCACTGCACCGCGCCGGCGCGGAACGCGGCTTATCGTGAATCGAAACGCCAACCTGGTGTCTCCGTGGTGCCGCCACGAACGGACGCGGTCCCTCTCCGAGAGGGGTGTCTTCCATGCTCATGACCATCGCCATCGTGCTGCTCGTGCTCTGGCTGCTCGGCCTCGTCACCGGAACGACGCTCGGTGGGTTCATCTACGTGCTGCTCGTGATCGCCGCCGTGCTCTTCCTCGTTCAGGTCATCAACGGCCGCCGCGTCACGTAACCGCCGACGCGCCGGCAGTTGCGCCTTGCCGGCGAGCCGGTCGTCGACGCCTACCGGTGCCGCACCCCCAGCAACGCGATCTTCGTGCTGTGGGGGAACGGCGCCGGGTCGACCGGTGGCTCGCCGACACGCGTTTCGGGGTAGCCCGTGACGTCCGGTGGGACGCCGATCAGCGCCTCGATCGTCAGCCATCCGCCCGCGCAGAGCGCCTCGAGTTCGGCCACGAGCGCGGCGCCGCTCAGGAACAGCGCGTTGTTGACGACGACCAGCGTGCCGCCGCTGCGCACCAGCGGGCGCACCTTGTTGATGAGCCGCGTGGTGTCGCGGCTGAGGTCGAGTTCGCCGCGCGGCGTGCTCGAGAAGAACGGCGGGTCGAGGATCGCGAGGTCGAAGCGGTCGCTGCGCAGCTTGGCGCCACGCACGAAGCTGAAGAAGTCGCGCGCCACGAAGTCGCGCTGGTCGACCGGTAGGCCGTTGAGTGCCGTCGATGCCCGGGCGACGTCGAGGAAGCGCGGGTTGAGGTCGGTCTGCAGCACCCGCGCGGCCCCGCCCGCGAGGGCGGCGACGCCGAGGCTGCCGGTGTACGCGAAGGTGTTGAGCACCGTCTTGCCCTCGGCGTGGTCGAGCAGCCAGCGCCGCAGTTCGCGCGTGTCGAGGTAGAAGCCGCCGTCCTGGTTGAGTAGCGGGTCGACGGCGTAGCGCACGCCGTGCTCGCTGACCTGTGCGTCGGGGCCATCGCTGCCCGGCGCCTTGAAGGCCACCCGCCCGCGGCGAGCTTCGTAGAGGCCCTCGCGCTCCTTCACGACGATCGTCGCCAGCCACGGCAGGCGCGCGCGCAGGGTCTCGAGGACCCCGCCGAGGTCGGCGTCGTCGGCCTGCCCGTGGCGATAGATGACGGCCGTGCGGCCGTAGGCGTCGATCACCCAGCGCGGGTCGCCCTCGAGGTGACCGTTGAACAGC
>JAABRX010000293.1 GCA_011390675.1 Trueperaceae bacterium | reverse complement strand
CGCTACAAGTTCAGCACCTACGCGACCTGGTGGATCCGGCAGGCGATCAACCGCGCGATCGCCGACCAGTCGCGCACCATCCGCATCCCGGTGCACATGGTCGAGACGATCAACAAGCTCACCCGCGCCAGCCGCCGGTTGCAGCAGGAGCTCTCGCGCGAACCGACCTTCGCCGAGATCGCCGATGCGATGGGTCCCGACTGGAACGCCGAGAAGGTCGAGGAGGCGTTCAAGCTCACGCGCGAACCGTTCAGCCTCGAGACGCCGATCGGCGACGAAGAGGACAGCTTCTACGGCGACTTCATCCCCGACGAGAACATCGAGTCGCCGGTGGAGCAGGCCAGCAAGGTCATCCTCTCCGAGGAACTCGACGAAGCGCTCAACAAGCTGTCGGAGCGCGAGGCGATGGTGCTCAAGCTGCGCAAGGGGCTGGTCGACGGCCGCGAGCACACCCTCGAAGAGGTTGGCAGCCACTTCGGGGTCACCCGCGAGCGCATCCGTCAGATCGAGAACAAGGCGCTGCGCAAGCTCAAGTACCACGAGAGCCGGACCCGCAAGCTGCGCGACTTCCTGGACTGAGCAGCGGTCTCGATGCTCGAGCGATGATCGGCCGCGGCGGGGAGCCGCGGCCGATCATCGTAGTGGGATCGTGGATCGAGCGGCACCGGCGCACGCCGGCGGTGCGGGGCGTCAGCTGCGGTCGGCTTCGTCCTTGCGATGCGCCGACGGCGAAGGTTCGGTGACGTCGAGGTCCGACTTGAGGTCGCGGATCTCCTTGCGGACGTCGCGCACGGTGCGGGCGGTGGTCCGCGCGAGCTCCGGGAGCCGGTTCGCACCGAAGAGCAGCAGGACCACCACCACGATGATGACGATCTCCCAGATTCCGAACGGTCCGATGCGCATGGTGGCGTGCCTCCTCGGGCTGTCTGGGACGGTAGCACGCGCGCCGCGCCGCCTCCACGGTCGTTCGCCCCGCGTGCCGTAGCATGCCTGCCATGCCCCGCTCTCATGCCCGGCCCCGCCGCCGCTTCCGTCCGCTTCGCGCCCTCGGCGTCCTCGTCGCCTTCCTCGCCGTCGCCTACGCGGTCGGGGCGATCGTGGGGCAGCCACGGCCGGAACGCCCGTACTACGCGAGCTTCCTCGAGGACCGGGTGCACGTCCACGCCCACGCCGGGGGCGACCACCTGAACCCGGGCAACACGATGCAGGCGTTCGCTCATGCCGTAACCCTGGGCGTGGACGTGCTGGAGCTCGACACCCAGATCACCGCCGACGGCGTGATCGTGGTGATCCACGACGACACGGTCGATCGCACCACCGACGGGACGGGGCTCGTCGTCGACTTCACCTACGCCGAACTGCAGGGGCTCGACGCCGCCTACGATTGGCGCCCGCCGGGCGGCGACCCGGACGTGCACCCGTACCGGGGTCGGGGGCTCGTCGTGCCCACGTTGCAGGAGGTGCTCGAGGCGTTCCCGGGTGTCGGCGTCAACCTCGACATGAAGTCCGCCGACCCGCGGGTGCCCGAGGCGACCTGCGACGTGATCCGCGCCGCCGGCCGCGAGGCGAGCGTGATGGCGGCCTCGTTCTTGGACGCCAACCTGCGGCGCTTCCGCGAGCTCTGCCCGGACGTCGCCACGTCGGCCGGCCCCGACGAGGTGCGCGCGTTCTACGCCTTCAACCTGCTCGGGCTCGGGCGCTGGACCACGCCGGCGGCCGACGCCTTCCAGGTGCCCGTCCGCCAGGGTTCGATCGAGATCGTCGCGCCGCGGATGGTGCGCGGGCTGCGGGAACGCAACGTACGTCTCGACGTCTGGACGATCAACGACGAGCCCGAGATGCGCCGGCTCCTCGACCTGGGCGTGGGCGGGTTGATCACCGACCGGCCCGACCTGGCGCTGGCGCTGCTGGGGCGCTAAGCCGCGGCGGCCGCCGCCCGCTCGCGCCGCAGCTTGGTCCAGTTGATCGCCAGCACCAGCATCATGATCGCGAAGCCCGCGATCTCGATCGTGAACGACGGGTAGAAGACCAGCACCAGCCCGACGGTGGCGAGGATCCGCGAGAACCAGTACATCTTGGTGAACATCCAGCCCTCGAGCGCGGCGGCGAACGCGAAGAGGGCGGTGATCGCGGTGAGCACCGTCCAGCCGACGTAGAACGGGTTGCCGCCGATGATGATCTCGGGGTTGTAGACCATGAAGAGCGGGATCAGGTACAGCCCCTTGGCGAACTTCCAGGCCTGCACGCCGGTGCGCATGGGGTCGCCGTTCGCGATGGCGGCCCCGGCGAAGGCGGCGAGCGCCACCGGTGGCGTCACGTTCGAATCCTGCGAGTACCAGAAGATCACCAGGTGCGCGACCAGGATCGGGATGCCGAACTCGCTGACCAGCAGGGGCGCGGCGAGCACGGCCAGCACGATGTAGCTTGCCGTCACCGGCAGGCCCAGGCCGAGCACCAGGCTGGCGAGCGCCAGGAGCAACAGCGCGACGAGCATGTTGCCGCCCGAGAACGTGAGCATGAGCGCCGAGAACTTGAGGCCCAGGCCGGTGAGCGTGATCACGCCCACGACGACGCCGGCGATCGCGCACGCGACGCTGACCGGGACCGCGTTGCGGGCGCCGACCACCAGCGCGTCGATCAGCCGGGCGACCACGTTCACGATGGTGCCGCCCGGGCTGCGCCGCGGGCCGTCGTCGACCTTGAGGATCCAGCGCCGGATGCCCCAGCGCAGCACCGCCACGATCAGGATCGAGACGATCGCGATGAACCCCACCCGATTGGGCGAGATGCTGGCGAGCAGGAACCAGACCAGGATGCCGAGCGGCACCAGGTAGTACCAACCGTCGCGCATCACGTCGCGGATCTGCGGCAGCTCGGCCCCCGACATGCCGCGCATGCCGCGCTTGGCGGCGATGATGTCGACGAACAGGTACACGGTCGCGAAGTACAAGAAGGCCGGCAGGATCGA
>JAABRX010000292.1 GCA_011390675.1 Trueperaceae bacterium | reverse complement strand
GACGGCGGAGGCGTAGCCGATCTTCTGGGCGGAGTAGCCCTCCTGCACCATGTAGCGCACCAGCGTGTTGGTGGCGCCGAGGGGTCCGCCGCGGGTGAGCAGGTCCACCTGCACGAAGAGCTTGAAGGCCTGGATGGTGGTGGTGATGAGCACGAAGACGTGGACGTTGCGCAGGCCGGTGAAGGTGATGTAGCGGAACTGCGCCCAGGCGTTGGCGCCGTCGATGCGTGCGGCCTCGTAGCGCTCGACGGGGATCTCCTGCAGGCCCGCCAGGTAGATGAGCATCTGGAACGGGAACGTCGCCCAGGCCGACAGCAGCACGATCGAGGGCATCGCCCAGCGGGCGTCGCCCAACCAGTTGACGTAGGCGCCGTCGTAGCCGAAGAGGCGCAGCAGGTTGTTGAGCATGCCGTCGGGGATCTGGAACAGGGCCGCCCAGATGACGATGACGACGGTGATGGGGGTGACGAGCGGCAGCAGCGTCACGGTGCGGAAGAAGGAGCGGGCGTGGATCTTCGCGTTGAGCAGCATCGCGCTGCCGAGGGAGATCGAGAGCTGCAGCGGGACGACCAGCATGGCGAAGTAGAAGGTGTTGCGGAAGGCCTGCCAGAAGTCGGGGTCGCCGAGGGCGCGGGCGTAGTTGTCGAAGCCGACGAAGCGCGTCGGGATCGGCCGCGGGACGAGCCGCTCGTTGGTGAACGACAGGAAACCCGCCATCACGAACGGGCCGATCAGGAACACGATCAGGAGGAGCGCAGCCGGGAGGATGAGCGCGCCCTCGTTGAGCCACTCCGTGATGCGCTCGCGGCGACGCAGCGGGGCGCGCACGGGGGCGGGCACGGAACTCGGTGGTGCGGGTCGGATCACGTTCGTGCTCCCTCCGCGGGACGTACGGGCCGTGGGGCGGCCGCGGGGCGGCCGAGCGGCGCCGGAGGGACCGGCGCCGCTCGGGGTCGGGTCAGCGGCTGCCGAAGGGCGGGTAGCCGTCGCTGTCGGCGATGTCGTCGTCGATCGCGCGGGCGGCGCGGTTCAGCTCGGTCGCCACGTCGGCGCCGTCGAGGATGTTGGTCACCGCGCGCTCGAAGGCGGCGGAGATCACCGGGTAGGCGGGGTGGACGGGCCGGACGACGGCGATCGTGGCCGACTGCTCGGCCATGAGCGCGCCCTGGCCGCCGGGGCCGTAGAGCTCGCTCAGCGCGATGGCGGACGCACGCGCGGGCACGTAGCCGGTCGTGTCCGCGTAGAGCGCCACCTGCTCGGTCGACATCGCGAAGGCGACGAACTGGCCGGCGGCGTCCTTGTGCTCGGCCACGGCCGGGATCGCGTAGCTCCAGCCGCCGTTCGGCGAGGCCTGCAGGTCGCCGCAGAACTTGGGCGCGGGGATCAGCACCAGGTCGTCGCCGAGGCCCTCGAGGTGGACGCGCCACATCCAGTTGCCGACCCACGCGAGGGCGGCCGTCTTGTCGCCGAAGAAGCGGTTGTCGCCGGCGGCGGACGGGACGATCCACTCGTTGGCCGCCCATCCCTGCAGGCGCTCGAGCGAGGTGACCGCGGCGGGGGCGTCGAGCGTGCCGCTGGCCTGCCAGGTCTCGCGGTCGATGAGGTCGGCGCCGCAGGCCTGGAGGAAGGGCGAGAAGCCGTAGGCGTACCACTCGCCGGTGTAGTTCAGCTTCATGTCGATCGGCCAGGTCACCTCGGGGAGTTCGGCCAGCGCACCGAGCGCGGCCTCCATCTCCTCGAAGGTCCAGGCGTCGGGCACGCTCTCGGGGATGCGGACGCCGGCCCGCTCGAGGTAACTGCGGTTGCCCCACAGCAGGACGCTGGAGTCGTACGGGCTGATCGCGTAGATCTGGCCGTCGGGCCCGTAGGTGCCCTGGTCGATGATCGCCGGCAGCAGGTCGGCGCGCAGGTCGTCGCTCAGGTAGGGGTCCAGCGGCGCGAGCTGGCCCGACCAGACGTAGGCCGCCATGTTGGGCCCGTCGACCATGACCACGTCGGGGAGGTCGCCGCCGAGGAAGCCGGCCTGGAGGGCGTCGTTGATGTTCGGCAGGCGCACGACGTCGACGGAGATGCCGCGGTCGGCGTAGGCGGCGTTGAAGGCCTCCTGGACCTGCACGAAGTACGGACGCTCGCTTTCGCCGTCGATGACCCAGGCGGTGATCTGCTGGGCCTGAGCCGCGGTGAAGAGCGCGAGGAGGGCGAGCGCGAGGATCGTGCGAAGGCGTGCGTGCATGTGGGCTCCTTCGGGGTGGGGATTCGGGCGGCCGGCGTGCGGATGGCCATGCTGGGTCTGGGGCGGTGGTGGCGAAGGGGTCCGGGGACCCGCGGCCGACAACGTTGTCATCGGCGGGCGACATGGGCTCGGTCGGGCCAGACGGACCTCCTTCGTCAGTGGGATGCCCGCTCGACGAGTGGGCACGAGAGGCGTTGGACGGCGTGCGTCGCGGCCGGCCGCGACGACGTCTCGAACGACTGGGCGAGGCGCTCCACGCCCCAGCGGCCCATCGCCAGGTGCGGCAGGGCCACGGAGGTGAGCGGGGGCATCAGGTGGGCGGCGATCTCCTCCTGGTCGTCGAAGCCGATGACGGCGACGTCCTCCGGGATGCGCAGGCCGCGCTGGTAGATGGCGCAGTAGGCGCCGGCGGCCGTGCGGTCGTTGCCGCAGAACAGGGCGGTGGGCCGATCCTCGAGGTCGAGCAGCGCCGAGGTCAGCCGGAAGCCCTGGTCGGGCGCGGTGGTCACGTGCAGGACGAGGCGCTCGTCGAAGGGGAGGCCGGCTTCGAGCAGCGAGCGGCGGTAGCCGGCGAGGCGTCCGGCGGCGGCCGCGGCGCTGGCCACCGGGTCGAGGTTGACGAAGCCGATGCGCCGGTGGCCGCGGTCGATCAGCGTGCGGGTGGCCAGGTAGCCGCCCTGCTCCTCGTCGGGGACGACGGCCGGGTAGGCGCCGACGGCGTCGTGGCAGTCGACCAGGACGGTCGG
>JAABRX010000291.1 GCA_011390675.1 Trueperaceae bacterium | reverse complement strand
CGGGCGGCTCCTGGATCGGCGGCGCGGAAGGTCCGGGCGGCACCGCCGGCGGGTCGGACGGCACGGACGGCGTCGAGGCGGCGGCGCGCGCGGCGGCGCTCCCGGCGGCGCTCGCGGCGGCGCTCCCGGCAGCGCCGCCGGCGGCACCGGGCGCGCGCGACTGCACCGACTCGACCGCCTTGCGGCCGAGCTCCTGGAACTTGGTGCTGGCCCCCTCGAGCTTCGCCTTCCACTCGGGGTCGGGCTCCATGCCGGCGGTGGTGCGGTGGTAGGCGAGCAGCGTCGCCGCCATCGCGAACGGGTCGGCGAGCGCGAGCTTGAGCAGCCACGCCCCCGCGAACGCCATGATCGCCGCCACCGGCGCCATGGCCGGGAACGCCGCCGCGAACGCGAAGCCCGGCGCGGCCAGGATCACCAGGAAGACGATGAACTCGACGTACCCGATCAGCGTGAGCACCAGCGCGTTGGCCAGGATGGGCTTCCACGACTGGGCGTAGAGGATCACCCCGTCGTGCGCGACCTTCCAGACGTTCTGCTCGCGGTGCGCGTACGCGCGCGACAGGACCGCTTCGTCGACGTAGGTCGTCGACGCGACCGCGACGCGCTCGAGCAGCTTGGCGAGCGAGCCGAGCCCGGGGATCGGCAGGATGCTGGCGATCCGCGCGAAGGTGCGCACGACCGCCTTGACCGCCCCGTCGACCAGCACGTCGACGGCGAACATCACGCTCGTGTCGCGGAAGCGCTCGGTCACCTGCCGCTTGCCGTAGGCGATCTGCCCCTCGGCGGGCGCCTGGCCGTGCACGACGAACTCGGTCATCACCGCCACGTGCGCCGCCTTGAGCAAGTAGAAGTAGTACCGCGACACCCACCGCAGCAGCCCGAAGCCGCCGCCGATCGCGATCAGGAAGGTGATGAAGCCGAGCGGCGCCCACAGGCGGCCGAGCAGGAAGGCGAGCCCGCCCACCACCCCGAAGTAGATCGCGAGCGCCACGAAGAGCACCGCGTAGCTCCCCAGGCGCACCCAGACGAACGGGAGCGTCTTGCCGAGCAGGGATAGGGCTTCGGACAGGTAGAGCTTGGGCATGGCGACCTCCGTGTCGGGGCGGCGAATCGTGTGGGCTTGGTGAGGAGCCTAACGCACGGGGCGCCGCTTGGCACCGAAGGCGCCTCGGTCAGCCGCCGACCGCCAGCGCCACCGCGACGCCGACCACGCCGATCGCCGTCAGCGCGAACGCGGGCACGCGGGGCATCCGGCCATCGTTCGCCATCGCCCGCCCGAACAGGAAGAACACCAGCGGGTGCACCAGGAACGGCATCGCGAACACGAAGGCGATGAGCGCCGCCGCGTCCGCGCCGGCCATCCCGCCCTGGATCGCGGCGAAGAGCCCGAAGTGCGAGAGCGCCGCGCTGGTCGCCATGAAGGCGGACTCGATGGGCATCCTGGACCAGGACAGCAGGAGCAGGCCGCCGAACACCGCGGTGAGCTGCCATCCGAACGAGAACGCCATCAGGGCCCGCACCTCGCGCTCGTCGTCGCCGTCGGCCCGGGCGAGCGAGCGCAGCGCCCCGAACGTCAGGGCGAGCCCCACCGCGGCCACGAGCAGCGCTGCCCACGTCAACAGGCCCCCCGCCTCGATGCTGACCGCGAGGATCGAGAACACGAACACGTGCCCGAAGAACGGGATGTTGATCATGATGGGCGCGCGCCGCGCGGCCTCCTCGCCCAGGTCCCCGGCGGTGCAGGCGCCCGTGAGGCCCGCGTGCGACAGCGATCCGGCCATGCCCGGGCCCAGGTTGCGGACGGCCGCGGTGCGGCCGATCAGCATCAGCAGCGCGATCCCGCCGAACATCCACGCCACCTGCCCGAAGAAGCCGAACGCCAACACCGCGTCCATCCCGGTCAGGGTGAAGGCGTCGCCGATGCGCGAACCGCCGACCACGAAGTTCGCCGCGAGCACCACCGGGATGCCGGCGAACAGCAGGCACCGGATGGTCGGCCCGTGGACCCAGCGGTACGCGTAGGCGCCGAGGCCGGCGGCGAGGAGCATCACGAAGAAGATCTGCGGGAGCGCGATCAGCGGCCGCACCCACTGCGCCAGCTCGAAGCCGAGCAGCAGGACGCCGACGATCGCGACGATCTCGACGAACCCCTTGTACAGGTACATGCGCTTGCGGACGATGGCCGCCTTGTAGTCGATGAGGATGACGGCGATCACCAGCCCCATGTAGGCGATCAGCGGGTAGTAGCGCGCCAGCGTGCCGTCGGGGACGGCGCCGAGGACGACCTTGGTCAGGGCCTCGATCCCCAGCAGCAGGAAGAAGGCCCGCGCGATGAACACCAGGTGGGTGCGGCCGGTGCCGAAGACCACCTCTTCGGTCGCGTACACGACGCTCTGGTCCTTGGGCACCTGGACGCGCCCGAAGATGCGGCGCAGCTCCTGTCCGCCGACGAAGAACGACGCGGCGAGCGCGATCACCGTCGTTTGGGCCATCAGAGCGAGCATCGGGAAGTCGGCGAGGCCGGGCTCGGAGACGCCCGTGGCCACGAGCAGGGCGCCCATGGTGAGTCCGAAGATGACGATGATCAGGATCGCCGAGTAGCGCGTGCCCGCCACCACGGCGCGGGCGACCAGCACCATCGGCACCACGAAGAAGAGCGTCAGCCAGAACTGGTTGAACAGGTGCTGATGGGCGATCTCCTGCATCAGGCCGGCGTCGGTGAGCATCGCGGTCTCCCGTCGGTGGCGCCGCGTCGCGCGTGCATGCGAGCGCGCGCAACCCCCGATCTCCCCGACGGGGCTGCGTGGCGTCCGGCCTCAGGGTAACGAACGGGCTGCGGGACGCGGGACCCGTGGACGCGGGCCGCCCGCGCCGAGCGCCATCACCAGCCCGCGGAGGTCGACACCTTGGTGCCGAGCGCGTACAGCGCGTTCCCCCAGATGCAGCGCTGAACGGAGGACGCGTACTGATCGCGCGGAAGG
>JAABRX010000290.1 GCA_011390675.1 Trueperaceae bacterium | reverse complement strand
GCGTCGCTGCCGCGCCAGCCGAAACGGAAGGCGAGCCCGAGGTCGACGTTGAGCTCCTCGAAGACGACCGCGTGGCCCAGCGCGCTCTTGTAGAGGGTGCGCTCCACGCGGTAGGCGCCGCACCCTCGGTCGGAGAACGGCTCCCACAGGGCCCGGCGGCCGCCGCGGGTCACCCACAGGAGCGTCTTGGGCCCGGTGTGGTCGACGCTCTCGGTCAGGCGGTCGACCGTGGTGTACGGGAACAGCGCCGCGTCGGCGTCGACGCGCCCGGCGGTGAGCCCACCGTTGCTGGATACGAACATCCACAGGTCCGAGGCGCTGACGACGCTCATGAGGAACGGCGGCATCGCGTCTACGTAGCGGATGCGGTGGTAGGGCTCGCCGGAGAGGGTGACGGTTCCGCCCTCGACCGCGGCGCCGGCCGGCGCGTGCGGGCGATGGCCGTGGCCGATGACCGGATGGGACATGGTGGTGTGACGTCCTTCGTGGGGTCGAAGAGGCGGGAAGTGGTTCCGGGGTAGGTGGGGGCCCGCGACGGTCAGCGCCGTCGCGGGGGCACCCTCACTTGTCGACGCCGGTGATGACCACGCCCTGCATGAAGAAGCGCTGGGCGAAGAAGAAGATCGTGAGCGGGATCAACATCGTCATGATCGACGCGGCCTGGATGAGCTGGGGCTCGGAGCTGTAGAGGCCGTTGAAGCGGAACAGCCCGACCGAGATGGGCTGCAGGTTCTGGCTCCCGGCGAGGTAGATCAGCGGGCCGAAGAAGTCGTTCCAGGCGAAGAAGAAGTGGAACAGCGACACGGCGATCAGGGCGGGCACGGCCTGCGGCAGGATGACCGAGACGAAGGTACGGATGGGACCGGCGCCGTCGACGCGGGCGGCCTCCTCGAGCTCGGTGGGAATCGTCAAGAAGTACTGCCGCAGCAGGAAGACGTTGTACGCGTTGGCGAAGAAGGTCGGGATGATCAGGGGCAGCCAGGTGCCCACCCAACCTAGGTTGAAGAACACGGCGTACTGGGGCACCAGCGTCGCCTGCGGCGGCAGGATGATCGTCGAGATCAACAGCATGAACAGCACGCCCCGGAACGGGAAGCGGAAGCGGGCGAAGCCGTAGGCGACGATGGCGGCCGAGAAGGTGGCGGCGAAGGTCGTGATGATCGCGTACATCAGCGTGTTGCGCAGCAGCTGCACGAAGTTGATGAACCGGAACGCGCGGGGGTAGCTCTCCCAGTTGAAGTCGAGCTCGTACACCGGTGACAAGGTACGCCACGCGCCCGCCCACTCGATCTCGCCCGCCGCCGGGTCGGCCGGGTCGACGAACGTGCTGGTCGCACGCCCACGGCTCACCAGGGCGAGCTCGCGGATCTCGCCGTCGATGGGCACCTCCACGATGTCGAACATCCGACCCTGGTACTCGAACTGCGCCCTGGACGAGGGGAGCAGCGGCGCCTGCACGTCGGAGACCTGATCCTTGCTCATCAGCGAGGTGACGATCGAGTAGCCGAGCGGCATGAGGTAGAGGAACAGCAGGACGAGCACCACCGAGGTGATCAGCGTCTTGACGATCAGCCTGCGGCTGGCGGCGTCGCGGCGGGCGCGTTGAGCACGTCGGGCGGCCCCGGCATCGCGCCCCGCGAGGGATGCTTCGCCGTAGACGGGCATCGCAGCGTTCGGGCGGGCCATCAGCGGCGCTCCCCGGCGTAGTACACCCAGTGCCTGGCCGTAGCGAACAGCGTCGCGGTGATGGCGAGGGCGATGACGAACAGCAGCCAGGCGATCGCCGAGCCGTACCCCATGTCGAGGAACTGGAACGACTGGCGGTAGAAGTGGATCAGGTAGAAGAAGGTCGTTCCCTCGGGGTAGCCGTCGCCGCCGTTCAGCACGTACGGCACCTGGAAGAACTGCATCAACCCGACGAAGGAGAGGACGAGGTTGTAGAAGATCACGGGCGAGATCATCGGGAGCATGATGGCCCGGAGCCGGCGGAACCACGAGGCGCCGTCGATCTTGGCGGCCTCGTAGAGTTCACTGGGGACGCCTTGGAGCGCGGCCAGGTTATAGAGGATGGCGTTGCCGATGCCCCAGATGCCGATCATGGTGTACGAGAGATAGATGATGCGGGCGTCGTCGAGCCAGCGAATGCCGTTGGGGTTGGCGACCTGGAGCCCGGTCGCCCACTGGATCAGCTCGTTGACCCATCCGGTCGTGGGGTTCAGGACGCCTTGCCAGATGAGGATGCCGGCCACCACGGGGACCATGGTGGGGGCGTAGAAGAGCGTGCGCAGCACGTTCCTGCCGATCAGGTCGGCGCTGTTGAGCAGGATCGCCAGGAACAACGCGGAGACCATGCCGATCGGCAGTGAGATGGCGGCGAAGACGAAGGTCACGCGCAGCGACTGCCAAACGCGCGGGTCCTCGAACAGCAGACGGCGCCAGTTCTCCAGACCCACGAAGCGGGACTGTCCGGGATCGAGCAGGTCGAGGTCGAGGAAGGAGAAGACCAGCGAGGCGGCCATCGGCAGCAGATAGAAGGTGAGGAAGCCAATGAGCCACAGCCCGATGAAGGCGTAGCCCCAGCGCGCCTCGCGCAGCTCGGCGGGGCTGAGCCGCTTGCGCCGCCCCTGCTCGCTCGCGAGCGAACTCTGGATCTCGGTGACGTAGTCCACGGGTGGCTCCGATCATGTGCCTCTGGGGGTTCGCCCCTTTCGGGGCGAACCCCCAGAGGCCCTGCGTTCGGATCCGGCCGGTCGCCGGATCCGAACGCGGATGACTTGCCGGCTGCTCAGCGAGCGCTATCGAAGAGCAGCTGCAGCTCGGCCTGCAGGATCGCGAGCTCGCCGGCGACGTCGAAGTCGGCCGTGTTCTCGAGCCGCTGCCAGAAGGCGTTGTACAGGGCCTGGGCCTCGCGGTTCGAGGGCATCCCCTCCTCGTGGTTTGGGTTGTCGGGGTACGACTGGCTGGCGGAGATGACCGTGGTGTC
>JAABRX010000289.1 GCA_011390675.1 Trueperaceae bacterium | reverse complement strand
CGAGGCGGAACAAAACCCGCTTGATGAGCGGGTACAGCGCGTCGGTCGCGCGGGCGATCACGCGATCACGACGGTCGAGTGCGCGCCGGGCGCACCTCGATGCGCGACGGCAGGGTGCGCGCCGGGCTCGAGAGCACGTAGCGGACCGCCTCGGCGATGTCCTCCGGTTGGATCTTCCAGGCGTCGGCAGCGCTCGGCTCGTGCCCCCCGAAGGCGGTCGCCACCGAGCCGGGCATGATCGTCGAGACGCGGACGCCGCGTTCGCGGAGGTCGAGCATCACCGCGTGGGTGAAGCCGACCAGGCCGAACTTGGCGGCGTTGTAGGCGGCGCCGCCGGCGAAGGCGTTCGTGCCGGCGAGCGAGCCGATCGTGATCAGCACCCCGCCGCTCGCCTCGAGCGCGGCGGTGCTCGCCTTCACCGTGTGGAAGGCGCCCGTGAGGTTCACGTCGATCACCTCGCGCCATGCGTCCACCGAGAGCTCGTCGACGGTGCCGAAGCGACCGAGACCGGCGTTGGCCACCACCGCGTCGAGGCGTCCGAAGCGCGCGACCGTGGCGGCGACCGCCGCTTCGAGGGCGGCCAGGTCGCGCACGTCCGCACCGAGGCCGAGCACCGCGTCGGCGGCGACGCCGGCTTCCTGCGCGATCGACCGCGCCGCTTCGACCGCGCCCTCGGCGTCGCGACCGATGACGCCGACGCGCATGCCGGCTTCCGCGAGGTCCTGGGCGATCGCTCGACCGATGCCGCGCGTACCGCCGGTGACGAGCGCGACGCGTCCATGGAGCGGTTCCATGGCGCGAACCTACCACGCGGCCCCCGGCGCTCCGAGGCCGACGAGGCGGTATCGTAGCCCGGCATGCTCCGCCTCACGCTCATCCGTCATGGCCTCACCGCGTGGAACGCCGAGGGGCGGTTCCAAGGCCACACCGACGTCCCGCTCTCGGACGAGGGTCGCGCCCAGGCGCGCGCGCTGGCCGGGTACGTCGCGGCCGTCCAGGGGGTCGACGTCGTCGTCGCCAGCCCGCTGGTGCGCGCCGTCGAGACCGCGCGCATCGCCTTTCCCGACCAGACGATCACCACCGACGCACGCTTGCGCGAGCTCCACTTCGGCGTGTTCGAGGGCCGCACCTTGGCCGAGAACGAAGCCGACGCCGCGTGGCCCACGTGGATCGCCGACCCGTACGGCGTCGCGACCCCGGAAGGCGAGTCGTACCGGGCGCTGCGCGAGCGTGCGGTCGCCTGGCTCGCCGACGCGCGGAACGCACACCCCGGCGCGCACGTGGTCGCGGTCACGCACTCCGGGACGATCCAGATGCTGCTCGCCGACATCCTCGGCGTCGAGCGTCCCCGCTGGCGCAAACGCGTGTACCTGCGCCATACCAGCGTGAGCCACGTCCTCTTCCGGGGCCACGACGCGGTGGTCGAGCGCGTCAACGACACGCGCCACCTCGTCGCCGACGGCGAGGACCCGTTCGCGGAGTGAGGGGCGCGTGAGGGGCGCTCGCGCGGCGCCGGCCGGTCGCGGGGTGCCGCCGCCGGGCGACGCGGGTGCCGGCGCGATCGGTCCCTACGATCCCGATGCGCCGCTGGTCCTGACGCTCCCCGGCTTCCACGGCACCCTCGGTGAGCTCGCCCACGCCCTGCGCAGCGAGCGCATCGCGCCGGCGGACGTCGACCTGCTGGCGGTGGTGCGGCTCGTGCTGGCGCGCTTCGAGGCGTTCGCGGTGGGCGATCTCGACCGCGCGACCGAGGCGTTGCCGCGGGCGGCGCAGGTCGTCGAGCTCAAGGTGCGGATGCTGCTGCCGCGACCGCCGCGGCCGATCGACGACGAGGCCGAGGCCGAGGCCCAGGCCGATGCGCTCGCCGCGGTCGCGGCCCTGGAGGCGCTGGAAGAGGCGATCGTCGAGCTGCGCGAGCGCCGCGAGCGGCGGCGCTCGCTGCTGACCGCCAAAGCGCCGCTCCCCGCCTTCCCAAGGCCACGGCGTCCGCTGGGCGTACCGCTCGGGCGGCTGGCCGAACTGGCGTCGCGGTTGCGGCCCAACGGGTACTTCGACCTGACGCCGGATCGGTTGACGCTCGCGGGCGCGATGGCGCGGCTGTTGGCGGCGGTGCTCCCTGGGCGGCGGCGCACGCTCGACGAGGTGGTCGCCGACCCGTCGTGGTCCACGCGCACGGTGACGTTCGCGGGCGCGCTCGAGCTCGTGCGCGAGGGGCGCCTGCGCGCGCATCAGGACGAGGCGTTCGGTCCGATCGAGCTCGAGGGCCTGGCGTTCGTCGAAGCGGGGGCGCCGGCCGTTGCCGACGCCCCCGCGTAACGCGTTTCGGTCGTATCCCCAATCCGACCCTCGGCCACCGTGGCCGAGGGTCGGTGCCTCACACCGTGGCTTCGGACGCCTTCTTCGCTTCGCGCTTGCGGTTGTTCGGGTCGAGGTGGCGCTTGCGCAACCGCAGGCTCTTGGGCGTGACCTCGAGCAACTCGTCGTCGGCGATGTACTCCATGGCCTCCTCGAGCGTGAGGCGCTTGGGCGGCACCAGGACGATGTTGTCGTCGCTGCCCGAGGCGCGCACGTTCGTGAGCTTCTTGTTCTTGCAGACGTTGACGTCGAGGTCGCCGCCGCGGTTGTTGGCCCCCAGGATCATGCCCACGTAGACCTCGATGCCGGGGTCGACGAAGAAGGTGCCGCGGTCCTGGAGCTTCCAGATGGAGTACGCGAAGGCCTCGCCCGGCTCCATCGCCACCAGCGAGCCGGTCTGGCGGGTCTTGAGGTCGCCGACGTGCGCCTCGTAGCCGTCGAAGACGTGGCTCAGGAGCCCCTCGCCGGCGGTCATCGAGAGGAAGCCGTTGCGGTACCCGAACAGCCCGCGGGCGGGGATCGAGAACGTCAGCCGCGCGCGGGTCTCGCCCTGCTCCATGTCGACGAGCTGGCCGCGGCGCGCCGAGAGCGACTCCATGACGGCGCCCATGGCGTCGATCGGGACGTCGGCGACGAC
>JAABRX010000288.1 GCA_011390675.1 Trueperaceae bacterium | reverse complement strand
AGCCCACCGGACCAACGTCCTTCTCATCGCGTTGACACTTTATCAGCGCCGCACCTAGACTCCGGCCTTGATCCCCACCGCCGCGTCGTCCCCGACCCCCGCAACGCCGACGTCGTGATCTACGTCAACGGCGAAATGAAACCCCTCAGGCCGTGCGGCGCCGCGCGCGACGCTCTTCGAAGCCGGGGGCGACGTACCGCCCCCGGACGGCCGGGAGCAAGGCGAACACGACGATCGCGACGGCGTTGCCCGCGGTGACGAACTGGATCGGCCAGGAGAAGCCGATCATCCATGCCTGGACGGCGAGCCAGATGACGAGCACGATGCCGAGCACCAAGGCGCCGGTCCAAGCCCAGTGGTGGCCGCTGAGGCGTGCGATCGTGGCGGCCCAGGGCGGCGTCGGGCGCGCCAGGAGGCCGTACACCAACCCGAGCGGCATCAAGCCCATGACCACCACGAGGAAGATGCCGGGCAAGACGTAGTTCGGTACCGGGATCCGTGGGAGGACGACATCCATGCCGAGCGAGGCGCCGCTGGGGTCCCGCAGCATCGAGAGGCCGCCGTACAGCCCACCGAACGCGAGGAAGAGCACTGAAACGACCAACGCCCAGAGCGCCAAACGACGGCCCATGGCCCACCTTCTCCCGCGAGCGGTCCACGGCCTGCGCGCGCCGCTCGACGCGTCCAGGATAGTGGCGACGTCGGGGCTCGTGGGCTCATCCGTCCGGGCGGGCCCGCGGACCCCCTCGAGCGCATCGCGCCCACCGCCCTCGTCCCTCGCGACGACGCTGAACGCGCCGTCGGTCTCGAGGATGACGGCCGCGACGTCGTCGAACCCGGCGTGCCCCGCTTTGCGCATCGCGGCGAGGACTTCGTCCTCGGTCACGCGGGTCCGGTGCATGGCGTCGGGGAGCAGCCGACCCCGGTGCGCGACGTGCTCGGGTTCGCCGGTGACGAGTTTCTTGACCCACGGGGCGCGGAGGCTCGACCAGGTCACGAGGTACTGCAAGGCGATGAGCAGCGCGAAGGCCGTCGCCCCTTCGCTCAGCGTGATGGCGTTGTCGAGAAGCACGGTGGCGAGCGTCGAGCCGAGCGCGACGGTGACGAGGAAGTCGAAGGCGTTCATCTTCGAGAGCGTGCGCTTCCCGGAGACGCGCAGCATGACCACGAGGGCGACGTACGCGAGGGTGCCGACGAAGAGCGTGCGCGTGATGCCGCTCCAACCATCGAAGACCAGGGGTTCCATGGGGCCTCCCGACGCCATCGTGGCGCATGGGGTGCGCGCAACGAGCGCGCGCGTACCAGGCGGGTTCGGCCGCATCGCCGACGAGCGGACCAGGATCCCCGCTTGCGCGTCGCAGACGGAACCGCCGGCGCTGTGACGCCCGAGTGACGCCGCGATGCGCACGGTGGGAGGGTCGACGCAGGGCGGGCGCCCATCCATGCCCGCGACCGCCCGGAGGGAGGACCCGATGGGGTGCCGTACCCCGATCGCCACCCGAACGATCGCTTGGCTCGCGGGGCTCGCGGCCTTGACGACGGCCTGCGCGCCCGTTCCCGACGGGACCGCCTTGGGTTCGGCCCAGGTCCCCTTGTGGCGGACCTCGTGGGTGGTCGCGCCGGGGACGTCCGAACGCTTCGCCCTGCGCGCGACGCCCGTCGCCGTCGGCCTCCGGCAACCCACGGCGATCGGCCACGCCGCCGACGGCAGCGGGCGGTTGTACGTCGCCGAACAGCCGGGCACGATCCGCGTCGTGGATGGAGGCGAGGTCGATCCCGAGCCGTTCCTCGACCTGAGCGAGCGCACCGCATGCTGCGGCGAGCAGGGTCTGCTCGGGTTCGCGGCGGACCCCCGGTTCGTCGAGAACGGCCACGTGTACGTCCACTACACGGACCTCGCGGGCGACGTGGTGGTGGCGCGCTACACCGCGACGTCCGATGGGCGCCGCGCCGAGCCCGCCAGCGAGGTCGTCGTGCTGCGGGTCGCCCAGCCCGGCGCCACCCACAACGGCGGCGGCCTCGCCTTCGGCCCCGACGGCTACCTGTACGTGAGCCTGGGCGACGGGGCGTTCTCGGTCGCGCCGCGCCGAGCCGCAGCGGCGACCGACGTGCTGCTCGGCAAGGTCCTGCGCCTCGACGTCCGCGAGCTCCCGTACCGGATCCCCGACGACAACCCGTTCGTGGACCGGCCCGGCGCGCGCGGCGAGATCTGGGCGCTCGGCCTGCGGAACCCCTGGCGGATGTCGTTCGACCGCGGCACCGGCGACCTCTACCTGGGCGACGTGGGCCAAGCCCGCTGGGAGGAGGTCCACGTGGCCCCGGCCGGTGTGGGCGGCCTCGATTTCGGTTGGCCTCGGATGGAGGGTCCGGCGTGCCTCGGTACGTGCAACGAGTCCGTGGGTGAACCGCCGGCCGTCGTGTACGGCCACGACGAAGGCTGTGCCGTGACCGGCGGCTTCGTCTACCGCGGCCCGGCGATCCCCCGTCTGCACGGGACTTACCTGTTCGGCGACTTCTGTTCGGGCACGATCTGGGGTGCATGGCTCCAAGAGGGGGCATGGCAGCGGGCGCTCGTCTTCGATACCGATGCCACCATCAGCACCTTCGGTGAAGACGAGCAGGGGGAGGTCTACTTCGCGGACTTCGGCCTTGGGGCGATCTACCGGATCGAGGACGACGACTCGACCGCCGCCGTGCCGTGAGCGAGCGGCGATCGGTCGCGTGGGAGCGGTGCCCGCCGCTACAGCGCGTCCGCCCACCGCACGAAGCGCGCGCCGTCGGCGAGCGGAGGTCCGTGCCCGAAGCAGACGAGCCGGGGTCGCAGCGCCGCGACCTTCTTGATCGACCGTCGGTTCTCGAGAGGGTCACGGGTCACGAACCAGGTCGATTCGTGGAGGTCGTCGCTCAGCGACAGCGGGTTGCGGTAGGAGGCGACGTCGCCTACGATCGCGACGCCGTCGGCGGCGCGCCACAGCGCGAGATGGCCGGGGGTGTGCCCGGGCGTCTCCAAGACCTCGAAGCCGGCCACGACGTCGC
>JAABRX010000041.1 GCA_011390675.1 Trueperaceae bacterium | reverse complement strand
GAAGACCGAGGGGACGCTGCCGGTCAACGTGAAGCTCTTCTTCGAGGGGCAGGAGGAGATCGGCAGCCCGACCATGGGGCCGTTCGTGGCGGCCCACACCGATCGCTTCGCCTGCGACCTGGTGGTCAGCGCCGACGGCGGCCAGTGGGCCGAGGACCAGCCCTCGCTCGCCCTGGCCTTCAAGGGGCTCTGCGCCGTGCAGATCGACGTCACCGGCGCCTACCGCGACCTGCACTCCGGGATGTACGGCGGCGCGGTCGCGAACCCGATCCACGCGCTGGCCCACATCATCGCCACGATGCGCGACGCCGACGGCACCATCCGGATCGATGGCTTCTACGACGACGTGCGCGACCTGACCGCCGACGATCGCGCGCGCATCGCCGCCGTGGCGTTCGACGAAGAGCGGTACATGCGCGACCTGAAGGTCGACGAGCTCTACGGCGAGCCCGGCTACACCACCCTCGAGCGCGCCTGGGCGCGCCCGACCCTCGAGGTGAACGGCATCTGGGGCGGCTTCCAGGGTGAGGGCCTCAAGACGGTCCTGCCGAACGAGGCGCACGCGAAGATCACCTGCAGGCTGGTGGCGAACCAGACGCCGAGCGCCATCGCGGACGCGATCGAAGCGCACGTGCACCGGGTGGTGCCGCCCGGCGTGCGCGTCGCGGTGCAGAAGCTGCCGCAGAGCGCGATGCCCTACGAGATGCCCTTCGACCACCCCGGCAACGTCGCCGCCGCGGCCGTGCACCGCAAGCTCTACGGCAAGGAGCCCTACTTCACCCGCGTCGGCGGGAGCATCCCGGTGGTCGGGATGTTCCTCGAGGCGCTCGGGGCGTACACCGTCGGCTTCGCCTTCGGCCTCGACGACGAGAACCTGCACGCGCCGAACGAGTTCTACCGGCTGTCGAGCCTGCGGCGCGGGCAGGAGGCCTACGCGATGCTCCTCCACGAGCTCGCGACGCAAGGCTGACTCGGCTCCGCGCGCTCCGAGGCGAGGCGCCCCGGATGCTGCGGCCGTTCGGGTGGTACGACGAGCGGGTCATGAGCGAGTGGACCGCCGAGACCGCCGACTGGTACGCCGCGCACTACGGGGAGTACGCGACCAACCGCCTGGCCGTCGATGCCATCTACGTGGCGCCCGACGCCTTCGTGGTCGACGTGGGGTGCGGGACGGGGTCGGCGCTGCGGCGCCTCGCGCCGCGCGTGCCGAAGGGCCGACTCGTCGGCGTGGACCCGGTCCCCCGCATGCTGGCGATCGCCCGCGAACGGGCATCGACCGACCCCAACGGCCACCGGATCGAGTTCGCCGAGGCCCCGGCGGAGCGCCTCCCGCTCGAGGACGGCGTCGCCGACCTCGTCCTCGCCTTCGATTCGATCGACCACTGGAGCGACCTCGACGCCGGGCTCCGCGAGGTCGCGCGGGTGCTCCGACCCGGGGGTCGCCTCGTCGTCGTCAAGGACGGCGGCCTTCCGGGGGGCGCCCGGGCCGAGCGCGCGTGGCGCGCGGCGCTGGGTCGTTCGGGCCTCGCCGTGCAGCACGAAGCCGCCCTCGCCGAAGGCGACGTCGCCTGCACGCTGTGGGTCTGCGGCGCCGCCTGAGGCCGGCGCCCCTGCCGCGGCCACGGCGGTCTCCGCGGCTCGACGCTCGAACGCGCCTTCCGGGTCCTTCGGGAGCGCGGCGTAGAAGACGCTGAGTCGGGCGTCCCGACCCACCTGCGCCCTCGACGCCAGGCCACGGAGCGCCACGGGCGCCCGTGCGACACTCGCCGACAGCCCACGGCCGCGCGGACGACGGCCCCTGGAGGTCGACCCCCATGGCATGGACCGCCCGCGACATCCCCGATCAGACCGGCCGCGTCGCCGTCGTCACCGGCGGCAACGGCGGGCTCGGGCTCGAGACCGTCCGCGAGCTGGCCCGCAAGGGCGCGCATGTCGTGATGGCGGCACGCAACTCGGAGAAGGCGGCGAGCGCCCACGCAGCGGTGGCGGCCGAGCTGCCCGGGGCCTCGATCGAGGTCCGCGCGCTGGACCTCGGGTCGTTGGCCTCGGTCCACGCGTTCGCGGCCGAGGTCCTCGAGGCGCACGCCGCCATCGACCTGCTGTTCGCCAACGCGGGCGTCATGGCGACGCCCGAGGGCACGACCGTCGACGGCTTCGAGACCCAGTTCGGGACCAACCACCTGGGCCACTTCGAGCTCACCCGCCTGCTGTTGCCCGCCGTGCACCGCTCGGGCGCGGGGCGCGTCGTGACCACGACCTCGACCGCCCGCTTCAGCGCCGGTCCGTACGACTTGGACGACCCGCACCATCGCCATCGCCGCTACGAGCCGTGGGAGGCGTACGGCTACTCGAAGCTCGCGAACCTGCAGTTCGCGCTGGAGCTCGACCGGCGGCTGCGCGCCGCTGGCTCGCGGGTCGCGGCGCTCTCGGCCGACCCCGGCTTCGCCAACACCGACCTCCAGCAGACGACGGCGAAGGAGCTGCCGGGCCCGTCGCAGCGGCTCGCCGCCCGGCTGGTCCGATGGATCGGCCAATCCCCGGCGGCGGGGGCCCTCGATCAGCTCCGGGCCGGGACCGACCCCGAGGCCGAGGGCGGCGCGCTCTACCGCCCCCGGTGGATCGCCGTCGGGTCGCCGGTCGTGGGCGGGATCGCGCCACGGTTGCGGAAGCCCGAGGACCTGGCGAAGCTGTGGACCGTGTCCGAGCGCGAGGTGGGGGCCGCGTTCGACGTGGCCGCCGCGATCGGAACCTAGCGTCGCTCCGCCCGGGTCAGCGGTACTCGGGGTTGGGGTGGTCGAAGCGGTTCCCGGCGTTCCACGCTTGGGGCTGGTTGCCGTGCGTGGGAAAGCCACCGGCGTCCTTGAGCAGGCGCGCCAGGTGCATCAGGTTCCAGGTCATGAAGGTGGTGTTGCGCTGGGTGAAGTCGTTGTCGAACCCGGCGCGGCGGCCGTCGTCCATCTCGTCGCCGTAGCTGGGGCCGGGGCCCGCCTCGCCGATCCAGCCGGCGTCGGCCTGCGGCGGCACGGCGTAGCCGATGTGCTGCAACGCGTACAGGACCCCCATGGCCACGTGCTTGATGCCGTCCTCGTTGCCGGTCACCAGCACCCCGCCGACCTTGCCGTAGTAGACGTACTGGCCCCGATCGTTCAGTTCGCCCGAGTGGGCGTAGAGCCGCTCGATCACGCGCGCGCAGGTGGAGGAGCGTTCGCCGAGCCAGATGGGGCTTCCAAGCACGAGGATGTCGGCCGCGCGCACCTTGGCGTAGAGATCGGGCCAATCGTCGCGTTCGGCCCCGTGTTCGGTCATGTCGGGGTACACCCCTGGGGCGAGGACCAAGTCCTCGGCGCGCACGTGGTCGACGTGCACGCCCTGTTCGGCCATGATCGCCTGCGACACCTCCATCAGGACCTGCGTGTGGGACTGCTGGGGCGAGGGCTTGAGGGTGCAGTTGACGAAGAGCGCGCGCAGGTCGTCGTAGCGGCTCGGAGAGGTGCTCGCTTCTTCCATACGCTCAGTCTGCACCGCGGCGCGCAGCGCAGGCTGCCAACTGCCCGACGCGCGCCGTCAACCGCGCGGGTGCGCCCACGCCAACTCGATCAGCTGGCGCAACACGTCGAGGTCGACGTCGTCGAGCTTGTTCACGTACACGCAGCCGACGCCGGTGGTGTGCTTGCCGAGCCGCTCAAGTAGTTTCTCGGACTCGGGCGCGTCGCGCAGGCCGTAGAGCGACAGGCGCTGCTTGCCGGCCGCGAAGCCGATCGGGCAGAAGTCGCCCGAGTGGCCCGAGGCGTAGTCGTAGTGGTAGCTTCCCCACCCGACGATCTGCCCCCACATGGCGGGGGGCTCTCCGGCCACGTCGCTCATGAGCGCCACCAGCGCGCGCGCGTCGCGCTGCCGCACGGGGTGTTCGATCGCGTCGAGGTAGGCGTTCGGGTCGGCGTCGGTGCGCTGCATCGAAGGGGCCATGGCGGACGATAGCGCGGGCAGGGTCCGTCGTCCGCGACCATGCCGGTCGCCCGCGTCCCCGCCGCCGCGCGCGATGATGGCCCCGTGACCCGGCCCCCGCACCCCGACCCGCGCGCCTTCGATGCCGTCCTGTTCGACGTGGACGGCACCCTCGTCGACAGCGAGCCGATCTGGTTCGCGGTGCTCTGCTCGGTGGTGCCCGAGTTCGGGGGCGCCCTCCCCGAGGGCGCCCACGCGGCGCTGCACGGAACCGACCGCCCCGCCGCCACTCGGATCCTGCGCGAGCGCTTCGGCCTCACCGGAGATGCCAAGGCGTTCTGGGCGCGGGTGGTCGAGCGCTTGATCGTCGACCTCGCGGGGGTGCGGCCGATGCCGAACGCGGTCGCGTGGGTCGAGGCGGTGGCGGAGGCCGGCCGTGCCCGGGCCGTGGTGTCGAACTCGCCGCGCTCGATGGTGGACGCCTCGCTCGCCCCGCACGCGTGGTCCCGGCACTTGGAGGTGCGCGTCACGATCGAGGACGTGGAGCGCGGCAAGCCCCATCCAGACGGGTACCTGCTCGCCGCCGCACGTCTGGGCGTGCCGGCGGTTCGCTGCCTGGCCATCGAGGACAGCCTGGCGGGGGCGCGGGCCGCGATCGCGGCCCGCGCCACTTGCCTGTTCGTCACCAACGGGGTGGTCGATCCGGAACTGGCGAAGGCGATCACGCCGCACGTGGTGGCGCAGCTGCCGGAGCTCTAGCTCGTCCCCTCAGAGCCGTTCGGGATGGGTCTCGATCCCGGATTCCGCCACCAGCTCGGCCACCCGCGCCTCGACGTGCTCGCCGGCGAGGAGGTCGGCGATCGGCTCGCGCACCTCTTCGAGCGGAACCGGGCCGTCCGGTCCGGTCACCTGGTCGGGGTTCGCCTCGTACCAGGCCTCGATCGCGGCCGGGTCGACCTCGACCTCAGCACGCAACGCTTCCACGACGCGCTGCGCGTTCAGCGAGCGCCGGACGGCGGTCTCGAAGTCCGCGGTGGACCCGAAGCCGATCTCGGCCAGCGCCGCGTCGAGATCCGCGCCGTGCTCTTCGCGCGCCTGCTCGACCACGGCGTCGACTTCGGCGTCGCCCGCGGCGATGCCCAACTCCTCCGCATGCGCGCTCAAGACCAGCTCCTGACCGAGTTGCTCCAGGAACACCGGCCGCTGCGCTTCGAAGCCGGCGACGGTCTCCGCGTCGGGCTCGACCCCTTGCTGGGCGAGCGTCGAACGCACCGCCGCCTCGAACCGGAGCTCGAACGCTTCGAGCGTCACGGTCGCGTCGCCAAGGCTCGCGAGCACCACCTCGGACGAATCGACGTCGCTCTGGGCGAGCGCGCCGGTCGTCGGCAGCGCGAGCGCGGCCGCCGCCAGGACACCGACTAGGGCCCGGGTCGGTGCGCGGCGAACGCGTGCGGATCGAGTCGGGCCGGTTCGTTCGGTCGTGCCGGTCATCGGGTTGCGATGCATGGTGCCTCCTTGGCCGTCGGGTTCGCGACGGTCGGGGCACCCTATGGGGGCACGACATGAGCGCCATGGCCGCCGCATGAGCTGATCCCGCACTTCGTGAGCGTGGGGGCGATCCCGGTGGTGAGCGACGCGAAGGCGGTTCGGTCCACGCTCATGCGGTGCGCCGCGAGCGTCGTGCCGACCCGGCCGTCGGGACGTTCGACACTTGTCCTACGGCAACCGGGCGTTCCTCCTCAATCGCTTCGGAGGAACCGACCTGACCTTGGAGGTGATGGCGTGCTCGAGCCGACCTGCCCGGGCGGTCCCGGCTGAGGCGACCCCGTGCGTGGGGGCGCCTGAGGCTCTGCCCACACCCCACTACCGGCCGTTGCCCGCTGGGCACGGCTCGAGGGGAGGTCCCTCCATGAGATCCCGTCGTCGCTCCGCCTTGCGCGTTGCCGTCGTCGTCGCGCTGTTCGCGATGCTAGGCGCTGCTTGGTCGCAGACGCGCGTCAACGGCACCGTCGGTGCGTGCGCCCAGGTGGCGCCCGCCGATCTGGTCGCCGAAGCCCGAGCTGGGCTCGCCTGGTTCCCGGTCGAGGTCGGCCGCGGCTCCGTCGGTGCCGACGGCTCCTTCGCGCTCGCCTTCCACGAAGCCCCCTACCTGCCCGACGACGTCACGGTGCCGCTCGAGAACCTGTTCGCGGGGCAGCGCTGCGAGGACTTGACCGTGTCCGAGCCCGAGGCTCGTGTCGTGATGGTCCGCGAGCTGCGCATCGTCCCCCGCGGCGCTGCGTGCGAGTACTGCGAGACGCTCGGGACGCTGTACGCCGCCACCAAGGAGCATGGCAGCCTCGCGACCACGGGCGACGTCGAGGTCCGCTGGATCCACGCTGAGCGGGCGGCGACCGTCACCGGCCGCTGCACGTTCGGGTGGGGCCAGGAGACCTACGACATCGAGCTCGCGGCCGGCTGGAACACGGTGGTGTTCGAGACCGTCGCCGTCGCCGAGAGCATCGGCTACTGCGATTGCCGCGACGTCCACGCGTCGGTGCAGCCATTCCCACGGGCGCAGGTGGCCTGGCACTTCGTCTCGTCTCGCTGACGGCCGAGCGCCGCTCGCCGGCGCGCTCCGAACGGCGGCGCGCCCGGAGCCGAAGCCCCGGGCGCGCCGCCTACGGTCGTGTGGTTCGCTCGGTCGCCGTCAGCGACGCCCACGGGTCGCGGGCGCGGGCAGGTCGGCGGGCGGTCCGTCGTGGTCCTCGCCGTCGGCCTCGACCTCTTCCTCTTCGCCGTCGCCGCCGTCGTCCGGCGCGTCCATGTTCGGACCGCCGGCGTGCTCCGCCGCCCGCTCGCGGGCTTGCGTGGCTCGCTCGCGGGCCATGGCGCGGTTCTGCTGCGCGCCGAGTTTGCCCTCGACGGCCACTTCGGGCACCTCGCCGTACGTGAGCGCCGGCTCGTACGTCGAGTCCTCCTCGAACACCACCTGGACGTCGTCGACCACACCGTCCACCAGCAGGTAACTCACGGTGAAGACCGTCGCGCCGTCGACGACGCCGTACACACCTGCGGTGCACGCCTCCAGCGCGCCGTCGATCAGCGCCACGTGCAGCTGGTCCTCGACGAGGCTGGCGACGCCCACGAGCGCAGCGTCCTCGTCCGTGCCGCAGACGAGTTGGACGTCCACGGGGGGTCCCGCGAGCGCCATGCCGAACGTGGCCAAGAACATCAGGGTGAACAACGTACGCTTCATGCGATCGCCTCCAAGGCGTCGGGCCGGTGCGGGCGCACGGCGGTTCGGTCGGTTCCTCGGGCGGTTGCGCCACTGGCTCGACCCGGTCCAGGCGCCCACATGCGGGCCGGGTTTCGTTGCCACCGAGGCGGACACGTCGGTGTCCATGGGCAAGGTACCGGCGGCACCTGACCCCAACCTGACGGCGCTGCGGACGATCGAGCGGAGTGACCGATTCTGCTTCATGGGCCCTTGGTTGGGCCGACACTCGAAGCGACGGCGGCGGTGCGGCCCCTCAGGGTCGGCCGCGCCGCGGCGAGGAGGCCGACGTGTCGCGCGGGCGCATCCTGATCGTGGAGGACGACGATCGCTTGGCGGAGGTCGTGGCCCGCGAGCTGGGGCGCGGCTACGAGACCGTGGTCGTCGACACCGGCAAGGACGCGTTGTTCCTGGCCGAGACCCAGCGCTTCGACCTGGTCCTGCTCGACCTCAACCTGCCGGACATGGACGGCATCGACGTGGCCACGCAATTGGAGGCCAACCCGGCCGACGTCATCATGCTCACCGCGCGCAGCGACGTGGCGAGTCGGGTGCGCGGGCTCTACGCGGGGGCCGCCGACTACGTGAGCAAGCCCTTCGATATGGAGGAGCTGCTCGCGCGGGTGTACGCGCGGATGCGCACGCGGTCGCGTGCGGGTCAGGTCCGCTGGGGCCGGCTCGAGATGACGCTCGCCGACCGCAGCTGCTTCGTCGATGGCGAGCGCGTCGACCTCTCGGCCCAGGAGTACCACCTGCTCGCGCTCCTGCTCGAGCACCCCGACCGCGTGTTCTCCAAGCGCACGCTCGAGGACCGGCTCTACGCCGAGCAGCAACCCGACTCGAACGCGATCGAGGTGCTCGTGTCGCGCGTCCGCAAGAAGCTCGCCGCCGTCGAGCTGGCGTCCATGATCGAGACGATCCGGGGGCTCGGCTACGTCGTCCGCGGCGAGGGTCCTTGAGGCTCGCGAGGCGCGTCGCGCTGGGCAGCGCGGCCTTGACGCTCGTGGTCGTCGCGGCGTTCGGCGCGCTGGCGTACGTGGGCTTCGTGCGCCAGCAGGACGCTTCGATGCGGCGACTTCTCGACGAGGACCTGGGGCGGCTGGCGGCGCTGCTCGAGCGTCCCGTGCTGGGGGCCTCGTTCGTGGACCCGGCGGTCCCGGGGTACGGCGTCCAGATCGTCTCGCCCGACGGAGCGACCGTGCTGTCGTGGGGCATCACCACCCAGCTGCCGCTCGTGGCACCGGCCGCCATCCGGGTGCTCGAGGGGCGCCGCGCGCTCGTCGGAAGCACCGCTTGGCGCGACGGCGGCGCCACGATCCGGGTCGCCCACGACGTCGAGGACGCGCTGGCGACGCGGTCGGCGCTGCTGCGCAGCCTGTGGACGGGGGGCGTCGTCGCCGGTGCGATCGCCTTGTGGTTGGCGGGCACGGTGGCGCGGCGAGCGCTGCGGCCCCTCGAGCGGGTGGCGGCCGACGCGCGCCGGATCGACCCGTCCGCGCCGGGCGCCATCGCGTACGCGGGCGGCGACGACGAGCTGCGCGTCGTGACCGATGCGTTGAACGAGACCCTCGCCGCCATCCGCGAGCGCTCGGACCGCGAGCACGCGTTCTTGCTGGAGGTCGCCCACGAGCTCGCCGGGCCCTTGACGCTCGTCCACTACCACCTGGGCTCCGCGCGCCGGGAGCGTCCCGACGACGTCTCGTTGAGGGTGGCGGCCGAGGCCGCCGAGGAGCTGCTGCGCACCTCGCAAGATCTGCTCGTGGTCGCACGCGGTGAGGACGCGCGACCGCTCGAGATGTCGATCGTGGCGTTGCGCGACGTGCTGCAGCGCGTCGTGCGCGCCTACCCCGGCGTCGTGCTCGAAGCAGACGAGCGTGGCGACGTCGTCGCGGATGCGGATCGTTTGGCCCAGGTGTTCCGCAACCTGGTGCGCAACGGCGTGCAGGCCGCGGGCCGCGCGAACGGCGTGCGCGTGACCCTCGAAGCGCGCGACGACGAGCACGTGGTCCGCGTCGCGGACGACGGGCCGGGCCTCGACGCCGAGGCGCGGACGGCCGTGTTCGAGCGCGGCTACCGGCGGGGCGAGGGCAGCGGCGTCGGCTTGTCGATCGCCAAGGACCTGGTCGAGCGGCACGGGGGACGCATCGAGGCCTTGGCCGAGGCGGGGCCCGGTGCGGTCTTCGAGGTGCGCTTGCCGTCGCTCGCGACGCGGTTGGCGACGCCGGCCCCGGGCGGCGCGTCGTGAGGGCGGGCGCTGGGCTGGCCGGCGCGTCGTCAGCCTCCCGTCAGGTGCGCGCTCTAGGCTGCGAGCACGTACCGAAGTCGGCGTTCGGCGCGAATCGAGGAGGCAGGCCGATGCAACGAGCGTGGACATGGACGTGCGTGCTCCTCGTGGCCCTGATGGCGACGTTCGCGAGCGCGCTCGAGATCCCGGCGGAGGCCGAGGTGCTCGTGACCGATTCGGACAGCCGGATCGTGGGCGTCGGCCGCGTCATCGGTGGGGTGCGCTTCGAACTCGTGCTCGAAGAGGGCTTCGCCGGTCCTGCTTCGCTGGTGTGGTTGCCGCCCGATGGGGGCGTACGGACGACCGAAGTCGAGGTCGAGGACGGCGTGGTCTGGGTGGACGGCGTCGACCTGAGGTCGCTCTTGCCCGAGACGTTCGCGTACGTGCGCGTGCGGCTCGCGACGGAGCTCGGCGAAGCATGGCCGCCCGACGTCGGCCAGGGTCCACCGGCCGACGCGCCAGGACCGGCCCAGGGGCGCGGTCCACCCGAGGAGGGCCCGTCCCGAGCCGATCCGCCTGGCCCGCCCGACGATGGACCACCCCGAGCCGATCCACCCCGAGCCGACCCACCCCGAGCCGACCCACCTCGAGGCGACCCGCCCGGCCCACCCGAGGACGCTCCCGGCAGACGCCCCTAGCGCCGCGTCACGCGGCGGTCGGCGCCGGTACCTCGGCCCAGACGGCTTCCGCGACGTGCTCGGCGTCGTCCACCAGCTTGCCCACCGCGATGCCGCGGTAGGCGTTGCCCGCCACGTGCAGGCCGCCCAGGCGGCGCAGGTGTCCCTCGACGCGCACCAGGCGCTCGAGGTGCCCCAGCACGTACTGCGGGATGCCCCGCTCCTGGCGTCCGACCCACGTGCGCACGGGAGGCGCGACGACCCCCCAGGCGCGGTCGATGGCGTCGAGCGCGGCGCTCAGGAGCGCCTCGTCGTTTAGGTCGTCGAGGTCGGGGCGGGCGACGCCGCCCTGGATGACCCGCAGCAGTACGTGACCCTCCGGCGCGCGGTGCGGGAAGACGTTCGATTCGATCAACACCCCCAGCACCGGCAGGTCCTCGCCGGGGGCGACGAGGAAGCCGAAGCCATCGGGCGCCTCGCGCAGGGCCGAGCGCTCGAACGCGACCGCGGCCATGCCGATCGGGCCCGAGGGGATGGCGCGCAGGTCGGCGGCGGCTTCGGGGTCGAGCGCGGCCAGCAGGTCGGCGGCGGGCCGCGGCGGCAGCGCCAACACGACCGCGTCGAAGCGCTCGCTCGAGCCGTCCTCCGCCGTCAAGCGGTAGCCACCGGCCGCGTCCCGAGCGAGGGCGTGCGCGCGCCGGCCCAGGTGCAGGACGTCGCCGAGGTCGTCGGCCAGCGCATCGAGGAGCACGTTCATGCCCTCCCGGAAGCTCCACGTCGTCTTGCGCTCGCGCATCCGCTCCTTCATGCCGGCGAGGCCGGCGATCACCAGCGAGCGGTGATCCCGCTCCATCTCGCGCATCACCGGGAACGCGGCGTCGACCGAGAGCAGGTGCGCGTCGCCGCCGTAGACCCCGCGCACCATCGTGCCCAGCAGGACCTCGGCCGCTTCGGGGCCGATGTGGCGGGCGGCGTAGTCGTGCACCGACTCGTCGTGATCCACGCGTTCGGCGAGGAAGGGCTCGGCCATCACCCGGAAGCGCCCCGCGACCGACATGGGCGTGAAGTTCAGGAGCGACATCGGGTCGCTCGGCAGCAGGTGCAGTTGGCCGCCGTGGAACACGTAGCGCCGGTTCGCCGCGGGGTCGGCGTGGACCTGCTGGTCCTGGAGCCCGAGGCGCGCCACCAGGTCGGCCGTGGGGCCGACGCCGGTGCGGAAGGCGTTGGCGCCCCACTCCACGACGTAGCCGTCCTCGACCGTGGTGCGCAACTGGCCGCCCGGCCGGTCGCCGGCCTCCCACACCGCCAGCTCGACCGCGTGGCCCAGCTCGTGCGCGCGCCGGCGGATCGCGTGGGCGGCCGTGAGCCCGCCCAGCCCGGCGCCGAGCACGGCGACGCGCCAGGCCCCGACGCTCACCGCATGCCCTGGATGGTCTTGAGGAGCAGCACCAGGTTGTCGCCGATCGACCGCACGCCCGCGGGCTCGAAGCTGCGCAGCATGCGGTCCGCGACCTGGGCGGTGGCGCCGAGGACCTCGCGGTACTTGGGGTCCTCGAGGACCGCGAGCTTCTCGATGGTGGCCCCCACGGCGCGGCGCGCCACCGGCGCGAGGTCGCGCATCAGCGCCTCGGCCTCGTCCCAGCGCTCGGCGGTGCGGCGACTCTCGGCCGCGACGACCTCGAGGTGCTCGCGGGTCCGGCGCTGCTCGTCGACCAGCGCGGCGAGCTGCTCGGCGACCTGCGCCAACTGGGCGTGCACGGCGGCGAGGTCGGGGGCCGTCGCGGCGTCCGGCGCGGCGCTGGGTGCAGGCGCGCTGCCAGCCGCGCTCACCGCGCCACCTCGGTGCGCGCGTCGGCGGGCTCGGCCGCCCGCTTGCCGGCGCTCGTGTAGTGCGTCGGGAACGGCAGGTCGTGGCCGCGCAGCAGGACGTTCCAGTAGGCCCAGCGGAAGAGCATCTTGCCGTCGTAGTTCATCGCGCTCTCCTCGAGGAGGGTGAAGGGGCCGATCCCGGGCACCGGGTAGTGGCCGGGCAGCGGCTCGTGCTCGTAGTCGAAGTCGAGCAGGACGGCCCGCCCGGGGGCCGTGACCACGAAGCAGTTCGCGTGGCCGTCGAACGCGTGCGGCAGCGGGCGGCCCTCGACGTGCGCCGCGAAGTTCTCGACGAAGACGTCGGCGGCGTAGTGGGCGGTGGCCCCTGCCTTCGAGGTCGGCAGGTCGGCGGCGTCGCCCAGGGCGAAGACGTTGGGGTAGTGGCGCGAGCGCAGCGTGCCCGGGTCCACCTCGACGTGGTGGAGCTCGTCGGCGAGGCCGCTGCCGGCGAGGAAGTCGGCGCCCATGTGCAGCGGCGTGGTCACCAGCAGGTCGAAGGGCACCGCGCGGTCGTCGAAGCTGACCAGCGTCTTGGCCTCGGGGTCGACGCGCTCGACGACGAAGTCCGTTTCGACCTCGATGCCGCGTTCGGTGAGCAGGTGGCCCAGCCGCTCCGACGCGATCGGACGGGTGAAGGCGCCGTCGAGCGGAGTGACGTACACCAGATCCACGCGGTCGCGGATCCCGCGCTCGCGGAAGCGCGCGTCGGCGAGGAACGCCAGTTCGAGCGGCGCCACCGGGCACGAGATGGGCATCTCGGTGACGTGGACGACGAAGCGGCCGCCGTCGAACGCGTCGATCGCGGCGCGCAGCGCCTCGGCGCCCTCGAGCGTGTAGAACTCGTGGACGCTCGTCCGCCACTCGGCACCGAGCACGCCGGGCGTGGCGTCCGGGCGCGGCCGGCTGCCGGTCGCGATCACCAGCTGGTCGTAGGCCATCGAGCGCCCGTCGGCGAACACCACGTTGGACGCTTCGGGTTCGATCGCCGCCACCTCGGCCTCGACGAACTCGACCCCGTCGGGGAGCTGCCGCTGCCGCGGCCGCACCACGTCGGCGCGGCCGTAGGTGCCGAACGGCACGAACAGGTAGCCAGGGCGGTAGTGGTGGTCGTCGTCGCGGTCGACGACGGTGATCCGCCAGGCTTCGGGGTCGAGGCGCGGCCGCAGCTTGGCGACCACCATGGTCCCGGCGCTGCCGCCGCCGAGCACGAGCAGGTGCTTCATCGAGACCTCCCGCCGCGCGGTCCGCGACCGCACGGCCACGCGAGCGTACGGTCGCGACGACCGCTGCGGCGACGGGCGTCCGTCCCTCGGTGCGGCGGTGCGGCTAGACTCGACCGCATGGTCGCGGATGCAGAGCGGCGACCGCGAGGAGGCTGCCATGTCCGAGACGGAGCGACGGTTCGACCTCTACGGCGACGGCTTCAAGCGCGACCCCCACCCGACCTTCACCGCCATGCGGCGCGAGGCGCCGATCTGGCAGCAGGCGGGGCTCGACGGCTCCACGCCCATCTGGTTCGTCAGCCGCTACGCCGACGTCGACGCGATGCTGCGCGACAAGCGCTTCGTGCGCGACGCCGCGCTCGCGCACGACCCCGCCGACCTGCCGCCCGAGCCCGAGCTCTTGCGCCGCATCGGGCAACACATGCTCAACCACGACGGCGTCGACCACCAGCGTCTGCGCGGGCTCGTGAGCCAAGCCTTCACGCCCCGGCGCGTCGCCGAGATGCGCCCGCGCGTCCGTGCGATCGCCGACGGGTTGCTCGAGCCGTTCGAGGGCCGCGGCTCGATGGAGCTGATCGGCGATTTCGCCTTCCCGCTCCCCACCACCGTCATCCTCGAGATGATCGGGGTGCCGGGCGAGGACCGCGACCGGGTGCGCGTGTGGGGGAACGCGCTCCTGGCGGCGCCGCGCGACGCCGACGAGGGGCGCGTGCTCGAGGCGCAGATGGTCGAGTTCGCGGACTACGTGGCGGCGCTCGTGGAGGAGCGCCGAGCGCATCCCCAGGACGACCTGCTCTCCGGCCTCGTCGCGGCCGAGGAGGCCGGCGATCGCCTGAGCCTGGACGAGCTGCTCTCCACGCTCGTGCTGCTCATCACCGCGGGGCACGAGACCACCGTCAACCTGATCGCGAACGCGGTGTTGGCGCTCTCGCGCCATCCGCACGTGCGCGACGCGCTCGCTGCCGAACCCGCCGCGATGCCGGGCGCGGTGGAGGAGCTGCTGCGCTTCGACGGCCCGGTCGAGCGCGCGCTCAACCGCTGGGCCGCCGAGGACGTCGAGTGGGGTGGCCAGACGATCCGCCGCGGCGACCCGCTGATCCTGATCTTGGGGAGCGCCAACCGCGACCCCGACCGTTTCGAGGCGGCCGACGTGCTCGACCCGGCGCGGAGCCCGAACCCGCACTTGGCGTTCGGGAAAGGGGCGCACTACTGCATGGGGGCGCCGCTCGCGCGACTCGAGGGCGAGATCGCCCTGAACGCCCTGCTGGCGCGGCTGCCCGGGCTGCGGGTCGCGGTGCCCGAGGAGGACCTGCGCTATCGCTTCCTCCCCGGCTTCCGCGCGCTCGAGGCGCTGCCGGTGGCGTGGGACGTGGCGGGCTGATCAGAGCTCGGCGCGCTGCCCCCGCCGCGGACCCGTGGCGGGGAAGGTGGCGGTCCCGAGACCGACGACGGCGAGGCCGAACGCGGCGGCCGTGAACCACGGCCACGCCGCCGGGAACACCGAGGGCAGGAACAGGTAGGTCTGACGCGCGGCCCAGCCGAGGCCCGCCAGGATCGCGATCGATGCCGCGGCACGAGCGAGGCGCGAGGCGCGATGCGTGGGGGCGTGCGGCGCGAAGCGCCGGCGACCCGACGCGAGCCCGGCCGCCAGGCCCCAGGCGCCCCAGAGGACGGCGTAGAGGATGCCGGCGACGATCGCCCACATGGCGGCCTCCGCGATGCGGATGCGCTCCATGCCCACCGAGGGAAAGCCGCGCCAACGAGCCCAATCGCCGAGGACGCGGGCGAACAGCGGCCAGCTGCGTTGGCTGTTGGTGAGGAGCACGATGCCGTCGCCGCTCTCGGGCACGGCGTGGAAGTGGGTCATCCAGCCGTACCCTTGGCCGCCGTGCGAGACCGCCTGCATGCCGTTGGGCAGCGTCTCGACGAAGTGCCCGAACCCGTAGGCCTGGTACACGGCGCCCATGTACCCGGCGACGTGCACCTGCGGCGCGTGCATCTCGGCGATGGCCTCGGTCGAGAGCACGGCGCCGGCCGTCGCGGACGTCGGCATACCCGCCGCCACGAAGCGCGCGACGTCCTCGACGGTCGCGAGCAGGCCGCCGGAGGCGCGTTCGGCGTAGACGTAGGTGGGCGTCGGGCGGCCCGCCAGGTCGTGGCCCATGGGCACCGGGGGCGCCAGGTCGGGGCGCCACGCGAACGTGGTGCGGTGCAGGCCCAGGGGTTCGAAGACCTGCTCCTCCATGAACGCCGCGAAGTCCTGGCCGGTGACGTCCTCGATCAGCACCTCGAGGAGGTTGAAGCCCACGTTGGAGTACGCGAAGCCGGCGCCCGGCTCGCGGTCGAAGCCCGCTTGCTCGGTCAGGCTCGTGCGCAGCGCCGGCACGGCGGCCCCCGGGGAGTAGCGCAGGTCGATGTCGCCGTGGCGCAGGCCCGACGTGTGGGCGAGCAGCGCCCGGACGGTGACGCGCGCGTCGGCGTCGTCCGGTTCGGGGAACGACCACGTCCGCAGATGCTTCGTGACGGGGTCGTCGAGATCGACGAGGCCGAGCTCCACGAGCCGCAGGACGCCCCAGGCCGTGAGCGACTTGGAGATGGACTCCGTCCGCAGATAGGTGTCGACGGTCATGGGGCGTCCTGCATCGCGGTCGGCGTCGCCGTACGCCCCCGCCCATACCGGTTCGCCGTCGACGACGAGCGCCACGGCGACGCCGGGCACGCCGAACGCGTCCATCCTGTTGGGAACGGTCTCCTCGAGGTGCGCGACGAAGCTCGGCCACGGTGCGCGTTCCTCCACGCCGGACGCCGGTTCGATGCCCGAACGTGGGGCGATCACGGCCACGACGACGGCGAGCACGACGACCGCGCGGACCCACGCGCCCCGCCGGGTTCGCACGCCGCTGCCGACGTCCTGCATGCCGCGGTCCTCCTCGTGCCTCGACGCTAGGAGGACGGGGGGGCGTGGGCAAGGCACGAACGTCCCAGCGGGGTGGTGGCGCACGAAGGAAGGGCCGCGAGCCCCGATCGGTTCGGGGGTCGCGGCCCTCGCGAGCGACCCGGACGGCGGTCGGCCTCGCGTTCCGTGGTCGTTCCGACTCAGCTCAGGTCGAACCGGTCCAGGTTCATCACCTTGGTCCACGCGGCCACGAAGTCGTGCACGAAGCCCTCGCGGGCATCGTCGCACCCGTAGACCTCGGCCAGCGCGCGCAGCTCGGAGTTCGAGCCGAACACGAGATCGACGCGGGTGGCCGTCCAGCGGACCTTGCCCGTCGTGCGGTCGTGGGCCGCGAACACGTCGTCGCCCTCGCCCTTGGGCGCCCAGGCGACGCCCATGTCGAGGAGGTTCGCGAAGAAGTCGTTGGTCAGCACGCCGGGTCGGTCGGTGAGGACGCCGTGCGTGGAGCCGCCGGCGTTGGCGCCCAGCACGCGCAGACCGCCCAACAGCACGGTCATCTCGGGCGCGCTGAGGGTGAGCAGCTGCGCTTTGTCGATCAGCAGCTCCTCGGCCGACACGCTGAACTTCGTCTTGAGGTAGTTGCGGAAGCCATCGGCGACGGGCTCGAGGGGCTCGAACGCCTCGGCGTCGGTCTGCTCGGCGCTCGCGTCGGTCCGGCCCGGCGTGAAGGGCACCGGGACGTCGAAGCCGGCCTCCTTGGCGGCCTTCTCGATCGCCGCATCGCCTGCCAGGACGATCAGATCGGCCAGCGAGACCTTCTTGGCGCCGCTCGTCGCCGCCGCATCGAAGCGCTGCTTGATGCCCTCGAGCACGCCCAGCACCTTCGCGAGCCGCTCCGGGTCGTTGCCGGCCCAGTCCTTCTGGGGCTCGAGCCGGACGCGCGCGCCGTTGGCGCCGCCGCGCTTGTCCGAGCCGCGGAAGGTCGAAGCCGACGCCCATGCGACGAACACCAGGTCGGCGACGGAGAGGCCCGAGGAGAGCACCTCGGCCTTGAGTGCGGCGACGTCCTGCGCGTCGATCAGAGGGTGATCGACCGCAGGCACCGGGTCCTGCCAGATCAGGTCTTCGGCGGGCACCTCGGGGCCGAGGTAGCGCGAGCGCGGGCCCATGTCGCGGTGGGTGAGCTTGAACCAGGCACGCGCGAAGGCGTCGGCGAACTGCTCGGGGTGCTGGTGGAAGCGCCGCGAGATCTTCTCGTAGATCGGGTCGACGCGCATCGCCATGTCGGCGGTGGACATCATCGGGGCGTGCCGCTTGGAGGGGTCATGGGCATCGGGCACCGTGGTCGCGGCGGCGGGGTCGGTGGGCCGCCACTGCCAGGCACCGGCGGGGCTCTTGTGGACCTCCCACTCGTAGCCGAACAGCGTGTCGAAGTAGCTGTTGTCCCATTGCGTGGGGGTCGGCGTCCAAGCGCCATCGAGGCCGCTCGTGATCGTGTCGCCACCCTTGCCGCTGCCGTAGCTGCTCCGCCACCCGAGGCCCATCTCCTGCATCGGGGCGCCCTCGGGGTCGGGGCCGACGTGCTCGGCCGAGGCGGCGCCGTGCGTCTTGCCGAAGGTGTGGCCGCCGGCGGTCAGGGCGACGGTCTCCTCGTCGTCCATCGCCATGCGCGCGAAGGTCTCGCGGATGTCGCGGGCCGAGGCGAGGGGGTCGGGCTGGCTGTTCGGGCCCTCGGGGTTGACGTAGATCAGCCCCATCTGGACGGCGGCGAGCGGGTCTTCGAGGTCGCGGTCGCCCGAGTAGCGCTCGTCGCCGAGCCACTCGGCCTCCTTGCCCCAGTAGACGTCCTGCTCGGGCTCCCACACGTCGGCGCGGCCGCCGCCGAAGCCGAAGGTCTGGAACCCCATCGACTCCAGCGCGACGTTGCCGGTGAGCACCATCAGGTCGGCCCAAGAGAGGCGCTTGCCGTACTTGCGCTTGATGGGCCACAGCAGCCGGCGCGCTTTGTCGAGGTTGGCGTTGTCCGGCCAGCTGTTGAGCGGCGCGAACCGCTGCGTCCCCGTGGAGGCGCCGCCGCGGCCGTCGCCGGTGCGGTAGGTGCCGGCGCTGTGCCAGGCCATGCGGATGAAGAACGGGCCGTAGTGGCCGTAGTCGGCCGGCCACCAGTCCTGCGAGTCGGTCATGAGCGCATGGAGGTCGCGTTTGACCGCCGCAAGGTCGAGCTCCGAGAAGGCCTTCGCGTAGTCGTAGTCCGCACCCATGGGGTCGGAGAGCGTCGAGTGCTGGCGCAAGATGCCGAGGTTCAGTTGGTTCGGCCACCAGTCGCGGTTCGATCGGGGTGACGTCGCTCGCGTGGTGGGTAGCGCGCTGTCGTGGACGGGGCACTTGCTTTCGTCGCTCATGTGGGCTCCTTGACCGCCGTTGGGGTTCTGCGGGCTCGACGCGATGGGGGACGGAACCCGGATGCGCGACCGGCGCGCACCATGGCGTTGCCGTCGAGCGGCCTGCCGTCCCGGGGTGCCGAGGCACCGAACGAACGCCACGATAACCGAGGGGGGTCGGGGGGAAGGCACGGCGCGAAACCGTTGCAACGGTCGGCGGTCGCACCGGGCACCGCGAGCATCCTCGCAGCGCGGCGCCTCGTGAACCCCGGCACTTATCGACTTTGTACACAGTCTGTCTAAGCTTTGGAGAACTACACTTCGGTGCTCAAAGCGGTGGCGGTGCCAACGGTCGAGCCCATGGGGGGCATCCACCTGGCCAACGCGCCTCCGCACAGTTCGGTCCCGTGGAGGTGACCCGATGGATCTACCGGTTCTGACGCCAGGCCAGTTCGACCTGATCTACAACGGCTTCTCGTTGGCCATCGCGGCGATGGGTGCAGGCTTCCTGTACTTCATCCTGTCGCGTGGTCAGGTCGCGCCGGCCTACCGCACGGCCCTGACGGTCTCGGCGCTCGTCGTGGCGATCGCCTTCTACCACTACCTGCGCATCTTCGAAAGCTGGGCGGCCGCCTACGTGCTCGAAGGCGGGGCGTACGTCTCCACCGGCAAGCCGTTCAACGACGCCTACCGCTACGTCGACTGGCTGCTCACCGTTCCGCTGCTCCTGGTCGAAGCCGTGCTGGTGCTGCGCCTCAAGCAGGGCGCGGGCGGCATGATCGCGCGCCTCTCGATCGCGGCGATCCTGATGATCGTCACCGGGTACCCCGGCGAGGTCTCCTCGGACACCGCGACGCGCCTCATCTGGGGCACGATCAGCACCATCCCGTTCCTGTACATCCTGTACGTGCTGTGGGTGGAGCTCGGTAAGTCGCTCGCCACGCAGCCTGCCAAGGTGCGCGTGCTCGTCCGCAACCTCCGGCTGCTGCTGCTCGCGAGCTGGGGCGTCTACCCGATCGCGTACCTCGCTCCGGTCCTCGGCTTCGATGGCGCTGGTGCGGTCGTCGCGCTCCAAACCGGCTACACGCTGGCCGACGTGATCGCGAAGCCGCTCTTCGGCGCGATGATCGTGTGGATCGCGATCGAGAAGTCGCGCGCGGACGGTTGGTCGCCGAACGCGGCCGCGGTGCCGGCGAGCACGTCCAAGGCTTGATCGGTACGCGTCCCACCTTCGCGCTCGAGTCCCGCCCAACGGCGGGGCTCGAGCGCGTTCCATCGCGCGGACGCGCGGGGACGCACACCGACGCGGCGCGCGCGGCGTCCCGCTTGGCGCTGCCCATCGCCCTCGCCGGGACGGGCGGCGCCGTGGCGGCGCTCGCCTGGTTCGCGCTCGCCCCGGCGACCGCCGAGCGCGCGGCCTTCGTGCCGCTGCTCCTGGGGCTGGTCCTGTTCGGTCTGCCGCACGGGGCGCTCGACCACCTGGTGCCCGCCCGCATGGGCGCGTCCTGGGGGCGTCGGCCGCTGCCGATGGCGTTCTTCCTCGCGGGGTACGTCGCGCTCGCGCTCGGCTACCTGGCGCTGTGGTCGGTCGCGCCCGGGCTCGCCTTCGTCGGCTTCCTGCTGGCGACCGTCGGCCACTGGGGCCAGGGCGACGTCGACTTCCTCGAGCGCTTCTTGGGCCGTCGGCGCGGGGGCCCGTTCGCCCATGGCGCGGCCATCGTCCTGCGCGGCGCGCTGCCGGTCGCCATCCCGGTGCTCGTCCAGACCGAGGTGGCCGAAGGGCTGCTGGCGTCCGCCGCCGCGGCCTTCGGCGCTGCGGCGGGCGGACTCGACCTGGGCGCGCCGATGGTGCGCGGCGGTCTCCTGGTCGTGGTGCTGGGCGCCGGTCTGGCCTACGCGCTCGGGCTGCGCCGCGCGTGGACGACCCCGGCCGGTCGCTGGCTCGACGTCGGCGAGGTGGCCCTGCTCGTGGCGCTCTTCGCCTGGGTGCCCGCCTACCTGGCCATCGGCGCCTATTTCCTCTTCTGGCACTCGCTGCGCCACCTGGCGCGGCTGCTGTTGCTGCGCGACGTCGACGCGCGCGCGGTCGCCTGCGGCGACCTTCGTGGGCCGGTGCTGCGGCTGGCGCGCGACCTGATCCCCATCACGGGGATCGCGCTGCTCTTCCTCGCGGCGCTCGGCGCGTGGGCGGGCCCGCGCATCGACGGGGTCGGCGGGTTCGTCGCGCTGTACCTAGCGTGGATCAGCGCCCTGACGATGCCCCACCTCGCGGTGGTGGCGTGGATGGACCGGCGGGCGGGGGCGCGTTCGGCGACCTGAGCGCGGCGCCCAACGCGTCCCACTCAGGTCGGGTCGCCGAGCCTCAGCTCCGCTCCCGGACCGGGCACAGGGAGAGCCACCACGCGACGGCCAGCACCGGCACCACGAGCCAGTTGCCGATGGCGCCGGGTGCGGTGCCGATGGTCTCGAGGGGCTTCAGGGCGCCCGAGAGCTCACGCAGCGCCGGCTCGACCAGGAACACGAGCAAGACGAGCGGCACGAAGCCCCGGTAGCGGAGCAGGAGGACCCAGAGCAACGCGGCCAGGAGCAACTGGATGGCGCCCCATTGCCCGAACATGGCCACGATGTTGGCGCCTCCGGCGACCGCGACGTCGACGGTCGCGATCGACCCCGCGCCGCCATCGGGCGCGACCAGGTGGATCAGGCTGCGCACCGTGACGAGCGTCAGGTAGACCACGGCGAACCACCACGCGAACGCCGGTCCGGCGAAGCGCGTCGGTGCCGAAGGCAGCAGCGCCGACCAGCGTGGGCGCCAGCGCGGAACGGTCCGGGAGGGCGTGGCGGGGTGGTCCACCCGGGCACTCTGACACGGGCCGACGCGCCGCGGTGTGGGTGCTGCGAGTGACGAACCCGGTGGTGGCGCTCGCCGCTGCGCCGCCATACTCTGGGGCGACCGGGCGCCCGTAGGGCCCGGTCGAACGGGCGGATGGGATGCAGCGGCCGAAGGTGTTGATCGTCGAGGACGACGTCGCGTTGGCGGAGGCGCTGGCGCGGGCGATCGGCCGTGAGTACGACACCGTGGTCGCGCACACCGGGGGCGACGCGCTCGCGTTGGCCCGACCCGACGTCGACCTGATCCTGCTCGACCTCAACCTGCCCGACATGGACGGCATCGACGTGGCCCAGCACCTGGCGGCGCACGCCGCCGACATCGTCATGCTGACCGCGCGCAGCGACGTCGCGAGCCGCGTGCGGGGCCTCTACGCCGGCGCCGACGACTACGTGAGCAAGCCGTTCGCCATGGACGAGCTGCTCGCCCGGATCTTCGCGCGCCTTCGGGGTCGCTCGCGCGCCGTCGGCGTCCGCCACGGTGCGCTCGCGCTCGACGTCGAAGGGCGTGCCTGCACCGTCGCCGGCGTCGCCGTTCCGCTGACCGCGCAGGAGTTCGAGCTCCTGCACGCGCTCCTCGAGCGTCAGGGGCGCGTGTTCGCCAAGGGGGAGCTCGAGGACCGCTTGTTCGCGGACGCGCCCCCCGCCTCGAACGCGCTCGAGGTGGTCGTGTCGCGGTTGCGCAAGAAGCTCGCCGAAGCGGGGGCCCAAGGGGTGATCGACACCGTGCGTGGGCTCGGGTACGTGGTCCGCGAAGCGCCCCAGTGAGCCTCAAGACCGGGATCGGCGTGGGCGTTGCCCTGCTGTCGGCCGCGGTCGTGGTGGCGTTCGGCTTGCTTGCCTACGCCGGCTTCGTGCGGCAGCAGGACGCGGCGATGCGGCGTCTGCTCGCCGACGACCTCGAGCGGGTGGCCGCGCTCTTCGAGCAACCGGTGCTGGGCGCTTCGTTGGCCGCCGGCTCGGCTCCAGGCTTCGTCGTCCAGCTGGTGGGCGCCGACGGACAGCTGGTGCTGGCATGGGGATCCGACGAGCCGCTGCCGCTCACGTCGCCGGCCGCGACGCTGCTCGTCGCGGGTCGGCCCCATCTGGTCGGGAGCGCTCCGTGGCGCGAAGCGGGCGCGTCGATCCGCATCGCCCACGACCAAGGCGCCGCCCTGGCCACCCGCCGCGAGCTCGGGCGCAGCTTGGCGGTGGGCGGCGCGCTGACCTTCCTGCTCGCGAGCTTGGTCGCGGTCGTCGCGGTGCGTCGGGCGCTGGCGCCGCTCGATCGCGTCGCCGCCGCCGCGCGGAACGTCGATCCGGCGACGCCGGATGCGATCCGCTACGACGGCGGGCTCACCGAGGTCCGGTCGCTCACGGGCGCGCTCAACCACGCGCTGGCCGCCATCCGCGAGCGCACCCGAACCGAGCGCGCGTTCCTGCTCGAGGTCGCGCACGAGCTCGCCGGCCCGCTGACGCTCGTCCACTACCACCTGACCGAGGTCGGGCAGCGCTACCCCGAGGATCCGCAACTCCGGGCGGCGACCGGTGCCGCGCACGAGCTGCTGCGCACCTCGCAGGACCTGCTGGTGCTGGCGCGCGGCGAGCTCGAACGCCCGCTCGAGCCGCACGTCGTGGACCTGCGCGACCTGCTCGCGCAGGCGGCGGGCGAGTTCCCGGGGCTCGAGGTGGTCGCGCCGCGGATCGGCGAGGTGATCGGCGACCGCGACCGCTTGATGCAGGCGCTGCGCAACCTCGTGCGCAACGCGGTCCAGGCGGCGGGCCGCCCCGAGGGCGTGCGGCTCGAGCTCGCCGAGGACGGCGACGCACAGGTCGTGCGCGTGGTCGACGACGGGCCGGGTCTCGACCCCGACGCGCAGGCGACGCCGTTCGATCGGGGCGTCCGCCGCGGATCGGGCTCCGGGATCGGGTTGGTGGTCGCGCGGCAGTGGGTCGAGCAGCACGGCGGTAGGGTCACCGCCTCGTCGGCAGCGGGCGGCGGCGCGGTGTTCGAGGTCCGGCTCCCGAGCCTCGCCGCGCGGCTCGAGGCGACCGGCGCGGACCCGACGCCGTGATCGGGCGGGGGAGGCGACGACCGTCGCCGGCGCCCGTTCAGAGTCGCGTCAGTGCGTTTGCCTATGCTCGGGCATGCGCGGGTCGGGCGGCCAGGTCCGAACCCGGGAAGGGAGGCGCGATGCGCCGTCAACTCCGCACCGTCGTCGCGGCGATGGTCGTCGTGCTCGCGGCGTCGCTCGCGCACGCCTTCGAGTTCCCATCGGATGCCGAGTTCATCGTCACCGACGCCCAGGGCGTCATCGTCGCCATCGGCCGAACCGTGGGTGGCGCGTCGGTGTCCGTGGAGGTCTGGAGCGGCTTCGAGGGAACGGCTCGGCTCACGCTGTTCCTCGACGACGGGGGCACCCGTGCGATCGACGTGGCGATCGCGGATGGCGTCGTCAGCATCGAGGGGGTCGACCTCCGCGTGCTGCTGGCCGCGGCGTTCGAGCACGTCGCGGTGCGCTTCGTGGCGGAGCCGGGCGCACCCGCCGACCCGCCGGGCGTCGAGCAGGGTCGCGAGGACGAGCCCCGTGCCGAAGACCGGGAGATCCCCGGCCGCGACGGCGAGCCTCCTGGGCAGGATCGGCGTCCGGAAGAGCCCCCGGGCCAGGATCGACGTCCAGAGGAGCCCCCGGGTCAGGATCGGCGTCCGGAAGAGCCTCCGGGCCAGGATCGGCGTCCCGACAAGCCTCAGGGTGGCCGTTAGGGAGCGCCGGAGAACGCTCCAGCGCTCGGGTCACGAAGCGCGCTGCGTCGTTCCGAGGTTGCGCTTCGAGCGTGGGCCGCGCTCAGGCCGACGTGCTGCTCTCGGCTCCTCGGTATCCTTTGCCCGGCCAATCCCGCCACCATGCTTGGAACCGCCGCAGCTGCGCCTCGGCGTAGCGCTGCTGGCTGGCGGAGAGCTCGTCGCCGGGGTGCACGGGGTGGGCGTAGGCGGCGTCGCCCAGGAGCGTGGCGAGGAGCTTGTAGTAGAGCACCAGGTCGGGGCCCTCGTCGAAGGTGGCGAGCACGTGCAGCGCGTCGTCGAGTTCACCCGCGAGGCGGGTCGCCTCGGCGTCTCCGGCTGCGGCCAAGCGGCACAGCTCGACCAGGTGGAGGACCTCGGTGGGGAGGCAGTTGCCCACCCCGGTGATCGCGCCGGCGGCGCCGCAGCGCACGAAACCGTGGACCACCTGGGTGTCGACGCCGACCAGCAACAACAGCTCGTCGTCCGCGTGGGTGATGTGCTCGGCGGCGCGGGTGAGGGCGGCGGCGCCGCCGAACTCCTTGAAGCCGACCAGGTTCGCGTGGTCGCGCCGCAGGTCGAAGAACAGCTCGGGCCCGGTCTCGTACCCGTAGTACGGGCTGTTGTAGACGACGGCGGGGAGGTCGGGGGCGGCGTCCAGCACGCGGGCGAGGTGGTCGCGCTGGGCGCGGGTCGACGTGCCGCGCGAGAGCACGCGCGGGATGACCATCAGCCCGTGGGCGCCGACCTCGCGCGCGTGGTCGGCGTGGGCCACGGCGGTGGCAGGGCTCTGGGCCCCCGTGCCGACGACGACGGGGACGCCGGCCTCGACCAGGAGCCGGACGCCCTCTTGGCGCTGCGCGTCGGTCAAGAGCGGCCACTCGCCCATCGAGCCGCAATAGACGACGCCGCGCATGCCGGCGGCGACGAGCCGTTGCGACGTGCGCACGAGCACGTCGAAGTCGGGCGTGCCGGCTTCGTCGCACGGCGTCATGACGGCGGCGAGGGAGCCGCGGAAGATCGAGGTGTCCATGGGTTCACGCTCCTGGTGCGCTGGGATCGGGGATGGTTGCAGGGATGTCGTTCGGATTGAACGATAGGTTCCGACGCGGCCCGCGCGCAAGCCGCACGACCATGGTCGCCCCGGCGTCCGCGACCACCGTGCGGTCGCTTCCGACGTTACCGATGCCGTACCGAAAGCACCGCGATCTTGGTGCTGTGGTCGAACGGCGCCGGGTCGACCGGCGGCGCGCCGACGCGCGTCGCGGCGGTGCCCGTGACGTCGGGCGGGACACCGATCAGCGCGTCGATGCTCAGCCAGCCGCCGGTGCACAAGCCTTCGAGCTCGCGCAGGAAGTCGGCGCCGGTCAGGTAGAGCGCGTTGTTCACGACCACGAGCGCGCCACCGCTCGCGACGAGCGGCCGCACCTTGTTGATCAGCCGTGCGGTGTCGCGGTTGAGGTCGAGCGCGCCGTGGTCGGTGCTCGAGAAGAACGGGGGATCGAGGACGACCGTGTCGTAGCGCTCGCCGCGCAGTTTGGCGCCGCGCACGAACGAGAAGAAGTCGCGCGCGGCGAAGTCGCGCCGGTCGACGCCGAAGCCGTTGAGCGCGTAGGTGGCCTTGGCGACGGCCAGGAAGCGTGCGCTCAGGTCGGTGTGCACCACGCGGGCAGCGCCCCCCGCGCGGGCGGCGACGCCGAGGCTGCCGGTGTAGGCGAAGGTGTTGAGCACGCTGCGCCCCGCACTGTGGTCGAGCAACCAGCGGCGCAGCTCACGGGTGTCGAGGTAGAAGCCCGCGTCCTGGTTCAGAAGCAGGTCGACGGCGTAGCGCACGCCGTGCTCGACCACCTCGGTGTCGGGCTCGGCGCCGAGCGCAGCCCAGACCAACCGCCCGCGGCGCGCGGCGTCCGTCGCCCCGTCGCGCTCCTTGACGACCAGCGCGCGCAGCCACGGCAACGCCACCCGCACGCGCGCGACGAGCGCTTCGAGGGCGGGGTCGGGCGCACCGTCCGTCGCTGCGTCCGGAGCGGCGCCACGGCCGTGCCGGTAGACCACCGCCGTCGCCCCGTAGACGTCCACCACGAAGCGCGGGTCGCCCTCGAGGTGGCCGTGGAACGCGCGGAAGGCGCCGCGATGCTCGGCGTCGAAGAGCGGCGCTCGGGCGGCGATCGCGGCCTCGAGCCGGGGGGTGGGGTCGCCGGTCACCCGTCGATGGTCGCACGGCGGGGCGCGGTAGCCTCGTGCAAGGAGGTCCGATCATGAGCGACCGCGTCCGTTGGGGGGTCCTCGGGGCTGCCCGCATCGCCCGCGAGAAGGTGGTGCCGGCCATGTTCAAGGCTGAGCACGTCGAGGTGCTCGCGATCGCCTCGCGCGACCCTGCGACCGCGGAGGCGGCCGCCGGCGCGCTCCGCATCCCGCGCGCGTACGGCGGCTACGACGAGTTGCTCGCCGACCCCGACGTGGACGCGGTGTACGTGCCGCTCCCCAACCACCTCCACGTCGACTGGTCCATCCGCGCCCTCGAGGCGGGCAAGCACGTGCTGTGCGAGAAGCCGCTCGGGCTCGACGCCGCGGACGCGCAGCGCCTGGTCGACGCGGCCGCGGCGCACCCGCACCTCAAGGTGATGGAGGCGTTCATGTACCGCCTGCACCCGCAGTGGCTCCACGCCAAGCGCCTGGTCGAGGACGGCGCCATCGGGCGGCTGCAGACGGTGCACAGCCACTTCTCGTACTTCAAGCTCGACCCCGGCAACATCCGCAACCAACCCCACGCGGGCGGCGGCGGGATGCTCGACATCGGCACCTACGACGTGTCGCTCTCGCGCTTCCTGTTCGGCGCCGAGCCGGTGCGGGTGGCGTCGGTCGTGGACGTCGACCCCGACCTGGGCATCGACCGGCTGGCGAGCGCGATCCTCGACTTCGGCGCCGGGCGCACCGCCACCTTCACGTGCGGCACGCAGATGCTCGGGTACCAGACGGCGCACGCGTTCGGCAGCGAGGGGCGGGTGCAGCTCGAGATCCCGTTCAACGCCCCCCAGGACGGCCCGAGCCGGGTGTGGCACGAGACCGCGGCGGGCACGTGCGCCACCGTGTTCGACCGGGTCGACCAGTACGCGCTGCAGGCCGAGGCCTTCTCGAAAGCGGTGCTCGACGACGCGCCGGTCCCCATCCCGCTGAGCGATGCGCTCGCCAACGCGCGCACGGTCGACGCGGTGTTCGAGAGCGCGCGGCGCGGGGGATGGGTGGAGCTCTGAACGAGCGACGCGCGCGCTACCGCGCTGCTGCGGCTCGGCCCACGAACGCGAACGCCAGCAGCGCGGCAGCGGTCACCCACGCGCCCAGCGCGAACACCGGCGGGCCGTAGAGCGCGAGCGCCAGCCCGGCGAGCACCAGGAACGCCGCGAGGGCCGCGAAGTGCGGCATGCCGTACAGGAAGACGAACGGCAGGTAGTGGGCGCCGAGCGCGATCATGAAGGCCGGGAAGAACCACTCGATCCGATAAAGCGCGGCCGCCCCGACCAGCGGCAGGTGGAGCGGCAAGACGAACGCCGCTTGCATCGCCAGGCCGTTCATCGGATGGCCCGACGGCAGGCCGGCGGGTCGCCCCATCAAGCGCAGCGTCAACTGCGTGAGCGGGAAGATGAGCATCCCGCCCAGCACCAGCACGGCGATCGCCGCGGTCGGCGTCCCCCAGGTGGCGAGCACCGCGGCGGTGAGCCAGAGCGTCCCCGAGACCAGTTGGCCGGCGAAGCCGCCGAGGAAGGTCGTGCGCACGTCGCGTTGCGCGGTGCGGATGTCCATGGGAGCGCCTCCGGGACCGCCGCGCGCGGCGGGGTCCACCGCTCAGGTTCGCCCCTCGTGCGGGGACCCTCCGAGGGGCGGATGCCCCAGCCGTGCGCCCGTACCGCGGGTCAGCGCCCGGTCACCACGTCCACCGCCCCGTCGCCGGGCACCCGCGCCTCGAGCAGCTCGGTGCCCACCCGCACCCGGTACCTGCCGGCCGGCAACTCCACCGGGTCGCCGTCGACGAGCCCGGTGGCGACCACCGTGCCGTCCAGCGCCAGCACCTGGTAGGGCACGGCGAGCGCGGCGAGAACCGCGTCGCGCAGGCCCGCGACGTCGTTCGTCCCCACGTAGCTCGCGCCCACGGCCTCGGCGAGCGCTTCGAAGGCGGCCACCTCCTCTGGGTCGTCGAGCCCGAGCGAGACGATCGACAGCTGCACGTCCATCCCGGCCGCGCGCAACCCTTCGACCGCCGCCTGAGGGTCGCCGTCGCACGACTCCACGCCGTCGGTGATCAGCAGGATCGACTTGGGCCCCGCCGAACCCGCCAGGTCCTGCGCGACCGCCTCGATCGAGGCGGCGATCGGCGTCTGCGAGAACAGCTTGGGCTCGATCGCGCGCACCGCCGAGAGCGCGGCGTTGCGGTCGAGCGGCGCGAGCGACACATCGAGGCGCGTCTCGCACGAGTTGGGGGTGATGTGGCCGAAGGCGCGCAGCGCGAACGGGACGTCGTCGGGGAGGCCGCTCCGAACGAACTCCTCCAACACTCCCTTGGCGACCTCGATGCGCGATTCGCCCGACGGCAGGCGCTGACCCATCGAGCCCGACGCGTCGAAGATCACCTCGACGGCGGGCTGCGCCGCGCCCTCGCCGCGCACGACCCGGAGCGTGCCGGGCCCGGGTGGCGCCTCGTACCCCGTGGTCACCTCGACGCGGTAGGGCTTGGGCCGGCGCAGCAGGCACGCGGTGCGCGCGAAGCCGGCGTCGAGGTCGCCGACGCTCGTCGCCAGCCGGTAATCGCCACCGGCGGCGTACGCCCACTCCTGCATCAGGTCCTGGGCGGCGTCGGAGCCGGCGCTCGACACCTCGAAGGTGAACACGCGCGGGCGCACGCCGTCGAACGAGCGCCACATCGCCTCTTCCGCGTCCTGCCCGCCCGTCTCGGCGTCGGTGATCAGCTGGATCGCGCGGACGCCGGTGCGGTCGCCCAGGGCCTCGCTCGCGGCAAGCAGGGCAGGGAAGGCGCTGCTCGAGCTTGCAGAGCGGTCGTACTCGGTGAGCGCGCGCTGCGCGCGAAGCGGGTCGGCGGTCCAGTACGGAAGCAGCCAGGTGATGTCGGGGATGTCGAACACCCCGAGCTGCACGAACTCGCGCTCCGGGTCGAGGTCGCGGGTGAAGCGGGCGAGCGCGTTGTAGATGATGTCGATGTACGGACCCATGCTGCCCGAGTTGTCCCAGACGAACGCGACGGAACGGCGGGGCTCCTCGAGCTTGAGCAGGTAGTCGCCCGGTTCGACGAAGGCGCGCAGCACGCGTGCCTCACCGTCCTCGGTGACGTCGTGCACCTGCGCGGTGCCGTCGGCGCGCAGCAGCTCGTACTCGATCGCGGGATCGCCGTCGAGGCGAACCTCGAGCAGGTTCTCGCCCTGCGGGACGGTGAACCGCAGCCAGTCGACGTCCTCGGCGACCGCGACGGTGCCGGTGGCGACCTCGCCCGACGCGACGGGATGGGCGCGCTCGGCTTCCCCGTCGTCGCGGGGATCGTCGACGACGCCGACCTCGGCGCGACCGACGTGGAACTCGTAGCTGGCCTCGCGGGCGTCGTACCCCCACGAGCCGAGCGCCGAGCGGTACGAGGCGTCGACCGGGCGCTCGAACACCCGGACGTGCGCCGGTAGGTAGAAGGTGCGTTCGGTGGTGTCGTGACCGTGCGCGTCGAAGCGCAGGTACCGCATCCAGGTGGGGCCGTCCAGGTCGAGCGTGGTGGTGCCGCTGGGGGCGACCGGCCACGTCCCCAGTTCGGTCCAGGGACCGAGCGGGCCCTCGAGGCTCGCCGAGACCGTCACCGCGGCGGCACGCGTGTTGCGCTGCTCGTCGGCCGCCGTCCATTCGACGCGGGTGGCCTGCGCGGCGCGTCCGTGGTGGAAGCCGACCACGAAGGTGACCGCTTCCCGTCGGCCGTCGACGGAGACGTTCGAGGAGGTGCCGTCCAACAGGTCGTCGTGGCGTCCGATGTACGGCTCCGCCCAGACGACGTTGCCGCCGACCGCCGGATCGGCCAGGTTCCGCTCGCCGAGCTCGGTCGCGTCGTCCGCGATCACCTGCCAGGAGCCGATGGTGGCGGAGCTCCAGTCGCCCTGGGCGTCGACGAAGACCAGCCGGGCGTAGCGCGCCAGGACGGGCGCCTCGAACACGAACGCCTGCCCGACCCGCGCCGCCTTGAGCTCACCGGCGTGGGCGAGCTCGTACGCGTCTCCGTCGAGCGACGTCCACACCTCGAAGCCGCGCAGCTGCCGTTCGACCGGCGCGTTCGTGAGGGGATGCAGCACGGTGCCGACGACGCGCACCGGTCCGTCCCCCGCCAAGCGCACGTCGAGCGGGGTCGCCGGATCGCGGGCGATGCCCGTCGACGGCGCCACGCGTCCGTCGAGCACGCGCTCGCCCCGCCCTTCCTCGTCGACGGGGACCGCACCGAACCCGGTCCAGGCGACGTCGAAGCGGCCGAGCAGCGGCTCGGGGAGCGGCCACACCGGACGCCCCCCGACCGGCGACGCCTCGCACACCGGTGCGAACGTCTGCTGCGCCGTGGCGATGCCGGAGTCGTCGCGCAACCCGATCGTCAGGGTGACCGGCAGGTCGTCGCGCAGGTCGGGGGGGAGGGTGGTGGCGATGGGCACGTCGACCCGGCCGCTCGCCGGCACGTCGACGAACGCGGGGGCCGCGACCGTACCCGTGGGGTGGTCGAGCGCGACCTCGACGGCGAATCGACGCGCCTGGTCGGAGTCGTTGCGCACCGCGAGGGTGGCGTCGACGTGCTGACCCTGTGGGCCGTACGCCTGCAGCGTCACGACATCGGCACCGAACGCCGCCGTGGCGCGCGGGTCGCCCACGGGCGCCGCCAGCTGGCCGGGATCAGGGGCGGGGTCGAAGGCGAGCGCCAGCGCGTACGCGCCGCGACCGCGCAGGCGCAGGTACTGCGGGCCGCCGGGCGCGAGCTCCACCTCGGCCTCGCCGTCGGTGAGCCGCAGGTTCGTGGTGCCGTCGGCGTCGTGGAACAGCGCGATCCCCTCGTCGAGCTCGGCCGTGACCGTCAGCGTCGCTGGGCCCTCGAACGCCGGCAGCACGTAGACGTCTTCGTCGCCGACCTCGCCCACGGTGCCGGCCCATTCGAGCGTCGCGGGCACGGGCGTGGCCGTGGCTCGGTCGTCGTTCGGTTCCAGGTCGGCCGGGCGGTCGAAGGGATCCGGGAGGCTCAAGCGGAGCTGGTACCAGCCGCCGCCACCCTCGCGATCGCGGAGCGTGACCATGTGGTCCCCTGCGAGCAGCTCGCGCTCGAGGACGGCGACGCCGCCGCGCTCCAGCGGCGTCACGGTCAGGCCGTCCGGCCGCAGCGTGAACTCCACCGTCCCCCCGTCGGGCGAGACCGCCTCGAGCCGCACCACGCGGTCCTCGGGCAAGAAGAACCGGTACAGGTCGCGGTCCTGGGTGCCGGAGAGCGTGCCGACCCGCACGACCCCGGCGAGCAGCAGTTCCGCGCGGGTGGTGTCGTCGTTCGGTTCGGACTCCAGCACGCCGGGCGGTGGCGGTGGCCCGGCGGCGACCGGATCGTCGATCGGTGGCGGTGCCGGTGCGTTCGTCAACGGCTCCTGCGCCGCGGGCGCGGTCGCCGCGGCCGGCTCGGGCACGGGTGCCGGCCCCTGCGCCAGGAGCCGGAGCGCGTAGGCGCCGGAGTCGCCGCGCACCTCGACGAAGTGGTCGCCGGGACGCAGGACGAGCTGGTCGATGCGTGGCCGGCCGGCCTCGCGCACGCGGGCGAGCTCGGCGCCGCCGACCGTGTACACCGCCAGCTCCGAGACGCCTTCGCCGATCGCCTGCACGCGCCATGCCTGGGGCGCACCCTCGACGGCGAACCGGAAGACGTCGCGGTCCTGCGGCGTGAACGTGCCGCGCACCGTGAGGTCGTCGGAGAGGCGATCGAGGGTGGCCAGCGTGTCGTTGGGTTCGCGCTCGAAGCCGTCTTGATGGGCCTCGCCCTGGGCGAACCGAAGCGTGTAGGGTCCGGTCGTCCCGTGCGACACGTACAGGTAGTAGGTGCCTTCGGGCAGCATCAGCCCTCGCAGCACGCCGCCGTTGCCCGTCCGCCGTTGGAGGTCGTTCTGGTCGCCGTCGAAGAGCCGGACGTCGATGCTCTCGGACGTTTCGACGTGCAGGTCCCACGGCCGGTCGGCCTCTTCGGGTCCGATGTCGAAGACGTAGTAGTCGGCGTTGGTGCCGGTGCCCCGCAGCGACCGGTCGAGGCGCAGCAGGTTGGCTTCCGCGAACGAGTCGTTCGGCTCGATCTCGTCGCCGTCGGTGAGGGTGCCCGTCGCGACGGCCGCGAGCGTGAACGGGCCGGAGCCCTCCACGACCAACCGATGCTCGCCCGCGCTGAGGCCGAGGCTGCGGAGGGCGGCGCGGCCGTCCGTTCCGGAACTCGCGCGGCCGACGCGCGTACCGTCGTGGTCGATCAGCTCCAGCGTCAGCGTCGTGCCCAGCGCGCCCTGCGCCTCGACCGCCCACCTCGAGCCGGCACCCTCGGAGTCGAGGGTCCAGGCGAGCTCGTCGCGTCCGTCCAGCACGCCGTAGCCTGCGAACGCTCCGAGCGCTCGACCGTCTTGCAGGCGCTCGAACGCGGTGCGACCGCGGGAGATCGCATCGCCGCGACGGAGGTGGACCACGTACTCCCCGCTGCCGCCGGACTTCGAGAACCCGAGCAGGTAGCGGCCGGGCGCGATCAGGAGCGGCTCGCTGCGGACCTGCCGGCCGTCGACCGTGCCCAGCGTCGTCAGCGTCTCGGCGCCGGTGACGTCGCCGTTGGCGGCCATCTCGATGCGGACCACGTCGAGCTTGGTCAGGTGCCCCGGGAAGCTGTCGAGTTCGAGGTGCCAGACGTGCTCCGAGGCCTCCTCGTCGACCTCCCACCACCACGCGTCCTGGTCGGAGCCGTCGAGTTCGCCGACCAGGCAGCTGCGCCCATCGAGCGGCGTCGCGTTCGCCGGGGCGTCGTTGGGTTCGACCTCGAGCGCGCAGTTCTGGGCCCAGGCCACGGGCCCCAGGGCGAACACGACGAGGGCGGTCGACAGAGCGCGTACGGCGCGCCGGAGGCGGCTGGGATGCGGCATGGTGGGGCTCCTCGACGGAACGGGAGGGGGGACGGGGTCGGCAGGTCGGTGCCGGTACGGTATCGCCTGCAGCGCGCGCGGCGCGTGGACGACCGCACGTCGACCGGCGACCGGCGCGCCGTCTCGGGGGTGCCGTCGGATCGAGCGCCGCAGCCCCTTCAGACGGTCGGGGCGCAGACGGTCGGGGCGGCGTGCACGTGAAAGCGACGGACGCCGTCGCGGCCCTCGAGCGCGGCCACCTCGGTCAAGCCCAGCGCCACCAGGTGCCGGCGGCGCGCGTGCATCCCACGGCGGCTCCCCCAAGCGGGGCGCTGGAACGGCCAGGCGTCCTGGAGCCACCCGCGCACCGAAGCCAGCACGCGCGGCTCGACGTCGTCGGGCAGGTCGGCGCGCAACCAGAGCTCGACGCGTACGTCGCACGTGGCCAGCGCCGCCCGGGTGGCGTCGTCGACGACGTAGGCATCGAGGAAGGGGGCGGTCGGTTCGAGGTAGAGCGAGCCCAGCACGCGCGTGCCCGCCGGATCCCAGATCGTGTAGCCGAAGGCGGTCCCCGCCGCGGCGTCTTCGAGGTGGCCGGCCAGGTCCTCGACGTTCTCGTCGAGGGTGAAACCGTCCTCGGGCCAGTCGCCATCGCACCAGACGCGCAGCGCCTCCTTGGAGGCCATCACCGCCTCGTGGTCGGCGGCTGCGTCCTCCGCGCGCTGGCGACGTAGCCAGACGTCGGCGGTGCGGAGCTCGGTGGGGGGGAGGGCACCAGGGGGGAGGAGCGGAGCGTCGGCCATCGCAGGGCCATCATGCGATGGGGCGCCACCGAACGGGAGCGCCCCAACGCGGGGGGTGCCATGCTCGGACGCCCGCACCGATGCGGGCGCCCCAGCGGTCAGGGCGCTCCGTCCGGGAAGCGCAGCACGAAGGCCTCGCTGAGCCCGACCGGATCGAGGGTGGTCGCCAACGCCCCCGTGGTCCA
>JAABRX010000040.1 GCA_011390675.1 Trueperaceae bacterium | reverse complement strand
GAGCGCAGGAAGTAGCTGAGGAAGTAGCCGGCGGCGAAGACCGCGAAGAGGGGGACGCTGGCGCGCGCGGCGGGGGGCATGACGGCGCCGAGCGTACGACGGCGGCCGCGCCCGGGCGTGGCGCCGGGTTGGTGCCTCGGGTCAGGCGGGTTCGGCCGGGGCGTCCGCGAGCTGGTCGAGGTGGATCCCGCGCATGGCCTCGCGCACCTGCAGCGACAGCGCCACCCAGGCCGTGTTCAAGCGGCAGTAGCCCTTGCGCTGCTGGGTCGCGCAGCGCGCCTTGGTCTGGCAGGTGTCCATCACCAGCGGGCCCGAGACGGCTTCCACGACGTCGAGGAGCGAGAGGTCGGTCAGCGGCACGCGCAGGTGCACGCCGCCGGTGCGGCCGGCCTTGGCCTCGACGAGCCCGGTGGCGCCCAGCCGGCGCAGCACCTTGGCGGTGAAGGCGGCCGGCGTCTGGAGGTCGGCAGCGACCTGCGCGGCGGACGCCCCGGGGAACTCGTTCAGGTAGAGCAGCGCGTGGACGGCGTAGCTCTCTTCGCGCTTGAGGAGGGTGCGGACGGTCGGCTCCATGCGGCCAGGGTAGCGCGCGATCGTGGAGGCGGACGTCCCAGTATGTCTGGACCGTTGGGCGGCGTACGTTCGTGCGAAATAGGACATGCGTCCCGGCAGAGAGGGGGCACCCTGCCATAAACTCGGACCAAAGCATCCGAATAAAGGATGCGAAGGAGGAACTCATGCCCCGCCCCGTTCCGAGCCTGCTCGCCATCCTGAGCGTTCCCATCCTGTTCGCCGCCGCCGTGTTCGCCGCCTACACGTGGGGGCCGAGCGGCGTCGCCGTCGCCGCGTCCGCCACGCCCGCGACCGAGGCCGTCGCTGAGGCGCAGGGCCACGAGGTCACCATCCCGGGCCTGCAGCACGTGGCGGCGACCTTCGACCCGGTCGCCGTCGCCGACCTGCCCGTGCTCCAGGGCGAGGTCGCCTACGCCCCGTACGCCGCCCCACCCGTGGCGCGCGACTACCGCGCCCACGTCCAGGTCGACCTCGAAGTGGTCGAGGCCACCATGGAGATCGCCGACGGCGTCACCTACGAGTTCTGGACCTTCGGCGGCAGCGTCCCCGGCCCGATGATCCG
>JAABRX010000039.1 GCA_011390675.1 Trueperaceae bacterium | reverse complement strand
TCCACGGTCGTCGAGTTCACCTTCGAGGTCCCCGCCACCTACATCCTGGTCGACCACAGCATCTTCCGGGCCTTCAACAAGGGCGCGCTCGGCACGATCGTGGTCACCGGCCCGGAAACCCCCGAGGTGTTCGACGCCTACCACGACGTCCGTCCGTACGCCCCGGAAGGCGACTGAGGGCCGCGAGCGCCCCGGAGCCGCCATGACCCGTCACCCGCGCCCCCGCCTCCTCGCCGCGACGCTCCTCTTGGGGATCGTCGCGGCGGGGGGGCCGTTCGCGGCGGGTGCGCGGGCGCAGGACGATCCAACGCCCGCCGCCCCCGCGACGGTGTTCGCAGAGGTCGCCGCCCGCGCCGCCGCGACGCGGCGCCCGGTGCCCGGCGGCAGCTACGAGCCCTTCGTGGTGATCCGGGACGAGCGCCCGACCGCCGTGGCCGCGTTCGCCCTCGACGCGCGGCCGGTCACGAACGCCGACTTCCTCGCCTTCGTCCGCGCCGAGCCCGACTGGCGCCGCGACCGCGTCCCCGAGGTGTTCGCGGTCGGCAGCTACCTGCGGCATTGGGCGGGCGCCGACGACCTCGGCGCCGCCCACCCCGACGCCCCCGTCGCGTACGTCTCGTGGTTCGCCGCGAGCGCCTACTGCGAGGCGCAGGGGGCGCGCCTGCCGACCGAGGCGGAGTGGGAGCTCGCCGCCCGCGCCTCGACCACCGAGGTCGACGGCCGCGGCGACGCCCGCTTCCTGGCCGAGGTGCTCGCGCGCACGGTCTCCGGCACCCCGCAGCCGGTGGGGCAGGGCGCGCCCAACGCCCTCGGCCTCCACGACCTGCACCGCACCTTCGAGTGGGTCGAGGACGCCCACCGCGGCCTCGCCGCGCTCGACGGCCGCAACGACGACGACGGTCGCCTCGCCGCGGTCTGCGGCGGTGCGGCCGAGGGCGCGAGCGATCGCCGCGACTACGCCGCCTTCCTGCGCGTCACCGTCCGCACCGCCGCCTCGGCGAACGGCGTGGGGCCCTCGCTGGGCTTCCGCTGCGCCGCGCCGTGAGAGGGGGCCGCTCCATGCGCCCGCATCTGCTCGTCCGAACCGGGTTCGTCCTCGTCCTCGCCCTGATGCTCGCCGCCTGCGCCTCCACCGCCGCGGAAGGCGCGACGCCCGCCATCGCGCCCGCGCCCACTGCCCACGTCGTCGAACCCCACGCCGTCGAACCCCACGCCGTCGAACCCCACGCCCACGCCGCCCCGCTCGCTGCCGACGCCCCCTTGCCCGGCGCCTCGCTCCTGCATCTGGACGACGTCTGGACCGACCACCGCGGCGACGCCGTGCGGCTCGCCGACCACCGGGGCCATCCGACCGTGGTCGTGCTGTTCTACGGCACGTGCATCAGCGCCTGCCCCGTGCTGCTGCGCGACGCCGAGCTGATCGAGGCCGCGCTGCCCGACGACGTGCGCGCCGCCACCCGCTTCCTGATGGTCACCTTCGACCCGGAGCGCGACACGCCCGAGCGCCTCGCCGCCTACGCCGCCGAGAAGGGACTCGACCGCGAGCGCTGGTCGTTCCTGACCGCCGACGACCGCGCCGTGCGCCGGCTCGCCGCAGCCCTGGGCGTCCGCTACCGCCCCGACGGCCAGGGCGGCTTCGCGCACACCAACCTGATCACGGTGCTCGATGGCGACGGCGTGCCGGTCGCGCGCCTCGAGGGGCTGGGCCTGGGGCCGGACGCCGCCGTGGCGGCGCTCCGAGCGGCGCGCTGACGAGTCGGTTCAGCCGACGAGCCGCAAGACCAGCTGCGCCAGCACGATCTTGGCGACGGTCGCGAGCGGGAACACGGTCGCGTAGCCCACGTGCGGCAGGTCGCCACCCGCCTGCTCGACGGCGTAGCCGAGCGCGGCGGGCTGCGTGTGCTGGCCGCAGACCACCCCGACCATCACCGGCATCGGCACCCGCAGCAGCTTGTGACCGACCGTCAGGGTCGTGGCGGCGAGCGCCAGCGTGAGCGCCGCCCCGGCGAGCACCACGCCCCAGCCGTCGCCGGCGCGCAGCGTCTGGGCGAACGCGTAGCCCGAGTTCGTGCCCACGCCCGCGAGGAACAGCAGCAGACCGAACTGGCGCAGGGTCAGGTTGGCGGAGTACGGCAGCGTCCACACCCAGCGCCCGGTGCGGCCGATCGCCCCGAGCGCGAGCGCGACGAGCAGCGGCCCGCCCGCGAAACCGAGCTCGAGCGTCACCCCGCCCGGGAGCGGGATCGGCACCAGCCCGAGCAGCAGCCCGGCGCCCAGGCCGACCGCCAGCGACGGCACGTCGACCTCGGACAGCCCCTGGTACGAGTCGCCGAGCAGCTTCTCGACCGCGGCCATCTGGTCGCGGCGCGCGACCACGCGGACGCGGTCGCCGAGCTCGAGGCGCAGGTCGGCGGTCGGGAGCAGGAAGGCGTCGCCGCGGCGCACGCGCGTGACGACCGCGCCGGTGCGCTGCGGCAGCCGCAGCTCGGCGAGGGTGCGCCCGGCCACCGCGGCCTCGCTGACGAACAGCCGGCGCACGTCGAGCTTGCCGTGGTCGAGGTCGATGACGGCGTCGACCGGCTCGCCGAGGCGCGGCACCACGCGCGCCAGGTCGGCCGCGGTGCCCACGACCGAGACGACGTCGCCCACGTTCAGAACCGTGTCGCCGTGGACCAGGTCCTCGTCGTCGCCGCGCCGCACGCGCCCGAAGATCGCGTGCCACCCCTCGCGCTCACGCCACGCTTGGACGGGCGCGTCGGCCAGCTCGGCGCGGGTGACGCGCACGACCGCGCGCTCCAAGAGTTCGCCGCCGACGCCGTAGTCGCGCACGCCGGCCGTCTCGGTGCGGTAATCGGTGCGCCAGAGCCGCTGCAGGACGGCGATCGCCACGATCACGCCCAGCACCCCGCCCGGGTAGGCGAGCGAGTACGCGACCACCGGCGTCGCCAGGTCGACGCCCGCGGCGTCGGTGCCCCGCAGCGCTTCGACCACGCCCGCGAGCGCCGGCGTGTTGGTGGTGGCGCCCGTGAAGGCGCCGGCGGCGGTGGCGCCGTCGACCCCCAGGAGCCGCGCTACGGCCACCGTCGCGGCCGCCCCCGCGACCAGCGCCACGAGCACCAAGGCGTTCGAGCGCACGCCGCGCGCGTCGAACGAGCGCACGAACGCGCGCCCGCTCGCCAGACCCACCAGGTAGACGAAGAGCGCCAGCCCCAGCTGCACGACGATCTCGGGCAGGCGCAGGCGTGGGTCGAGGGCGCCGAACGCGAGGCCGGCGAAGAGCACCGCCGCGACCCCCACCCGGACGCCCACCAACCGGATGCGTCCGAGCGGAACGCCCACCGCCGCCACGGCGAAGAGCAGCACGAGCGGGTGGTCGGCGAGGAGCTCGATCATCCCGACATCTCAGCACGGCCCTAGGGCGCGCGCGTTCCGGTTCAGCCGGCGTCGACCTGGGTGACCGTGCCGCTTCCGCTGATCGTCTGCGTCACGGTGGGGTCGCCGTGGTAGCGGACGGTGCCCAAACCCGAGATCTTCACGTCGAGGCGTTTCGCGACGCGCACGGTCGTGGTGCCCTGCCCGCTGATGCGGACGTCGACCGACGTGCACGCGAGGTCCGCGGCCTCGACCTCGCCGGAGCCGCTGATGCGCAGCTCGAACGCCTCGGCCTTGCCCGCCAGCCGGAAGCTGCCGCGCCCGCTGATCTGGGCCTTGAGCGCGTGCGCCTCGAGGTCCGAGATCGAGACGTCGGCCGCGCCGGACGCGGTGACCTCGAGGTCGCTGGTGACCAGGCCGGCGGCTTCGACCTTGCCGGTCCCCGTCACCGCCACCCGGTCGAGCTCGGGCACGGTCACGTGGTAGTGCAACGGACGGTTCGCGATCAGCAGGACGCCCGAGGTGAGGCGCTCGAGCCACGACTCGCCGATCTCGAGGATCAGGGCGTCGCCGGCCACGCGCGCGTGCACCTTGGCGACCACGTCGGGATCGCCCTCGACCTCGACGCCGGGTTCGGCCCCCTGCGACAGGTGCAGATGGCCGAAGTAACGCAGTTCGACGGCGCGGAACGCTCCCACCTCGCGTCGCTCACGGACGGTCATGGTGTCGGACATGAGTGCCTCCTTCGGCGAGCTTCATCGTAGCGCCTCGGCCGCAACGCGCCGGTCGGCCGACGTGCTCCGGCCGGACGGCGTGCGGGTGTGGTGGCCCTCGCACGGCGGCGACGAGCGTTTTACCATCGTGGGTGGCGAGGAGGTCGACCATGGCCGATTCCGAACGTCCGAACCCCACTGCTCCCGGCGCCGCAGGGCCGCCGCCCGTTCCACCCGCTCCGCCGAGCCCGCCACCCACGGGCGGCCGCGAGACCCCGGTGTGGGCGTACGCGCTCATCGGCGTCGGGGTGTTGATGCTGTTGCTCAACGCCGGCTGGATCCGCGGGATCGACGTGCTCTCGGTCTTGAACCTGTGGCCGGTGGCGCTGCTCGCGGTCGGCGCCGACCTGCTCACCAAGGGGAGCTACCGCCTGCCGATCGTGGCTGGCGCCATCGTCCTCGGCGCCGTGCTCCTGATGGGCGGCGGCTTGGGCACGCGCAGCGCGGGTGCGACCGAGGCGGTCGACCACGGGCTCGACGGCGCTCGCGCCGCGGAGGTGGTGCTGCGGCTGGGCGTCGGTTCGGTGGACGTGCATGCCGACGCGCCGGCCGGGCGCCTGATCGCCGGCACCGTGGTGACCGCGCGTGGCGAGCAGCTCGATCAGGTCGCAGGGCGTCGCGGGGACGTGGCCCGCGTCGAGCTCATCGTGCGGCAGCAGTCGGGCACGTCGATCGCGTCGAACGCGCGGCGCGCCTGGGACCTGGGGCTCACCCGCGAGGTGCCCGTCGACCTGCGCGTCGACGCGGGCGTGGGCGACGTGCGCTTCGATCTGCGCGACGCCACCCTGTCGCGCCTGGACTTGAGCGGCGGCGTCGGCGAGATCGACGTGGTGCTGCCGGCGCGCGGCGGGTACGTCGGGCGCCTCGACCTGGGCGTCGGCGAGGCGGACGTCATCCTTCCGCGCGGGGTCGAAGCGCGCCTCACGGTCTCGGTGGGGTTGGGCGGCGCCGACGTCCGGGGCGAGTGGCTGCGCGAGGGCCGCGAGTACACGACCCCCGGGTACGCCCAAGCCGCTCCGGCGGACCGCATCGAGCTGACGATCTCCGGGGGGATCGGCGGCGTCAAGGTCGAGCGCGACTGACGATCGACGACGAAGCGGCCCGCCGTGCGAAGTGCACGGCGGGCCGCTTCGTCGAGGCGCGGGGCGCGTTACAGCGCGCGAACCGCGCCGCCGTCGACCAGGACCACGGAGCCGTTCACGTAGCTCGCGGCCGGCGAGCACAGGAACGCGCCGACGCGACCGAACTCGTCCGGGTGCCCCAGCCGACCCATCGGCATCGAGGCGAGGGACGCGGCGCGTACATCGTCGGCGGTCTTGCCCTGCTTCGCCGCCGCAGCGGCGTCGAGCTCGCGGATCCGATCGGTGTCGACGCGTCCGGGGGCCAGGCCCACGAACTGGACGTTCTTGGGGCCGAGCTCGATCGCCAGCGACTTGATCATGCCGGCCAAGCCCGGACGGTAGACGTTCGAGAGCATGAGGTTGGGGAGCGGCGTCTTGACGCTCGACGAGAGCAGCGTGAGCACGCGACCGCCGCCCGCGGCTTCGAAGGCCGGCAGCGCCAGGCGCACCGAGCGCACCACGCTCATGAGCGTGAGCTGATACCCGCGCATCCACTTCTCCTCGTCGAGGTCGACGAAGGTGCCCGGAGGCGGGCCGCCGGCGTTGTTCACCAGCACGTCGAGCCCGCCGAGCCGGTCGAGTGCGGTATCGAAGAGGGCTTCGAGGCTCGCGGCGTCCGCGACGTCGGCCGCCACGCCGTGCACCTCGGCGCCGGTCGCGGTGGCGATGCGGGCGGCGGCGTCTTCGGCGCGCCCTTGGTCGCGCGAGCAGAGGACGACCCGCGCCCCTTCGCCCGCGAGGGCCGAGGCGACGGCGAATCCGAGGCCACCGCTGGCGGCCGTGACGAGCGCGCGTGTTCCGTTCAGTCCGAGGTCCATTCCGCCATCATCGCCTATGCGGACGGCGTACCGGGCGCGTCCGGCGGCGGCAAGGGCACCAGCCCAGCCCCCAGCGTGGCGGTCAGTTCGGCTGCGGGCACCGGGCGACCGAGCAGGTAGCCCTGCCCCTGCTCGCAGCCGACCTGCCGCAGGAAGGCGAGCTGGGCCGGGGTCTCGATCCCCTCGGCGATCGCGGTGAGCTCCAGCGTGCGGGCGAGCGCCACGATCGCGCGGACGATCCCCGCGTCGTGCGGCGCCCGTTCGGGGTCGCCGACGTCGGTCACGAACGAGCGGTCGATCTTGAGCGCGGTGGCGGGGAGCCGCTTGAGGTAGTTGAGCGAGGAGTACGCGGTACCGAAGTCGTCGATGGACACCTGCACGCCCAGGGCGCGGAGCGCGCCGAGCTTCTCGACGTTCTCCTCGACGTTGCGCATGACCGCGGACTCGGTCAGCTCGACCTCCAGGTAGGTGGGGTCGAAGCCCGTGGCGGCGAGCACCTCCTCGATCTGGTGCACGAAGTCGCGCTCCTGCAACTGGCGCGCGGAGAGGTTGGCTGCGACGACGACCGGGGTTCCCGCGTCGGCCCAGCGGCGCCCCTGGGTGCAGGCGAGCTCGAGCAATCGGCGACCGACCGGGCCGATCAGCCCCGATTCCTCCGCCACCGCGATGAAGGCGTCGGGTGGGATCCAACCGCGCTCCGGATGGTTCCAGCGCGCGAGCGCCTCGACCGACGTCACGCGTCCGTCGCCGAGCGCGACCCGCGGCTGGAAGTGGACCGTGAACTCGTCTCTGTCGAGCGCCTTGCGCAGCTGCGCTTCGAGCGAAGCGCGCTCCAGGAGCGCCCGGTTCATGTCGCGGGTGAAGAAGCGGAAGCGGTCCTTGCCCTGGTTCTTGGCGTGGTACATCGCCGTGTCGCCGTGCTGGATGAGCGCGTCGGCGTCGATGGCATCGTCGGGGAAGAGGGTGATGCCGAGGCTGGCGGTGGCGTGCACCTCGTGCCCGGCGACCTTGAACGGCTCCCGGAACGCCTCGATCAGCTTCTCGGCCACCCGCGCGGCGGCGGGCGCGTCCTTCACCTCGGGCAGCACCACCGTGAACTCGTCGCCGCCGATGCGCGCCACCGTGTCCTCGTCGCGCACCGCCCTCTGCAGGCGCTGCGCGACGCTGCGCAGGAGCGCGTCGCCGACCGCATGCCCGAGCGTGTCGTTCGTGACCTTGAGGTTGTCGAGGTCGATGAACAGCGCCGCGCCGCGCCGACCGTTGCGTCGCGCGTGGGCGATCGCCTGCACCAGCCGGTCGCGGAAGAGGATGCGGTTGGGGAGCCCGGTGAGGTGGTCGTGGTAGGCCATCCGTTCGAGCGCCTGCTCCAGCGCGCGGCGCTTGACGAGCGCAGCGACCTGCGCGCCGAACGCGGTGGCGAGCCGGTGGGCGTCGTCGCCGAAGGCGTCGCGGTCGGCGAAGGCGTCGAGGCACAGCGCGGCCACCCGGCGCCCACTCAGCACGATCGGCACGGTCAGCGTCGCCCGGATCTCGTCCACCCGGCCGTAGGCGTGCAGCAGGCGCGCGCGCTCGTCGCCCTGGGCCGCCTCCGGATGGACGTGGACGACGACGGGATGCCTGGCGTCGGTCGTGGCATGGATCTCGGCGTCGGCGAACGTGGCCGGGCCGAGGCCGGCGAGGTCGTACCCGACGGCCGCGACGAAGCGGTACGTGTCGCCCTCGTCGTCGCGCAGCAGCAGGCTGCCGGCCTCGGCGCCGGGCGTGGCCGCGACGGCGCTCTCCACCAGGCGCTGGAAGAAGCTCGCCCCCTCGAACCCCTCCTCGAGGGTCTGCTCGACGAAGCCCATGAGCTTCTCGCGGAACGTCGCCAGCTGGCGCATCCGCTCCTCCTGCGCCAGGCGCTCGGTCACGTCGACGACGGTGAGCAGCATCGCCGGTCGACCCCGGTGCTCGGTGCGCTCGGCCGACACGAGGCAGTGCAGACGCGACCGGTCCTTGCGCAGCAGCACGACCTCCTGGTTGGCGACGCTGAAGCCCGCCTCGACCCGCGCCTTGAGGGCGGCGCGCACCGTCGGGTCCGCCCAGTTGTCGAAGTCCGCGATGCGCCGTCCGACCAGCTCCGCGCGCTCGAACCCGACCAGGGCCGCGAACGCCGGGTTGACGTCCAAGACCGTGGCGTCGTCGAGCGACGTCAGCGAGACCGCCAACGGCGTCGCCTCGAACATGCTGCGGAAGTGGGTCGCGGAGGCTTCGGCTTCCGACCTCAGGCGGCGCTCCTGCACGACCAGGTCCGCGTGGTCCACCGCCACCGCGATCAGGTTGGCCGCCATGGTGGCGGCCGTCGCGTGGCGCTCGTCGAACGCGCCCGGCGCGTCGGCGACGAGCGTGAGCGTGCCCAGCTCGCGCTCGCCGACCCGCAGCGGCGCGGCCACGCGGCGGTCGCTCGACAGCGCGTCGTCGGCCACGGTCGGTGCGCGATCGCCGGGGGTGAGGGTCGCGGCGTGCTCCACGGTCGCCCCCCGGACGACGGTCCAGCGCGCCGCGGGGGTGGTCGCCCGTACGAACGCGTCGAGCGCCGGCCACACGTCCGCGAGTTCGGGCGCTTCGCCGACCGCCGCCGCGAGCTCGGCGGCCCGATCGAGCAGCAGCCGGAAGTCGCGCAGCACCAGGTCGCTCGTGGCGGCCCGGTTCACCTCGGCGGGGGCGTCGACCGGGGCGAACGTCGCGCGCGCGCCCGCGGGGGTGCCGTCCGCGGATCGCAGCGGCGCGGCGTCGACCCGCCAGCGCCTCGGCTTTCCGCCGGCCGTGTGGCTGACGAAGACCGCGCCATGCAGCACCTCACCGTGCAGCGCGCGGGACAGCGGATCGTCGCCGGGCGCGAGCGCGGTGGCGCCATCGTGCGTGCACAGTTCCCAGCCGGCCCGCCAGCGCTCGTGGTCGTCGCCCACCAACGCGTGCAGACCGGCCCGCCCCATCGCCTGGTTCGCGAGGGTCAGGCGGCCGGCGGCGTCGCACGCCGCCACCCCCATCGGCGCCCCATCGAGCGCGCCGCGCACGTGCGCCAGCTCGTTCTCGAAGGCGCGTGCCGCGCGCCACGAGGCGAGCGTCGTGCCGATGCGCGACGCCCACCACGCGATGCGCTCGCGTGCGTGCGCTCGGTCGGCGGGCGCCTCGAACCACCCCACGAGCACGGCGACGGCCGCATCGCCGACGTGCACCGGCTCGGCGTGGACCGCACGCAAGCCCAGGGCGACCGCGGCCGGGGCGCGCAACAACCGCGGTCGCGGGCCGGATCCGGCATCGGTGTCGGCTTCGTCGCCGCGGTGCAGGTCGTCGATCCACGCCGCGCGACCGTGCTCGTGGGCGTGGCGCACCAGCCCCTCGCGGGGCGTCAGGTCGGTCACGGTCGGGTCGGCGCGCAGGCGCGGGTCGTCGGCGACGCCGTGCGTCGCGACGAGCACCAGGTGGAGGTCGTCGTCGTCCAGCTGCCAGACCTCGAGCCCGGCGAGGCGGACGGTCGCCGCCACCGCCGTCGCTGCCGCACCCAACGCGGCGCCCTCGGTTTCGGAGCGATCCACGGCGACGTGGAAGGACGCCAACGCGTCCAGCCAGCGCCGTCCGTCGGCGGCGTCCTCGGGATCGGGCGCCGCGTCCACCGACGGTCGCGGCTCCTGAAGCGCGCGCAGGCGCGCCGCCAACCCCCCGACGTCGGATCGAGCCAGAACGTCGGTCGCCCCCAGCGCCCGCCACCGGTTCGCCTCGGCCACGTCGACCGCGTCCAGGATGACGACCACGGGAGCAGCCACCAGCTCCAAGCGCAGGGCGGCCAGGACCGAGGCGCCGGGGTCGTCTCCGCCACCGCTCGCGACGACGACCACGGCGTCCCAGTCGCGGCTTCGGGCCAGCCCGGTGAGCGCCGGACCGAGGCCGTCGGCCCGCACGACCCTCGCGGCTCCGTCCTGGTCGCGCAGGGCCGCGTCGAGCCCCACGGTTGCCGGCGCCACCACCAGCCATGCGGCAGGACGGACCGGCGGGTCGGTCTGCGGTCGCGTCGGTGCAGGGGTGCGCTCGCTCACGTGCGACCACCATAGGACGTCGCCCGCGCGCGCCATGCGAATTGGGCTGCTCCGGCACGTCGCGACCGCGGCGGCGGCGCTAAGCTCGCGGCGATGCTTCCGATCGCCCGATCGTTCCGCGCCGCCCGCTGGCTGCGAGCGGCGGCGTGGGTCGCGCCGCTCCTGTGGGGGGCGCTCGCCGGGGCCGCCCCGCCGCTGCGCGCCGACCTCGCCCACGACCCCGAGGCTGCCGCCTTCCGCTCCGCGTTCTTGGATGGTGCCCTCGGCTGGGACGCCGTCCGTGCGCGGGCGGCCGCCGAGGGCGTCGTGCGCTGGTACCACTGGGGTGGCAGCGAGGACCTGAACACCTGGATCGATCTGGTCGTGGCCCCGGAGCTCGCTGACGCGGGCGTGCGCCTCGAGAGCGTCCGAGTGCCCGCCACCCGCGATGCGGTCGACGCGGTGCTCGCCGCCGCCGCCGCCGGCCGCGGGCTGGGGGCCGGCCCGGTCGACCTGATCTGGATCAACGGCGACGACTTCCGCACCCTGGCGCAGGCCGATCTGCTCTTCGGTCCCTTCGCCGACCTCGTCCCCAACGCCCGCTGGTTCGTGTTCGACCCCACCGATCCGACGTCCGGGCCCAACCTGCGCGACGTCGGGACGCCCACCGGCCTCGCCTCGATGCCCTGGTACGCCGGCCAGTACGTCTGCTACGTCGACACGGCCCGCTGGCCGGTGGCCGACGTGCCGCGCGACCACGCCGGCTTGGAGTCCTGGGCGCGCGCGCACCCCGGCCGCCTCACGTACGTGCGCCCGCCCGACTACGTGGGCACCGCCTGGGTCCAGCAGGCGCTGATCGGGCTCCTCGGCGAGGGGGTCGCGCCGTTCCTCGATGCCGTCGGCACGCTGGCGCCCGACGAGGTCGTGCGCCGGCTCGAGCCGGGCTTCGCCTACCTGCGGCGGATCGAGCCGTTCTTGCTCGGCGGCGGTGGCGCGGACGGCCGCCGCGGCGCGCCGGTGTACCCGCCCTCCGCGGCCGCCTGGGAGCGGTTGCTCGTGTCCGGCGAGGTCGACCTCGCCTGCGAGGACAACGTCTTCCACGCCGGCACGGGCGTCGAGCGCGGGCGGCTCCCGGACTCCGTCGCGACGGTCGTGTTCCCCGAAGGGCTGATGCGGGTCAACAAGAGCTTCCTGGCGATCCCGGCCAACGCCCCGAACCCCGCCGCCGCGCTGCTGCTCGCCGACGCGCTCTCGAGCCCCGAGAGCCATCTGTCGAAGCTCGAGTTGGTCGGCTTCCCGCTCGGGCTCGACGCCGCGACGCTCCCACCCGAAGGGCGCGCCCGCGCCGAGGCCGTCGCCCCCGACCTGCGCGGCGTCACCTACGCGGACCTGGCCGCGAACGCGGTCGCCGAGATGCACGGCTCCTGGGTGCCGGTCGTCGACCGGGTGTGGGCGCGCTGGGTGGCCGAGGCGACCCCGGAACCCTTCGCCGCCGTCGTGCGGGCCGCGCTGTCCGGCGACTGAGGCCCGGCGTGCGGCGGCGGGCGCGCATCGTGCTCGGGCTGGCGCCCGCCGCGCTGGTGCTGGCGGCCGCCGTGGGCGGCGCGCTGGGGGGCTCTCTGCTGCAGAGCCTCGGGTACGCGCCGCACCTGGGCGTCGACGCCTTCCCCACGCTCGACTACTACCGCGCCGTGCTCGCGGATCCAGCGGTGCGCGCCGCCGCCGGACGCACCCTGGCCACCGCGCTGCCGGCGGCGGCGTTGGCCGCGGTGCTCGGCCTCGCGCTCGGGCTCGCGCTCGCCGGTCGCCGGGGCCCGGCCGGCGCCCTCGTGCAGCTGCCGCTGTTGGTGCCGTACGTGGTGGTGGTCGCGCTCGCGACCGTCTGGCTCGCCGGCGGCGGGGTGCTGGCGCGCGTGGCGTTCGCGCTCGGCGTCCTCGACGCGCCGGCCGCGTGGCCGCGGCTGCTCGACGGCCCGTCGGGGCTCGGCGTGGTCCTCGCCTTCGCCTGGAAGCAGGTGCCGTTCGTCGCGCTCCTGGTCGCCGCCGCCCACGACGGCGGCGACCGGACCGGCGTCGAGGTCGCGCGGGTCTATGGCGCCGACCGGTGGCAGACGTTCCGCTACGCGGTGCTGCCGCGCGTGGCGCCCGCGCTCGTCGCGGCCGTCGCGCTCGTGTTGGCGTACGACCTGGGCGCGCTCGAGGTGCCGCTGCTGCTCTCCGGCGGCACCCGCGACACGCTGGCGGTGGCCGCTTGGCGCGCCTACGCCGACCCCGACCTGGCGCAGCGTCCGCTGGCGATGGCGCTCGCGTGGTGCGTGCTGGCGCTGGCCACGGTCGTCGTCGGCGCTTGGACCGCGGCGGCGCGCCGCTGGCTCCCTGGGGCGAGAGCGTGAGGCGAGCCGGTCCAGGTGCGGGGGCGAAGACGCTCGTGCGCTTCGCCGCGGTGGGCGCCGCGGTGCCGTTCGTCGCCCTGGGGGTCGCCGCGTTCGCCTTCCGGTGGGGCTGGCCCGACCTGCTCCCGTCGGAATGGTGGTGGACCGCCCGCGAGCGCGCGCGCTTGCCGATCGGTTGGGACTACCTCGCATCGCCTGCCTCGCGCGCGCTCGAGGGGCTCGCGACGAGCGCGGTGATGGCGGCGGTCGTCACGCTGGTCGGCCTCGCGCTCGCCTGGCCTGCGGCGCGGGTGCTCGCGCACGAGCGCTTCCGCGGCCGGGCGCTCGTCGAGGGGGCGTTCCTGGTGCCGCTCGTGGTGCCCGAGCTGGCCATCGGGCTGGGCTTGGCGGCCTGGGCGACGCAGATCGGCGCCGCCGGCACGCTCTGGGGCGTCGGCCTCGTGCACCTGGTGCCAGTCCTGCCGTACCTGGTGCGGACGCTCACGGCCGTCGAGCGCGGCTTCGACCGCGACCTCGCCGATGCCGCGCGCGTGCACGGGGCCACCGCTTGGGAGGTGGTGTGGCACCTGCGGCTGCCGCTGCTCGGGCCGGGCGTCGCCGCCGCGACCCTCTTCGCGTACCTGGTGAGCGTCCACGTGGTCGTGCTCACCGTCCTGATCGGTCAGGGGCGCGTCGAGACGACGGCCGTGCAGCTGTTCGCTCGGCTGGGCGGCGGGGGCCTCCTCGACCCGATCACGGCCGGTCTGGCGCTGCTGCTCACGCTGCCGGCGCTGGTGCTGTTGGTGGTGCTCGAGGTGGCGCTGCGGAGACGAACGCCCCTGGCGGGCTGAAGCCCTGCGCATACGCTGGCCCCATGGATGGGCTCCTGGTCGAGACGCACGCGCTCCGGCGCGACTTCGGTACCAACCGCGCGGTCGACGCCCTCGACCTGCACGTCGCGCGCGGCGAGGTCGTGGGCCTGCTCGGCCACAACGGCGCCGGCAAGACGACCACCGTGCGCCTGCTCGCCGGGGTGCTGGCGCCGACCGCGGGCACCGCGCGCGTGTTCGGTTTCGACCCGACCGTCGACGGCGTCGAGGTCCGCCGCCGGGTGGGTGTGAGCACCGAGACGCCCGCGGTCGACGACCGCCTGACCGGCCGTCAGGGCCTGCGTGCGTTCGCCGACCTGTACGGCGTCGCGCCGTCGCTCGTCGACGGGCGGGTCGCCGACCTGCTCGCATCGTTCGACCTGAGCGAGGCCGCCGACCGGCGGGTGGGCACGTACAGCAAGGGGATGCGCCAGCGCCTCGCGCTCGCGCGCGCTCTGCTCCACGACCCCGCGCTGCTCTTCTTGGACGAACCGACGGCGGGGCTCGACCCGGTCGCTGCGCGGGCGGTCGCCGATCGCGTCCGCGCGCTGCGCGCCGAGGGCCGCGGGATCGTCCTGTGCACCCACGACCTGAACCAAGCGCAGGCGCTGTGCGACCGGGTGGTGGTGCTCGAGCACGGTGCGGTCGTCGCGGAGGGGGCACCGAGCGAGCTCGCCGCCGGCTTGGGCGCGGGCACCCGGGTGCGGGTGGTGGCGCGGCCGCCGGTCGACGGTGGGGGGCTCGTCGCGAGCCTCGCCGCGACCCTCGCCACCGTCGACGGGTGGGGGGACGTGGACGACGATGCCCCACCCGAGCACGCCGGCGTCGTGGTCGTGCACGCCGTCGTTCGCGACGCCGACGCCATCGCGGACGGCGTCGCGGCGCTGGTGGGGCTGGGCGCCCGGATCCACGCGGTCGAGCGCGAAGTCCCGTCGCTCGAGGACGTCTACTTCGCGCTCCATCGAGTCGGGCGCGGTGCGGTGGCGGTGCCTGCCGCTGGGGGGGTGCCCGCATGAACGTCCGTGCGATCCGCGCGATCGTGCGCAAGGACCTGTCGGTGGTGCTGCAGAGCAAGGCGGTGCTGCTGCCGATCGTCATCGTGCCGCTCGTGATGCTGCTGGTGCTGCCCGTCCTCGCATCGTTCGCGCCGCACCTGATCAACTTGCCCGGGGCGTCCGACCTGACCGGGATGCTGGAGCGCATGCCCGAGCCGTTCGCAGCGCGCTTCGTGGGGCTCACCGAAGAGCAGACGATCGTGACGCTGCTGCTCGTGTACCTGTTCGCCCCGATGTACCTGATCGTGCCGCTGATGGTGGCGAGCGTGATCGCCGCGGACGCCTTCGCCGGCGAGAAGGAGCGACGCACGCTCGAGGCGCTGCTCTACACGCCCACCACCGACGCCGAACTGCTGGTGGGCAAGCTGCTCGTGGGCTTCGTGCCGGCGATGGCGGTGGCGTGGGGCGGCTTCCTGGTGTACGCGGTGGTCGCGAACGCGGCGGCCTGGTCGGTGATGGGGCAGATCTTCTTCCCGACCGTCATGTGGTGGGTGCTGGCGCTGTGGGTGGCGCCGGCGGTCGCGGCCGTGGGGCTCGGCGCCACCGTCCTGGTCTCCGCCCGCGTGAACACCTTCCAGGAGGCCTACCAGATCGGTGGCGCCGTCGTGCTCCCGATCGTGCTGCTGATCGTGGGGCAGGCGGCCGGCGTGGTCGTGCTCTCCACCGCGGTCGTGGCGGCGCTCGGCGCCGCCTTCTGGGTGGTGGCGGCCGCGCTGTTGACGTTCGGCGCGCGCCGCTTTCGGCGCGGGGAGTTGCTCGCGCGGTCGTGATCGCCCGCGCCCGCAGCGGCGCTCAACCCTGCGGTTCGACCCCGGCCCAGCGCTCGATCAAGCGGACGGTCGCGTACGTGCCGCGCTCGACGTCGACCCAGCGGACGTTCTCGTCCGGTGCGTGCGCGCGTCCCTGGGCGTGGCCGACGCCGATCATCACGACCGGCAACCCGAGCACGTCGGCGAACGGATGCAGCGGCCCGGAGCCGCCCGAGCTCACCGTGACGACCGCGGGCGTGCCGTACGCCTCCTCGAGCGCCGCCGCCGCGTGCCGAACCCACGGATGGGTGGGGTCGACGCGCGACGGGTGCTCGGGGCGCTCCGCGAGCGTCGACGCCACGTCGCCGAAGCCGTGGCGGTCGAGGTGGGCGCGGATGAGACCGAGGATCTCATGGGGGTCCTGATCGGGCACCAGGCGCACGTCGAGCTTGGCCATCGCGGCGACCGGCAGCACGGTCTTCATCCCCGGCCCGCCGTACCCGGAGTGGATGCCGTTGACGTTGATCACCGGCTCCAGCTGGAGCCGCCGATGCCACTCCGCGCCGGTGGCGCCGCCCAGGAAGCGCTCGACGCCGACGTTCGCGGCGACCACGTCGTCCTCGCGCGGCGCGTTCGCGACGTACGCGGCCTCCGCGTCGGTGGCCGGCCGCACGCGGTCGTAGAAGCCGTCCACGAGCGCGCGCCCTTCGGCGTCGCGCAGGCTGGCGACCGCGGCCGCCATCCGCCACGCCGCGTTGGGCACGACCGGGCCGAGGCCGGAGTGCTGGTCGTACGCACCGGTGCGCACGGTCAGGTCGATCGACACGATGCCCTTGAGCCCGCAGATCAACTGGGGCCGGTCGTGGGCGTCGACGCCGCCGAACTCCCACACGCACGCGTCGGCCTGGAGGCGCTCGCGGTGCGCGTCGACGTACGCGCCCATGTTGGGGCTGCCGACCTCCTCCTCGCCTTCGACGACGAACACGACGCCCACCGGGAGCGCGCCGCCGTGGCGGCGCTTCAACCACTCGAGCGCCACGACGCGCGATGCGAGCTGCCCCTTGTCGTCGGTGGCGCCGCGACCGAAGAGCTTGCCGTCGCGCTCGGCGAGCTCGAACGGATCGGAGGTCCAGAGCTCGACCGGATCGGCCGGTTGCACGTCGTAGTGGTTGTAGAAGAGCACGGTGGGCGCGCCGGGGACGCGTCGCTCGGCGAAGACCACGGGCGCACCGGCGGTCGCGTGGACGGCGACGTCCAGACCCAGGGCGCGCAGTTCGGTGGCGACGGCCTCGGCGGTCTGGTCCTGAGCCCGCCCTTCGGCGGCGACCGATGGGAGCGCCACCCAGCGCGCGAGCAGGTCGCGGTACCGCGCGCGCAGGTCGTCGGGCAGCAGGCGCGGGTCCGCGCTCACGCGTGCCGGCGCTCGTAGTCGGTGACGAGGTCGGGGTCGAGGAGGTAGTACCGCTCGCCGCCGAGCATGCGCTCGCGGAACGCCTTCTCCTGGTCGTCCGTCTCGCGGTCTTCTTCCCAGCGCAGGAACATGTTCTCGGTCTGGCTCCGGTGCGCCTTGAGCGCGTCGATCTTGCGCTGCTGCGTCGCGGCGATGTTCGACACCACGTCGGGCTCGCCGAGCGCCTTGCGGTTCTGCTCCGCGTCGCCCACGGCGACGGCGAGCAGCCGCGGGCGCGCGTCCGCCGCGACGCCGCGCACCGCGAGCTGCGTGAACCAACCCAAAGCGTCGTGGTCGGGATGGACGCCGAACCCTGGGTAGAAGGTGATCACCGTGCTGGGCCGTAGCTCGTCGATCACCGACCGGATGCGGCGCGCGACCACGTGCGGGTCCTCGAACTCGACGCACTTGTCGCGCAGGCCCATGATCCGCACCTCGCAGCCGATGACCGCGCAGGCGTCGGCCAGCTCGCGCTCGCGCACGTCGCGCAGCGACTCGCGGTTGGCGAAGGCGGGACGCCCCATGCGGCGCCCCATGTCGCCGTAGGTGCCGCACAGGTAGAGGGTGCGGACGCCGGCGTCGGCGCAGGCCGAGAGGGTGCCACCCGACGAGAAGGTCTCGTCGTCGGGGTGCGGCAGCACGACGAGCAGGGCGCGCTCGTCCGCGTGGACGAAGGGGATCGGTTCGGGCACGGTCACGCCTCCCGGAAGGGGGTCTCGGAGAGCTGCAGGGCGACGGTCAGTTGGCCCTCGGGGTCGAGGCCGGCGAGCAGGAGCTCGTCGCGCTCGCTCACCTCGAAGTCGGTCAGGCCGTCGGCGTACACCCAGCCGCCGTCGAGCTTGAGGCCGACCCGATACGGGCCCGGGCCGGTCACCGAGCCGCGCTGGTACGTGACCTGGGCGTTGCGCACGAACGCGATCACGGGGGGCTTCTTCTCGGGACCGAGCGCCGTGTAGGAGCCGGTCGTCGTCTCGAGGTGCAGGTACACGGTCCGGCCGAGCCGGCGATCGAGCTCGCCCTGCACGGCTTCGCGGTCGATGGGTCGCAACGGGGGCCTCCTGGGCGCGGTCGGTGCGTGGGGCACGCCGCGCGTCGCGGCAGTCTACCGCGCGCCCGACGGCGTTCCCGGTGCCGTCCGCGCTGCGCCGGAGCCGACCCGGGAGCCGAAGCGCGCGGCCGCTTCGCGCCGTGCCCACGCCGCCGCGAGGCGCTCCGGTCCCGCTTGGCTCCTCGGGTCCGAGCTCACGTGCGCCAGGTCGAGCGCCAGCGCGATCACGTCGGCGACGTCCCCGTCGGCCAGGAACGGCGAGGGCGGGCGAAGGCCGTCGCGGTAGAGGTGCAGCGCGTCGCGCGCGCGGGTCCAGGCGACGTAGGCCAGCCGGCGCTCCTCGGGGTCCGAGCCCGTCGGGAACACGCCCGCCGTCATGCCCGGCACGTGGACGACCGGCCACTCGAGCCCCTTGGCGCGGTGGACGCTGGTCACGAGGAGCGCGTCGTCCGGTGCGCGGGCGCGAACCGTCCTGCGCCATGCTTCGTACGCCGTGGCCGCGGGCGTGGGTCCGGCGTCGCCGAGCAGGTCGAGCGCCGCGCGCAGCCGCAGTCCAGGACCGGCGGGCCACCTGCGCGGGTCGGTGCCGGCCGCGCTCAGCGCTCGGGCCGCGTCCTCGGCGACCGCCGCGATCGCCGCCAGCCGCTCGCCGACGGCGGGGTCGGCCCCGCGCGGCGCGTGCGTGCGCCAGGCGCGGGCACCGGGACCCGGGCTGCCGGCGAGCGCCCGCGCCGTGGCGAGCGCGGCGGGGCGCGTCTGGGCGCCGGGCCCCAGCAACCAGCGGCGCCAGGCCCGTTCGCGGGTCGCCGGCGGTGCGTCGTGCAGCGCGCCCAGCGCCAGCGCTACTCCGGCCCAGGCGGCGACGACCTCGGGGTGCCGCACGAGCGGCGCCACCCCCTCGAGCCGCAGCGGCACCCCCAGGCGCGCCGCGGCCCGCTCCAGGGCGGGCGCTTGATCGAAGCGCCGCAGCAGCACCACCTGGTCGCGCCACGCGCCGCCCGCACCATGGTGGGTGCACGCCCGCGCGAGCAGGGCGCGCGCTTCGCCGTCCGGTCCGCTGGCGACGTCGAGCGTCAAGGCGCCGCCGGGTCCGCGCACCGCGCGCGGTCGGACGTGCGCGCGTTCGGGGCCGCCGGTGGCACCTGCGTGCGCCATCAAGGACGCGGCGATCGCCAGTGGCTCGGCCCGCGACCGGAACGCCTCGTCGAGCACGAGGACGCGCGCGCGGTGCTCGGCCGCGTAGCCGCGGAGCAGGCCGGGCGTCGAGCCGCGGAACCCATAGATCGCCTGGTCGTCGTCGCCTACGAGGACGACGTCGTCGCGTCCGAAGGTCAGACGCTCGAGGAGCGCGAGCTGCACCGCGTTCAGGTCCTGCGCCTCGTCGATGAGCCAGGTTCGCCACCGACCGCGCGCGCCCGCCACGATGGCCGGGTCGCCGTGCACGGCCAGCCACGCCTCGACCAACAGCTGGTCGTGGTCCATCCAGCCGCGCGCGGCCCGCACCCGTTCGAAGTCCTCGAGGAGCGCCGGGTGGGCCGGGTGTTCGGGGTCGGGCGGTGGTGGGCGCGCCTCGGCGATCGCCGATGGTGGCAGCGCGCGCGTCGCCAGGCCGGGGAGCTCGAGCCGCGCCAGCGCTCGGCCTCGGTAGGCCGTGAACGCGGCGAGGTCGGCAGCCTGCCAGGCGTCCGCCAGGTCGGGGTCGCGGTCGACGGCCTCGCGGCGTGCGATGCGCACGATCGCCGAGACGACGTCGTCCGCCGCCGGCCCGGCCCCCGTCCGGTCGGTGCCGAGCGCCAGGAGCCGGTGCGCGAGGGCGTGGAAGGTGCGCGCCTCGACCGCCGCGGTGATCGGGTCGGCGTCGAGTTTGGCGCGCACGGCCGCGACCGCCGCGCGCGAGAAGCTGACGACGAGGGTGGCCGCCGGGTCGCAGCGTCCGGTGGCCACGCGGTGGCGCACGCGCGCGACCATGGTCGTGGTCTTGCCGGCGCCGGCCACCGCGAGCACGACGGCGCGGCCGCCGTCGTGCTCCACCACCGCGCGCTGCGCAGCGGTCAGGGCGGGCACGCCCTTGGGTTCCGTGGTCGCGACGGGCGTCGCGTGCGGAGCGCTCGGTGCACCGTCCCAACCCGCGACGGCGCGCGCCGCGTCGCGCACGTCGCGGACGGTGTGCGCTCGCCAACGCACCCGCCGGTCGCCGCGCACCCGGAACGCGACGCTGGGAGGTGCGCCGTCGCGCGCGTCTTCGCGATCGTCGGCGGCGGACGTGAGCGCCTCGAGCTCGCCGCGCGCCCACGCCAGCGCGCCCTCGACGGTGGGGGCGAGGACGCGCCGAGCGCGAGGTCGTCGCCCAAGCCGGTGGCTCGGCACTGGCGCCCATCGCGAGGAGGTCCCCAGCGGCATCGTCGGTTCGCCGCCGAGCAGCAGCGTCCACACGTCGAGCGGCGCCGCGGCGGCCGTGGGTGGAGCCTCGACCTGGGCGATCCACGGGCCCGGGGCGTGCCACCAGCGGTGCGTGGAACCGTCGGCCATGGCTCAGGGTGGCGCGGACGCCCGGTGCGCGCGACGCCTACCGCGATCGTGGCCGCGCGGTCCTGGGCGCGGGTCCTGAACCCATGCGTGCGCTTGACGCCGGCGCCGTGCCGCGCTAGATTTCGCGTGGCCCGACCCGGTTTCCGGGGGCCCCTCCCGTCCGCGCTCGCGGCGGTACCCGACCATGGAACCCACGCTCCGACGCACCCACCGCTGACCGACCGTCCGTCGCGCTGCCCCAGGGCGGCGTAGCGGACACGACGGATCCTGGTGCCGCCCCGCACGGGGCCGGAGCCCTCATGCCCTCCCTGCGCCTCTCGGGCGTCGGCGTCGACCTCGGCGACCGCACGCTCTTCGACGACGTCCTCCTTCACCTTCACGCTGGCCAGCGTCTCGCCCTGGTGGGTGAGAACGGCGCCGGCAAGTCGACGCTCCTGCGGGTGGCGGCCGGGCTCTGCGTGCCGGACCGTGGGCGCGTGCACCGCGAGGGTCGCGTCGGCCACCTCGACCAGATGCTGCCGGACGACGGACCGCCCGGCTCGGGCGGCGAGCACCAGCGCCGCCGCCTCGAAGCGTTGAGCGCGTCTGGGGCCGATGTACTGCTGCTCGACGAGCCCACGCACCACCTGGACGGCGAGGCGCTCGCCTGGTTCGAGGCGTGGCTGATCGCGAGCGACGCCGCGGTGCTGTTCGTCGCCCACGACCGGGCGTTCCTCGACGCGGTGGCGACCGACGTCGCGTTCTTGGAGCGCGGCGCGCTGCGGATCGACGCGGGCGCGTACGCCGAGGCGATCGCGCGCCGCGCCGCCGCCGACGCGGCGGGGGTGCGCCGGCACCGGGCCGACACGGCGCGCCGGGCGAGCCTGGCGGGCGCGGTCCAGCGCGAAGGGTCGCGTGCCCGCAGCGTCGGCACGTTCGACCCGCGCTACGCCGACGGCACGTCCAAGCTCTTGGCGAAGAACCGCGCGGAGTCGGCCTCGAACACGCTGGCGCGCCGCACCCGCGCCATGCGGGCGCGACTCGAGCGCGAGCCGCCCGTCGCCAAGCCGTACGAGGACCGGCGTCGGCTCGGCTTCGTCGCGCGCCCCGCGGATCGGGGGCCGCTGGAGGTGGTCACCGCGCACGACCTGGTGGTGCGGCGCGGCGGCCGTACGCTGGTCGCCGGCCTCGACCTGTACGTGCGCCGCGGCGACCGGGTGGCGCTGGTGGGCCCCAACGGCGCCGGCAAGAGCACGCTCCTCGACGTGCTGACCGGCCGGCGCGCGCCGGACGCGGGCTCCGTACGGCTCGGGGTCGGCTTGGCGGTGGCGCACGTCGATCAAGTCGCCGAGCCGTGGACGCGCGCACGAGGGTCCGGTGCGGGCACGGTCGGCGACGTGCTGCGCAGCGTCCGATCCGACGTGCGGCCCGCCGACGTTTGGCGTGCGACCGCCGAGGCCGGCATCCCCTCCGCGCCCGACCGACCCGTCGACGAGCTCTCGGGCGGCGAGCGGCGGCGGCTGACGCTCGCCTGCGTCGCCGTCGCGGACGCGCACCTGCTGGTGCTCGACGAGCCGACCCACCACCTCGACGTGCGGGCGGTCGAGGCGCTCGAGGCGCTCCTCGAGGGGTTCCCGGGCACGCTGCTGATCGCCAGCCACGACCGCAGGCTGGTCGCGCGGCTCGCCACCCAGGTGTGGCGCTTCTCGACGGAGGGCGGCCTGGACGGGCGTAGCGTAGTTCCGACGTGACTCGATTCGCGACCCGCTTCCCGCCCCGCGCTCGCCGATCGCGTTCGCCGCGTCCGCCCCAAGCGGTGCTCGGAGGGTTCCTCACCGCCATCGCGGTCGGCACGCTGCTGCTCGCGCTGCCGATCGCGCATGCGCCCGGGGTGAGCCTGAGCCTCTCGGACGCGCTCTTCATGGCGACCAGCGCGGTGTGCGTGACCGGCTTGATCGTGGTCGATCCCGGTACGGCGCTGTCGCCGTTCGGCCAGGCCGTGCTGGTGCTGCTGATCAAGGCGGGTGGGCTGGGCGTGCTGTCGGTCGGTGCGCTCGTGGCCCTGACGCTCGGGCGACGGTTGGGCGTCGTCGAGCGCTTGGGCCTGCAGGTGCAGACCAGCCGCCTGGAGGTGGGCGGGGTGGTGCGCTTCGTGCGCGGCCTGCTGCTCGTGACGACGGCGATCGAGCTCGTCGGCGCGCTGGCCCTGTGGCCCGCGTTCGCGCGGGACCACGGCCTTGCCGCCGGCGCCTGGCAGGCCGTCTTCCACGCGGTGAGCGCTTGGAACAACGCCGGCTTCTCGTTGTTCGCCAACAGCCTCGAGTCGTACGTGGGCGACCCGTGGGTCGCGGGGGTGGTCGCGGCGCTGTTCGTCGCCGGCGGCCTCGGGCTGGTCGTCACCACCGACGTCGTGGTCGCCTATCGGGCGAAGCGTTCGCGGCGCACGGCGGCGGGCCGGGCAGCGCGGCCGAGAACCCCGCTCACCCTCCACAGCCGGCTCGCGCTCGCGACGACCGCGGTGCTGGTCGTCGCAGGGGTGGTGGGCATCGCCGCCTTCGAGTGGCGCAACCCGGAGACGTTGGGCGCGCTCCCAGTGGGTGCACGCTGGCTCGCAGCCGCGTTCCAGGGGCTCACGCCGCGCACGGCAGGCTTCAACGTGATCGACGTCGGCGCCATGTCGCCCGCCGGGCAGGCGTGGACGGCGCTGCTGATGTTCATCGGTGGGAACCCGGGTTCGACGGCCGGTGGGATCAAGACCACCACCGCAGCCGTGCTCGTCCTCACGGCGGTGGCCGTCGCGCGCGGCCGCGGCGATCCGGTGGCGTTCGGCCGGACCCTCGGCGGCGCGCTGGTGGTCCGTGCGGCGGCGTTGGCGACGGGGGCGGTGGGGATCTTGGCCGTGGCGATCCTGCTGCTCACGGCCACCGACCCGGACGTGCCCTTCGGGGCGCTCGCGTTCGAGGCGATGTCGGCGTTCGGGACCGTAGGCCTGTCGATGGGGGCGACCGGCGCGCTTTCCGATCTGGGACGCGTGGTGGTCGTCCTGCTGATGGTGATCGGGCGCGTCGGGCTATTGACGGTGGGGCTCGCGGTCGCTGCGGTGCCGTTGGACCGCGTGCGCCGGTACCCTCGGGAGGACGTGGTCGTCGGATGAGCGGGCGGCGACCGAAGGAGGCGCGATGAAGGTTCGGTCGTACCTGGTCGTGGGCGCGGGCCGCTTCGGCGGCGCGCTCGCCCGCACGCTGTTCGAGCTCGGCCACGAGGTCGTGATCGTCGACCGTCGTGAGGGGCCGCTCGAGGACGTCATGGCGCACGCCACCCATGCGCTGGTGCTCGACGCGGCCAGCGAGGCGGAGCTGTCCAAGGTGGGGGTGTCGAACTTCGACGCGGTCGTGATCGCGATCGGCGATTCGTTCGAGGCTTCGGTTCTCGCGACCGCGGCCGCCAAGGAACTCGGGGCGCAGCACATCGTCGCGAAGGCCGGCTCGACGCGCGCGGCCGAGGTCCTCACGAAGGTCGGCGCCGACCACGTGGTCCGACCCGAGCACGACATGGGCGAGCGCTTGGCGCAGCAGTTGGTGACGCCGGCGCTCGTCGATGCCTTCGCGCTCGGCGACGCCCACGGCGTGCTCGAGTTCGTCGCCGGTCCGAAGCTCGTGGGGAGCCTCGCGCACCTGCGCCTGCCCAATCGGTTCGCCATCCAGGTCGTGGCGATCGAGCGCGGCGACGCGCTGACGGTGGGCCCCAAGGCCGACTTCGAGGTCGAAGAGGGCGACATCCTCGTGGTGATCGGTTCGACCGAAGCGCTCGATCGCTTTCGTGAGGGCGCTAGCGGGTAGGCGCTCGCCGGTGGGTCGTTCCGCCGCCGCAACGCTCCGTTCACGCCCGTGGTCGGAGGATGCCCTATGCGCGACGACGTCCTCCTCGCCCTTCATCTCTGGCGCGACGCCGATCGCGGCTCGCCGTGGCGGGCGCGCGTGACCGACTTGCGCGACGGAGCCGTCGCGACGTTCGTCGACGTCCCGTCCTTGCTGCGCTACCTCTCCGACGCGTTCGGTGCCGAAGCCGGGGCGGATCCCGGCGTCGAAGGGCGCGCGCCGTCCGTGGACGGCGGCGGCTGAGCCGCCAACCGCGCGCGGAGGTCGTACGCCAACGTCAAGGCCAACAGCGCGTCGAGCCAGCGCGCCCCGTCGGGCGCCGGTGCGGTGCGCCCGGTGAGGTCCACCACCGCGCCGTCGAGCTCGACGCGCGCGTCGCCGGCGTCCGGATCGATGCCCAGGTCGCTGCAGGCGGTGCGCGCGTCCGCCTCCGCCGATGCACACGCCGTGGCCCGAGCGTGAACGACGGCGCCGCGCAGCACCCGCGCGGTGATCGCGTCCGGCGGCGCACCCAGCCACCAGGCGCCCTCGGCGGCCAGCGCGATGCACGCGTCGATCCGCTGTTCGACGGCGGCGTCCAGCGCGTCGGCCAGATCGGCCACGGCGCCGTCGCGGTCGCCGCGCGCCGCCCGCACCGCCGCCCGCGCGTGGTGCACGTTGAAGCGGGCGATGGCGCCGGCCGCCGGTCGGTGGGCCGCCTCGACCGCCAGGTCGAACGCGGCGTCCGCCGCGCCGGGGCGCCCGCGCCCCTCCTCGATCTTGGCGAGCGTCTTCGCGGCCAGCGCCTCGCTGAGCGCATCGGCGCCGGCGCGCGCCGCGGCGATCGCGCGCGCCGCCACCTCGGCGCCCTCCTCCGGCGCCACTTCTCCGGCGAGCTCGGCCAGGACTGCGCCGGTCGCCATCCCGAGGCCCTCCAGGAGCGCAGCGGCCTCCTCGAAGGCCGCGCGGGCGCCGGGCAACCCCGCTTCGCGCCGGCGCCGACCGAGGTTCAGGAGCGTCGCCGCGAGGGCGGGTGCGAAGGCGGCGGAGCGCAGCGCGTCCGCCGCGCGCTCGAGCAACGCCACGCGTTCCGCGAGGGGCCGATCGGCCGGTAGCAGGTTCGCGAGGTTGGCGAGCGCCGCGCCCCGCGCCACCGGCAGGTCGGCGCGCTCCGCGACCTCGAGCACGCGCGCGAACCGGGCCGATGCGAGGGCGGACTCCCGGCGGTGGGACGCGATCAGGCCCAGCAGGTTGAGCGTGCTCGCGAGCGCCCGTTCGTCGCCGATCGCCTCGAAGCCGCCCGCGGCGCGTTGGAGTGCGGCTTCGGCGTCGTCCAGGCGCACGGTGGACATCAGCGCATGGCCGCGGACGCGCTCGGCCTCCGCACGGCAGCGCTCCGAGGCCGAAGGCAATGCGTCGGCGACGGAATCCAGGAGGGTCAGCGCCGCCTCGTGCCCGCGCAGCACGCTCGCTCCGCGCGCCCGCGCGACGGCCAGGGTCGCCCGGAGCGCCGGGGCGACGGCCATGGCGGGGTGGTCCAAGGCGCGCGCGAACCACGCGTCGCCATCCTGCCAGCGGCCCAGCTGGTCGACGATCGCGGCGATCGACTCGACGACCCCGTCGAGGCGCTTCGGGTCGGCCGCCAGCGCATGGTCCCACGCGGCTCGCAGGTCGTCGAACGCGTGCCGTGCGGCGGCGCCGTCGACGACCCAGGTCGGCCCGGGCCGCCGCAGCCGCTCGGCGACCACCTCGAGCGTCCACGAAGCGTGGCGGTCGCGCGCCTCGCGCTCTTCGCCCATTCGTTCGAGCGCGGCGGCCGCGTACAGCTGCACCACGGGGTGCATGCGGAAGCGTCCCGACGGGTCGCGCTGCAGCATCGACTTCCGGACCAGCGCCAGCAGCGTGCGGAGCTCCGCGTGCGCGACGGCGGCGGCGGCTTCGGCGTCGAAGCTTCCCGGGAAGACGGTGGCGCACGCGAGCGCGGTTCGCTCGGGATCGGTCAACAGCAGCCAGGACTGCTCGAGGGCGGCGTGCAGCGAGGCATGCCGGCGCACCTCGGGATCGCGCGCTGCGGCCGCGCGGGCGAGCCCCACGTCGACGCCCGCGGCCACCTCGGCGATCGTCACGTCGGGGACCCAGGTCGCCGCCAACGAGAGCGCGAGCGGCGAGCCTCCGACGCTGCGCGCCAGGTCGGCGGCGGCGATGCGATCGTCGCGCTCCAGCACGAACCCCGGCGCGTGCGCGGCGACCGTCGCGGCGAACAGGTCCACGGCTGCGTCGTCGTCCAGCCCGTCCAAACGGACGACCGCCTCGCCCGGCAGCTCCAGCGCCACGCGCGACGTCGCCAGGACCGCTGGTGCGTGCGGAACGCCAAGGATCGCGTCCAGGACGGCGGCAACGCCATCGAGTACGCGCTCGACCTCGTCGAGCACCCAGAGCGTCGGGTGATCCGCTGCGCCTGGGCGGTGCGCCCATGCGTGGATGGCCGGGGGCAGGGCGGCGATCGCCGCACCGCGCCGCTCGCGCGCACCGAGCGCGTCGAGCAGGGCGGGAGGGACCTCCGCGTCGCGCGTGACGGCACCGAGGTCGACGTGCACCACGGGTCCGTCCCAGTCGGCGGCCAGCGCCTCGGCCAAGCGAGTCTTGCCGATGCCGCCGGGCCCGGTGACCGTGACCAGGTGGCCCGGTGCGAGCGCACGCCGGACTCGGGCCAGTTCCTCGGTGCGACCGACGAACGCTACGGGTCGGGCTCGGACCCCGCCCTTCGCGGCGGCGGCGGGATGCGGTCGCGGTGCGGGTGCGCCCGCTCGCACCCGTGCGAGCAGCGCGAGCGTCTCCTCGAGCGGCTCCAGCCCGAGCTCCTGTGCGAGCGCCCGGCGGCAGCGCTCGAAGGCCGCCAGCGCCCCGTCGCGGTCGCCCATGAGCCACGAGACGCGCATGAGCGCCCGCGCGGCGGTCTCGTGGAGCGGGTCGTCCGAGAGGAGGCGGCGGCTCCAGCGTGCGGCGTCCGCGTAGCGCGCCTCCTGCTCCGCCCGGTCCGAGGCACGAAGCACCGCGTCCGCCCAAGCCGCCGCCCAGCGCTCGCGCTCGAGCTCCACCCAGTCCATGAACTCCGGTGCACCCGGAACGTCGAGGCCGTGAAGCAGCCATGCGCGCGCCGGCTGGCCCTCGGGGAGGTCGGACCAGACGTCGAGCGCCGCCTCGGGATCTTCGCCGACCGCGTTCTGGAACCGTGCCACGTCGGTGGCGGTCCGGATGGCCACGGGGTCGTCGTCGATCAGCCACGCTTCGGCACCGGGGAGTCGGCGCACGTGGTGCAGTGCGACCCGAAGGTTGCCTCGATGGCCGGGTCCCCACAGCAGGTCGGCCGCCGCCGATTTGGCCACCCCGTCGGGCCGCAGCGCCAGGTGGTAGAGCAGCGCTGCCTCCTTGCGCGAAGCCACGGCGAGCGGCGCGCCGCCCCACGTCAGGAGGGGCGCGCCGAGCAGGCGGACCTCGAGCGGCTCCGGTGCGTCGGGCATGTTCGCTCGAGCGTACGTCGGCGTCGCCATCCGGGCAAGACGTGGGGACGCTCGCCACTGGCGCGCGCTGCCCGGTCGGACCAACGTGGAGTCCATGACCCGCGCCCTCCGAACCGCCTCCGTGCTCCTCTTGGTCGTGCTCGCTGCGACGTCGGCCCTGGCTCAGCCGGCCGGCGACGCCGCACCGCCGTTCCCCGTGCCCGTCTACTTCTTCTGGGGCGACGGCTGCCCCCACTGCGCCACCCAGAAGGTCTTCCACGAGCAGTTGCTCGCCGACCACCCGAACGTGGTCATCCACGCGTACGAGGTGTACAACGTCCCAGCGAACCGGCCGCTGATGGAAGCCATGGCGGCGGCCTTCGGACGCCCCGTGACCGGCGTGCCGATGACCTTCATCGGCGACGAGGTGTGGGTCGGCTACACCGACGCCTACGGCCGCCAGATGCGCGACGCGGTCGCCCGCTACGAGGCCTACGCCGCGCCCGACCCCGTGGACCGGGTCGACCCGGAGCTGCGCGAGCAGTTCGTGCCGACCCCCGCACCCTCGCCTCCGCCACCGCCCGCGGGATCGGCGGGTGCCGCGGTGATCGACGTCCCTCTATTCGGTTCCATCGACGTGGCCAGCCGGGCGCTGTGGCTCTCCACCGCGCTGATCGCGTTCGTCGACGGCTTCAACCCCTGCTCGCTGTGGGTGCTCGCGCTCCTGCTCGCGGTCGTGATCAACACCAAGTCGCGCCGCCGGGTGCTGTTGGTCGGCCTCACCTTCCTGATCGTCACCTCGGCCGTGTACGGCCTGTTCATCGCCGGCTTGTTCAGTATCTTCTCGTACGTCTCTTTTCTCGGCTGGATCCGCGTCGTGGTCGCCGGCATCGCGCTCGCGTTCGCGCTCGTCAACCTCAAGGACTACGTGGCCTACAAGCAGGGCTTCAGCCTCACGATCGACGACGCTCAGAAGCCGGGCATCTACAAGCGCATCCGTGGCGTGATGAACTCCCGTGCCTCGCTTCCCGCCACGCTGGCGGCCACCGGCGGCATGGCGCTCGGGGTGACGCTGGTCGAGCTCCCCTGCACGGCTGGGCTCCCGGTGCTGTGGACGACGATCGTCGCCGACGCGGGGGTCGGCGCCGGGGCGTTCGCGATGCTGCTGCTTCTCTACATGCTCATCTACCTGCTCGACGAGCTCCTGATCTTCGGGGCGGTCGTCGTGACCATGCGCGCCGCGCGCATCGAGGAGCGCGAGGGCCGCGTGCTCAAGCTCGTCGGCGGGGCGGTGATGCTCGCGCTCGCGCTCGCGATGCTGTTCCGACCGGCGCTGTTGGAGTCGATCGGCGGCACCGTGGTGGTCTTCGGGGTCGCCATCGGAGCTTCGCTCGTGGTGCTGCTGCTCCACCGCATCGTGCACCCGGCATCGAGCCCATGGGGGCCCAAGAAGGCGGTACCGAAGGCGGGTTGAGCCGCACCATCGTGAGAGTTCCGGAAGCGGGGTTCGCGCATCCTCCAGGCATCCAACGCCGCAGACAGCGGCGGGCCATCCTTCGGAGGCGATGAACCCCGTACCCGTAATCGGGCGCTTGGGACGGGGGGAGCCAGTAGCGCGACCGGCCGAACGATCCGGAGGTTGCCATGGACCGTTCCGCCTTCCCCCTTCGCCGTCCCCTCTCGTTCGTCGCCGCGATCCTGCTCGCCGGCGTCCTCGCCGCGTGCGGCACCGTCGTCGACCCGCTCGCCGATGCCCCCCACGCCGACGAGACGCCCATCGAAGAGACCACCGAGGCCCCCGAGACGACCCCGGCCGACGAAGCGCCCCCGACCGAGCTGGACGCGCCGACGATCGACGGCGCCCCCGCCCCCGAGGATTCCGCGGGCGACGACCTCGAGGACGCGGTGCTCGACGGCGATTTCCGCGACCACGACTTCACGGGTGCCATCCTCGTCAACGCGAGCTTCCAGGGCGGCTCCTTCGCTGGCGCGATCTTCGCGAACGCCAACCTGAGCGGCGCCCGCTTCAACGGCGGCGACTTCCGGAACGCGAACTTCACCGGTGCCGACCTGCGCGGTGCTCACCTCGCGGGCGCCGACCTCAGCGGTGCGAACCTGACCGGCGCGAACCTCGAGGGCGCGTTCGCGCCCGGCGACTCCACCAAGCTCGAGGGCGCGGTCCTCGACGGCGCCACCTGGATCGACGGAAGCGTCTGCGGCGCCGGCTCCGTGGGCACCTGCAACTGACCCACTTACCCCTCGGGCGTCGCGGGCACCGCCTTCGGGCGGTGCCCGCGACGCCGTGTCGGGGGGCGAGCGGACCGCTAGGCTGCGCCCATGCGCACCGCCGACCTCCACCGGATGATCGCCTACCTCGATTGGGCCAACGGCGTCACGCTGCGTGCCGCCGCCGACCTCCCCGAAGCGGTCTTGACCGCCGACGTCGGGGCCAGCTTCAAGTCGGTGCTCGGCACGCTGCGCCACATGGAATGGGCCGAGCGGGTGTGGTTCGAACGCTGGGTGCGGGGCGCCGACCCCGCGGGGTACGCGCCGCCGCCCGACCTGGCCGGGCTCGCCGACTCGTGGGGGGCGCTCGCCGCCGAACGGCGCGCCTGGCTCGCGACGCTCGCCGCCGACGCGGCGGAGCTCGAGGTCGCCTACGCCCATCCGGTCCGAGGTCCCCAGCGCGCGGTCCTGGGCGACCTCGTGCAGCACGCCGTCGACCACGCCACCTTCCACCGCGGCCAGGTGATCGGGATGATGCGCCAGGCCGGGGTCGCGCCGCCCGCGACGTCCCTGCTCCGCTTCTCCTCGTCCACCCGGTGACCGAGTCGCGCGCCGCGTTCCTGCTGCGGGGCATCAACGTCGGTGGGCACCGACGGGTGCCGATGGCCGACCTGCGCGCCGTGGCCGCGTCCGTGGGTTTCGAGGAGCCCCGCACCTACGTCGCGAGCGGGAACCTGGTCGCCGGCGTGCGTGGCGACCTCCGCACCGCTGCGGCGCGGCTGGCCGACGCGCTGGCCGAGCGCTTCGGCTTCGCGGTCGACGTCGTCGCGCGCGACGCGGCGGCCTGGGCGCGGTACCTGGCCGACGACCCGTTCCCCGACGTCGACGCCGCCAACCGGGTGCTGCTGTACCTGCCGCGCGACCCGGTGCCCGCCTCTGCGCTGGAGGCGCTGACGGCCCGGCTCGGCCCGGCGGAGCGCGCGGCGCCCACCACCGACGGCGTCTGGGTGTTCCACGCCGACGGTGCCGGGACTTCGAAGCTGACGCCGAAGGCGATCGACGCCGCGTTCGCCTCGCCGACGACGGGGCGCAACCGGCGGACCGTGGCGGCGATCGCAGGACTGATGGGCCTGGGCGACGCCGAGGGTTGAAGCCCCTCGGCCGCGCGCTGCGCGTCGGGATGCTCCGCTCGCGTGGCGTGCACGCACCCCGAATTAATCGCGGGCTAATGGCGCGCCCGTCAACCTGACGGGCGAGGCGGCCCAGCAAGCGACCACCCACTCGGGCCGCGCAGGGGAGATCACCATGAGGCACGACGTCTCGACCCGCCTTCGCGCCCGACGGACCGCTGCGGCGCCCCGCTTCGTCGAGATCGTGGGTCTAGCCCTCATCCTTCTGACCCTGTCGGCCTGCAGCCCTGCGGGGCCCGCCGCTTCCAACGTTCAGGTCACGTCGCCCACGGTCGCCGCTCAGGGTCAGTTGGCGCTCCACGCGACGGCCACGTTCGAGGTCGCGGTTCAGGACCCGAACGGCCTCCACCAAGCCGAGGACCTCAGGTACCACTGGTCCGTCGACGAGGAGCGCGGCACGTACCTCCTCGACGGAGGCGAGGAAGCCACCGAGGCTGCGACCACGTCCTCTTCGCTCCAACTGCGGGGCGATGTGGCGGGCGCCGAGACCGTGCGCGTCACGGTCGTCGACGCCAGCACCGACACGACGGTCGGTGTGGGCACGCTCGCCTTCGACATCACGTCCCCGAGCGCGACGTCGCTCTGCTTCGACGCCACGACCCTCCTCGTGGCCTACGGATACGGCCAGTGGTACACGGACACCATCGACCTGGAGACGGGCGAGCGAACGACGGTCGCGTACGCGTTGGTCACCGACATCTCGCCCGACGGGAACTGGCTGACGGGCGTGCAGAGCGCAGATGAAGGTCGCTCACGAATCTTCATCCAGCGGTGCGACCGCTCCGGGTACCGGACCCTGACCAACGGCGAACATTACGAAGAGTCGCCGAAGTTCGCGCCGGACGGGCGATCGATCTACTTCCGGCGTCGGACCGCCGACGAGAACGTGCTTTACCCCGGCGAGGGCCTCCCGGGCTTTCCGGAGGTCGCGGTGGTCGACGTGGCGACCGGTGTCAGCAGCGTGCTCACGAGCTTCAACGCGGCCGCCGAAGGTGTGCACGGGGGCCTCGCGATCGCTCCGGATGGGGAAACGCTCGCCTTCGTACGCTTCAAGGCTGCCCAAGGGGGGTCCGCGTACGCCCGGTTCGTGTACGACTTCGACCTCGTCACCATGCCGGCGGGCGGCGGACCGCTCCAATCGTTGACGTCCCTGGGGGATCATGCTCCGACGAATGGGATCGACTGGTCGCCCGATGGCGGCGACATCATCTTCTCGTGGGAGGCCGACAACCAGTCGGAGCCCGCGCGAACCGGAGGAATCTACCGCATCCACCCCACGGCAGGGGGCGGGCCTCAGCTCATCTTCACCGACCCGTCGCCGCAATCGCTGGCCCCGATGAACACCACCTACTACGCGGGCGGCACCCGCATCGCTTGGAGCGGCCAGGAGTACGGCGACAGCACGGCGGAAGTCTGGAGCATCGACGCCAACGGGGCCGACGTGCAGCGGTTGACGGACGATGTCGGCTCCGCCAGGCTCATGGCCATCTGGGAGCCCTATTGAGCAGCGATCACGAGCTCTCGGCGTAGCTCGGAGCGACCGAGCGCGCGGTGGCGAGCGTGGGCGAACGGCGACCCACGCGACGGTGGCGCGCGCGCGGGCGTGGGAGCGTACGCTTCCGACCTCGGGTCGCGCGGCGCGT
>JAABRX010000287.1 GCA_011390675.1 Trueperaceae bacterium | reverse complement strand
CCAGGACGAACTGCCACGGGCGCACCGCGTCGGGGTTGCGGATGAGCGGGGCCCGGTCGGCGAGGTACGAGGTCATGACGTCGACGATCAGCCGGTCGGCTGCCCAATCCCCGCCGCCGATGACGTTGCCGGCCCGGACGCTCGAGAGCGCCACGCCGTGCTCGTCGAACCGCGAGGGGTCGAAGTAGCTGTGGCGGTACGCGGCGGCCACCAGCTCGGCGCAGCCCTTGCTGCTCGAGTACGGGTCGTGGCCCCCCATCGGGTCGTCCTCGGCGTACGGCCGGCCGGTCTCGAGGTTCTGGTAGCACTTGTCGCTGGTGACGACGACGATGGCGCGCGCCCCGGGAACCCGGCGCGCGGCCTCGAGCACGTGGACGGTGCCCATGACGTTGGTCGCGTACGTCTCCGCAGGGTGCGCGAACGAGTGGCGCACCAGCGCTTGGGCGGCGAGGTGCAGCACGACGTCGGGCCGATGCTCCTCGAACACCCGGACCAGGTGGTCGGCGTCGCGCACGTCGCCTTCCACCGAGGTGATCAGGTCCTCGACCCCGGCGAGCGCGTACAGTCCTCGGTCCGACGTGGGCGGCAGCGCGTACCCCACCACGTCGGCTCCGAGTTCGTGCAGCCAAAGCGACAGCCAACTCCCCTTGAAGCCGGTGTGTCCGGTCACCAGGACGCGCTTGCCGCGCCAGAAGGCGGGGTTCACGCCCAGGTCTTCCAGGGGGCATCGCCGCGTTGCCAGAGGCCTTCGAGCTGATGCTTGTCGCGCAGCGTGTCCATCGGTTGCCAGAAGCCGCGGTGCTTGTAGGCGGAGATCAGCCCGTCCTGCGCCAGCGACTCCAGGGGCTCGCGCTCCCAGGTCGTCTGGTCGCCCTCGATGCGATCGATGACGGCGGGTTCGAGCACGAAGTAGCCGCCGTTGACCCAACCGCCATCGCCGGTCGGCTTCTCGGAGAACGACCGGATGCCGGCCTCGTCTTGGTCGAGCGAGATCGCCCCGAATCGGCCGGGCGGCTGCACCGCGGTCAAGGTGGCCAGGCCCTGCCGCCGTCGGTGGAAGGCGATGAGCGCTCGGATGTCGACGTCGGCGACGCCGTCGCCGTACGTCAGGCAGAAGGTCTCCTCACCGAGGTACTCGCGGACGCGCTTCAGGCGCCCGCCGGTCATCGTCGTCTCGCCGGTGTCGACCAGGGTGACGCGCCAGGCCTCGGCGTGGTTCTGGTGGACCTTCATCTCGTTCCGCTGCAGGTCGAACGTGACGTTCGACATGTGCAGGAAGTAGTTCGCGAAATACTCCTTGATCACGTAGCCCTTGTACCCGCAGGCGATCACGAAGTCGTCGATGCCGTGGGAGCTGTAGATCTTCATGATGTGCCACAGGATCGGCTTGCCGCCGATCTCGACCATGGGCTTCGGCTTCAGATCGGTCTCTTCGGACAGGCGGGTCCCGAAACCACCCGCGAGAATCACGGCTTTCACGCAGACGCACCCCTCAATCGTTCTGGGCGGTTGCGGGCGCGTTGCCGCACCGCCACGTCGTTGCAGGCCGACGACGCGCCGGCGTGCGTTTGCGGACCAGTATCGACCGCTGCGGTACGCGCATGTGTGACCTTTGCGGCGTAGCTCCGCGGCGGACGCCGCCGACGTCAAGGGTCGTCGGCGATCGGATCGTGGGCTTCGAGCGGAGATCCGTCGTGCCACAGCGTCGCACCGCCGCCGTCGACGTCGAGCCTCGCGTCGTAGCCGCGGCGACCGAGCAGCGTGCATGCAGCCCTCGCGGCCAGGTCCGCGCGGAGCGACTCCCGGACGTTCAGAAGGCGAAGGCTCCGGTGGATCGCGCGTCGCAGGTCCCGCCAAGCCCTGGAGCCCAGCGGCCGCGGCGCGCCACCTTCGAGGCGAGCGTCCGAGGGGTTCGCGGGTCCGGTCTCGGGCGTGCGCCCGGCGGTGCGCGCGAGGCGCCGGACGACCGGCAAGGCGCGGGCGAGCTCGATGGCCTCGTGCCCGAGCTCGACGCCGCGGACGGCGCCGCGCTCGAGATCCGCCCAACCGCGCTCGGGTGCGACGCGGACGTTCCAGACGCGCCGCTGCCACCAGCTCGGACGGACGAGCGAGAGGCGGGCCCGGAACGGGTCGCAGCGCCCGAGGAAGACGTCGAGCGTGCGCGGGACGCCGAGCGCTCGAGCGCGGGCGCGCAGACCCTCCGAGGTCAACCCGTGGCGCGCGACGATGGCCGCGAGGTCCGGGTAGTCGCGCGGCTTGAGCTGCCAGTCGTCGCTCCCCCAACCGCGGTTGATCGCCAGACCCACCACGACGGCGTCGTGCGGTTCGAGCAGGCGCACGACCGTGCCCTGCCAGTCGACGGCGACGGAGGCCGCCCAGGCGGCCTCGGTCAGCCGCGTCTGCATGGCCGCGAACGGGAGGCGGTTGTGGGTGTTGTGGGCCAGGCGTCGATGCAGGTCGAGCACCACGTCGAGCTCCGGGTGGCGGAACTGCGCCAGCTCGTGGCCGCGGTACCCCGCCGAACGGGCGGCGCGGGCGTGGTCCGGTTCGCCGAGCCGCCACACGAGGCGCCAGCCTTGCGCCTGGGCCACCGTGCACGCGGCCTCGATGCGTTCGGGCCGCACGACCAGGTCGACGTCGTGGTACGGGCGCTCGCCCGGCGACGGGTAGACGAACTCGGCGAGGTGGAAGCCCTTGAACACCAGCGCCTCGACCTCGGCGGCGCGCCACGCCGCCACCAGGCGCCCTACCGCCTGGCGCACCGCGAGGTGGCGAGCGGTCACGCGCATGAAGTCCGCTTGGAGGGACGCGCGTTCGGGATGGTCCGGGGCCCGCACGTAGGCCAGGCCGCTCAGACCGGCCACGCGCAAGGTGGCGAGGTCCGGCGGCGGCGCCGGCACGCCCGTCAGGAAGCGGGTCAACGCGCCGCCGCCGCTTGCTACGCTCGGGGTCTCGCTGGCCACGCGCGCATTGTCGCCCCACGGCGTGCGCCGGGCTGCGCAAGGCACCACTTCGACGGCTGCACGTTCGTTGCGGCCGCTCCTGTGGGATGATTC
>JAABRX010000286.1 GCA_011390675.1 Trueperaceae bacterium | reverse complement strand
ATGCCCAGAAGCTGCGCGATGGCGGCCACCGTCCGCGCGTTGCGCCCGGTGGTCGGCGAGCCGAAGGCGGCGTCGATCGCCGCCGGCGTCAGCTTCGACCTTCCGGCGCCGTCGGCGTGGAACACCCAGATCCCGTCGGCCGTCGCCACCGCCCGCTCGCCCGGTACGAGCCGCGCGGCCAGCGCCTCCAGGGCACCGGCGGGCGCCGGGTCGCGCGGTAGGTAGAGCAGCACCCGGTTCGGCGCGTCGACGTCGGGGAACGGTGCGTCGGCCGCGTAGCGCGCCCAGGCGACCGCGTCGCGCGCGACCACGTCGACGGCGAAGCCGAACCGCTCGGCGAGCGCGTGCGCGAGCCGGGCCGCGGCCCGACCGACGTCCCCGTCGCAGCCGGCGACCAGGTTGCCGCTCGCGAGGTACGTGCGGGGATCCGCGAGCCCTACCGAGGCGGCAGCCGCGCGCAGCTCGGCCATCGGCACCCGCCGGTGCCCGCCGACGTTGACGCCCCGCAGCAGGAAGGTCGCGCGCGCCACGGTCACGAATGGCACGACCGGCAGCGACGAAGCGACGTCGCCGGCGGCGCGACAGAATGCTGACGGATCGTCCCGATCGCACACCCGCAGGGGCAGCTGGCCGGGTCGAGGCACGCGATCGTTCGCAGGGGGTCGGCGGTGCGCATGGCCGTAGCCTAGCGGCCCGCCCGGTCATGCCCACGGCGACGCGGGCACCACCGTGAGGTGATGCCCGCGTCGAGGAAACGGCAGCTGCGTCAGTTGCAGGTGCCCACGGAGCCGACGTCACAGATGCTGCCGTCGATCCAGGTGGCGCCGTCGAGGATCGCGCCCTCGAGCTTGACGGCATCGCCGGGCGCGAACGCGCCCAAGAGGTTCGCGTCGGTCAGGTTCGCGCCGCGCAGGTCGGCGCCCGCCAGGTGGGCACCGCTCAGGTCGGCCCGCGTGAAGTCGGCGCCTTGGAAGTCGCCGCCGTTGAAGCGGGCGCCGCGCAGGATGGCGTCCACGAAGATCGCGCCGGCGAACGAACCGCCCTGGAAGCTCGCGTTGGTGAGGTTGGCTTCGGTGAAGTCGTGGCCGCGGAAATCACCGTCGAGCACCGCGTCCTCGAGGTCGCCGCCCGCGGAATCCTCGGGGGCGGGCTCGCCGTCGATCGTCGGCTCGGCCAGGTCGGTCGCGGGCGCCTCGTCGGCCGGGGTCGTCTCCGGGGTCTCGGTGGTCTCTTCGATGGGCGTCTCGTCGGCGTTCGGGGCATCGGCGAGCGGGTCGACGACGGTGCCGCACGCGGCGAGGACGCCGGCGAGCAGGAGCGCGGCGACGAACGAGAGGGGACGGCGAAGGGGGAAGGCGGAACGGTCCATGGCAACCTCCGGATCGTTCGGCCGGTCGCGCTACTGGCTCCCCCCGTCCCAAGCGCCCGATTACGGGTACGGGGTTCATCGCCTCCGAAGGATGGCCCGCCGCTGTCTGCGGCGTTGGATGCCTGGAGGATGCGGGAACCCCGCTCTCGGAACCCTTACGGTGGTGCGGCTCAACCCGGCTTCGGCGCCACCTTCTTCGGCCCCCACGGGCTCGACGCCGGGTGCACGATGCGGTGGAGCAGCAGGACCGCGAGCGAGGCACCGATGGCGACGCCGAAGACCACGATGGTGCCTCCGATCGATTCAAGCAGCGTCGGCCGGAACAGCATCGCGAGCGCGAGCGCGAGCATCACCGCCCCACCGACGAGCTTGAGCACGCGGCCCTCGCGCTCCTCGATCCGCGCGGCGCGCATCGTCACCACGACCGCCCCGAAGATCAGGAGCTCGTCGAGCAGGTAGATGAGCATGTAGAGGAGCAGCAGCATCGTGAACGCCCCGGAGCCGACGCCCGCGTCGGCGACGATCGTCGTCCACAGCACCGGGAGCCCGGCCGTGCACGGGAGCTCGACGAGCGTCACCCCGAGCGCCATCCCACCGGTGGCGGCCAGCGTCGCGGGCAGCGAAGCGCGAGCGTTCATCACGCCGCGGATGCGCTTGTAGATCCCAGGCTTCTGGGCATCGTCGATCGTGAGGCTGAACCCCTGCTTGTAGGCCACGTAGTCCTTGAGGTTGACCAGCGCGAAGGCGAGCGCGATGCCCGCGACCAGCACGCGGATCCAGCCGAGGAACGAGACGTACGAGAAGATACTGAACAGACCGGCGATGAATAGGCCGTACACCGCCGACGTGACGATCAAGAAGGTGAGGCCCACCAACAACACGCGGCGGCGCGACTTGGTGTTGATGACGACCGCGAGCAGGAGCGCGAGCACCCAGAGCGAACAGGGGTTGAAGCCGTCGACGAACGCGATCAGCGCGGTGGAGAGCCAGAGCGCCCGGCTGGCGACGTCGATCGACCCGATGAGGGGGACGTCGATCACCGCGGCCCCGGTCGAGCCCGCGGGCGGAGGCGGCGGGGAGGGCGCCGGGGTCGGCACGAACTGCTCGCGCAACGCCGGGTCGACCCGGTCGACCGGGTCAGGCGCCGCGTAGGCCTCGTAGCGAGCGACCGCGTCGCGCATCTGGCGGCCGTAGGCATCGGTGTAGCCGACCCAGACTTCGTCGCCGATGAAGGTCATCGGCACGCCGGTCACGGGGCGCCCGAAGGCCGCTGCCATCGCGGCCATCAGCGGCCGGTTCTCCGGGACGTTGTAGACCTCGTAGTCGTGGATGACCACGTTGGGGTGGTCGGCGAGCAGTTGCTCGTGGAAGACCTTCTGGGTGGCGCAGTGCGGGCAGCCGTCGCCCCAGAAGAAGTAGACGGGCACCGGGAAGGGCGGGGCGCCGTCGCCGGCCGGCTGGGCCAGCGCCGACGTCGCGGCGAGCACGACCAGGAGGAGCACGGAGGCGGAGCGGAGGACGCGGGTCATGACCTCCAGATTGGTCGCCCCGTGCCGCGCGCGGTAGTGGCGAGCGTCCCCACGTGCTTGCCCGATTCGCGACGCCGACGTACGCTCGGACGATCATGCCCGACGCACCGGCGCCGCTCGAGGTCCGCCTGCTCGGCCCGCCGCTCCTCAGGTGGGGCGGCGCGCCGCTCACCGTGGCCTCGCGCAAGGAGGCGGCGCTGCTCTACCACTTGGCGCTGCGGCCCGATGGGGTACCCAAGGCGGCGGCGGCCGACCTGCTGTGGGGCCCCGGCCATCGCGGCAACCTGCGGGTCGCGCTGCACCACGTG
>JAABRX010000285.1 GCA_011390675.1 Trueperaceae bacterium | reverse complement strand
GTGCAGGTGCTCATCGTGAACCCGACCGACTCCGACGCGGTCGTGCCGGCCGTCCTGGCCGCCAACGCCGCCGGCGTGCCCGTGATCGCCGTCGACCGCGGCGTCGGCGCCGGCGCCCAGCTGGCGTACTACATCGTGTCCGACAACGTCGCGGGCGGCGCGGCGGCTGGCGATTACATCTGCGAGATGATCGGCGGCGCCGGCTCCGTCGTCGAACTCGAGGGCATTCCCGGCGTCAGCGCCACCCGCGAACGCGGCCAGGGGTTCAACGAGGCCATCGCCGCGAACTGCCCGGACGTCGCCGTCGTGGCCCGTCAGACCGCCAACTTCAACCGCGCCGAAGGCCTGACGGTGATGGAGAACATCCTCACCGCGCAGCCCGAGATCGCCGCGATCTTCGCCCACAACGACGAGATGGCGCTCGGCGCCCTGCAGGCCATCGAAGCTTCGGGCCGCGACATCCTGGTCGTCGGCTTCGACGCCACCGACGACGCCGTGCAGGCCGTGAACGATTGCCGCATGGGGGCCACCGTGGCGCAGCTTCCGGCGCAGCTGGGCGCGCAGGCCGTCGAGGCAGCCCAGACGATCCTGACCGACGGTGCGCCCGCGAGCCTCGTGACCGTCGCCGTCGCGCTCGAGCTCGTCACCAACCCCGCCTGCGACTGATTCACCCGTGCAAGCGCCCGCCGGTGGGTGGCCCCTGGCCACCCACCGGCCTTTCCGGAGAAAGAGAGGGCACGTTCCCGTGGCCAACGTCCTGATCGTCGGCGAATCGTGGATGAGCCAGTCGCAGCACATCAAGGGCTGGGACTTCTTCAGCTCGGCGACGTACCACACGGGGCATCGCGAGCTCCAGGCCGCGCTCGAGGCGGCGGGCCACCGCGTCGCGCACCTGCCGTCGCACGCGGCGGCGACCGAGTTCCCGTTCGAGCTGAGCGAGCTGCGCGCCTACGACGTCGTGATCCTCTCCGACGTCGGCGCGAACACGCTCTTGCTCCACCCGGACACCTGGATCCACGGTCGCACCACCCCCAACCGGCTGCGCCTGATCGCCGCGTTCGTCGAGGCTGGCGGTGGGCTGCTGATGGCGGGTGGCTATTTCAGTTTCCAGGGTATCCATGGGGCGGCGCGGTTCCGCCGCACGCCGGTCGAGGCGGTGCTCCCGGTGACCCTGTTGAGCGTCGACGACCGCGTCGAAGAGCCCGAAGGCTTCGACGTGCACCTCGACGCCCCGGACCACCCCCTCGTCGCCGATCTCCCGACCCCGTGGCCCCCGCTCCTGGGCCTCAACGAGGTCGTCGTGCGGCCCGAGGCGACGCTCGTCGCCAGCGCCGGCGGGTACCCACTGCTGGTGCTCGGCCATCACGGGTCCGGTCGCAGCGCGGCCTGGACCTCCGACATCGGTCCGCATTGGTGTTCGCCCGAGTTCGTCGCGTGGGACGGCTACGCACGCTTGTGGCCGCGCCTGGTGGCGTGGTTGGCGGGCGAACCGCACCAGGAGGTGCGCGCATGAAGAAGACGGGCGTGCTGCACGCGGAGCTCTCGCGACTCATCGCCAGCATGGGGCACGGCGACCTGCTCGTCATCGGCGACGCCGGCCTGCCGGTCCCGCACGGCGTGCCGGTCATCGACTTGGCGCTGCGCGAAGGGGTACCGGGCTTCCTGGAGACGCTCGAGGTAGTCCTGCTCGAGTTGCACGTCGAACGCGCCACCATCGACGAGGAGATGGCGAGCGTATCGCCCGCCATGAGCGCGGCCTTCGAAGCCGCGTGGCCGAGCGCGATCGCCTTGCGCCGCGTACCGCATGCGGAGCTGCAAGCGACGGTGCGCGGCGCCAAAGCGGTGGTTCGGACCGGGGAGTTCACCCCCTACAGCAACATCGTCCTGGTCGCCGGGGTCGTCTTCTAGCGACCGACGAGCCGACCTGCGAGCCCGATATCCCGTTCGCGCGCTACGCTCCTGCCATGGACCACGACCCGCTCGCGAGCTTGCCCGACCACGCCGTCGAGAACCGCCGCTACTGGAACGCCGACGCCGCCAACTGGGTCGCGTCCGGCGAGCGCAACTGGGCGCAGCCCGACCCCACGTGGGGCATCTGGGGGGTGCCCGAGCGCGCACTCGGCCTGCTCGACGGACTCGAGAGCGGCATGCGCGCCATCGAGCTCGGCTGCGGCACGGGCTACGTCAGCGGCTGGATGGCGCGCCGCGGCGCGGTGTGCACCGGCGTCGACCTCAGCGAGGCCCAGCTCGCCACGGCGAGCCGCCTCGCTGGGGAGCACGGCGTCGAGCTGACGCTGCACCACGGCAGCGCCGAGGCCACCCCGTACGCCGACGCGAGCTTCGACTTCGCGATCAGCGAGTACGGCGCCGCCATCTGGTGCGACCCCCACGTGTGGCTGCGCGAGGCGCACCGGCTGCTGGTTCCGGGCGGTCGGCTCGCGTTCCTCGGCCACCATCCGTTCGCGACCGTCTGCACACCGTGGGACGGGTCCCCGGTGGGGGAGACGCTGGTCCGCCCGTACTTCGACCTGCACCGCACCGACTGGAGGCACGTACCCGTCGAACCGGGCGGCGTCGAGTTCACGCTCCCCTTCGAGGGCTGGTTCGCGCTCTTCCGCGAGGTCGGCTTCGAGGTGCTCGACGTGCGCGAGCCGCGGCCGAGCGCGGACGACCGTGGCCAACGCTTCTTCGTGGACGCGGCCTGGGCTCGCAGGTGGCCGTCGGAGCTGGCGTGGAAGGTGCGGAAGGCGGGGTGAGGGCCGAGAGGTCGTCGAACCCGCGCTCGAAGGCCCCCTGAGGGCGTTCGGCATCGACGCACGCCGCGTGGTCGACCTCACCGCACCGCACGGCGGCGAACCCGAGTAGGCGGCACCCTCCGGTCGGCCCCGCGCCATGAGCCCGACGCGCTACGCCGTACCCTCACCTCATGGCCGACCCCGCCCGTACCCACCCGGCCACCGCGCCCACCCTCGAACCGATACCGGCCCCGGCCGACGTGCTCGACACCGCGTTCCTGCAGGGCCGCCTCGCCGCCCACCGCGCCTGCCACGGCTGCCCCGCGCCCGCCGACGTCGCCGCCTGGCTCGACGACCTGCTCGGCCTCGCGTTCCCGGAGCTCGCCCGGCGCCGCCTCACGACCCTGGACGCGCTGCGCGACGAAGCCGAGGCCCTGCGCCGCCGCCTCGCCCACCTGCTCGGCGAGTGCCCCGACGCACCAGAACGCGCCCCC
>JAABRX010000284.1 GCA_011390675.1 Trueperaceae bacterium | reverse complement strand
CCTGCGGCTCGACCAGCTCATCTCGCGGGTGCGCGAGCACCACGTCGAGGCGGGGCGGAGGCTGCGCCAGGAGCGGCTGATGCAGCGGCTGGAGGAGGCGCGCGCCGAGGTCCACGACCCGGCCACCCCGCGCGAGCGCCTCGAGGCGGCCTACGCCGACCTCGCCGAGGTCCAGGGGGCGCTGTCGGCGCGCGAGGGCGAGCGGCGCCTGCGCTCGGCGGAGACGCTCCGGCGCATCGCGCATCGGCGTCGTGGTCGGGCATGAACGGGTCGGGGGCGAAGATTGACACTGCGCGAGCGCCGCTGCTATGCTCGCCCACGCAGCGTGTGGGGCAGAGGAATGCCCACCACAACGCGTTTTTTTGTGCCCTAGCGATCTTCCGTCCCCCGATCTTGACCCCGAGCGGCCGAGCCGCACGGAGGTGTGCCGAAAGGAGGTCTACTTGGAAGCTTCCAGAGACCCCATCCTCCAGGACCTGATTCACCACGAGAAGGCCGTGGTCGCCAAGGTCGAGGAGGCTCGCGCCGAGGCGGAGCGCATCGTCGCTCAGGCTCGGGGCGAGGCCCGTGAATCGATCGAGCGCGCGCGCGCGGAGGCCGAACGGCTTTCCCGCGAGATCGCCGAGCGCACCCGCGAGGACGCGGCCGCCGCCCGTGACGAGGTCCTGGCAGCGGCGCGGGCCGCCGCGGATGAGATCGCCGCGCGCGCCAGCGACCGGCGCGATGCCGCCGTCGCACGCGTCGTGGAGCGGGTCCTGCCATGATCACGCCGATGGACCAGCTGCTGCTCGTCGGCCGCAAGGGTGCGGCCCACGACGTGCTGGTCGCCTTGCAGGGGCTCGGCGTGGTGCAGATCGACACGGTCGACGTCGATGCCCTCGAGGAAGAGGGCGCGGCCGGCGCGCTCGAGCGCTTCCGCCCGGCCGATGAGACCGCCCGCGCGCGGCAGACGTGGGACCGCATCGCCGGTCGCTGCTCGACGCTGCTCGAGACGTTGGCCGTCGCCGACGAGGTACCCACGGCGGGCAAGGGCGAGCTGCCCAGCGACCCGGAGACCGTCGCCGAGCGGGTCGAGGTCGTCGCCGGGCTCGTCGAACAACTCGTGACGGAGCGGGCCGAGGTGGCCGAGGAGCTGGAGACCGTGCGGGCCTTCCTGCCGACCTTCCGCGACCTGGCGCCGACGCTGGCGCAACTCGAGGACGGGCGCTACCTGTACGGCGCAGCGACGCTGGTCGCGACCAACGCGGCCGGCGAGGCCCGTGCGGTGCTCAGCGAGGCGCTCGAGGGCCGCATCGCCTTCGAGGAGCGTGCCCAAGCCGCCAGGCAGACGCTGTTGATCGCGGCCGTCCTGCGCAGCGACGCGCCCGCGTTGCGTGCCGCGCTGGCGCGGCTCGGCCTCGCCGAGCTGCAGCTGCCCGATCGGTACCGCGGGCTGGGCATGGCGAAGGCCGTGCACACCATGGAGGAGCGGCTGCAGGTCCTGCCGAAGCGTCTCGCGACCATCGGCGAGGAGTTGCGCAAGCTCGCGCTCCAGCACGGGCCGCGGCTCAAGGCGTACCGGCAGACGGCGGTCAACCACAGCGGGCGCCTGGCCAAGCTCGACGACCTGGCGCAGGGCCGCTTCGCCTTCGCGCTCAAGGGGTGGGTGCCGCAGGAGGACCGCGCGCGCGCCGTCGAGGCGCTGCGCAAGCAGTTCGGCGACGACCTGATCGTGCAGCATCGGCCCGCCGACGAACACCACGACGAGGGCGTCCCCGTCAGGCTCGAGAACGCCGCCTGGGCGCGGCCCTTCCAGATGCTGTTGTCGCTGTTCGCGCCGCCGAAGTACGGCAACTTCGACCCCACCTGGACGATGGCGATCTTCTTCCCGCTGTTCTTCGGCGTCATCGTCGGCGACATCGCCTTCGGCCTGATCTTCGCCCTCGTCGGCTTCCTGCTGCGCCGCCGCGGCGCGCAGGGCAAGTCGCTGTCGCTCGGGCCCCTGAACATGGTCATCGCGGCCGACGCCCTCAAGCCGATCAGCTCGATGATCTACTGGGCCGCCGGCTGGACGATCGTTTGGGGCTACGTCTACGGCGAGTTCTTCGGCACCTTCCTCGAGTACTGGCCCAGGGGTCGGCCGATCTTCTACACCACCTTCGGCGACGCCCATCCGCCGGGGTACGGCCTGATCGAGATCACGCTGTTCCGGGTGGAGGACTTCACCCCGGTCATCATGCTCGCCCTCGCCTTCGGGACGATCCAGATCCTCGCCGGTTGGGTGATCCGCGTCGTCTACGGGATCAAGCACAACGACATGAAGCACGTGTACGAGGGCATCGGGATGTTCACCGGCGTCGCGTCGCTGGTGATCTTCACCGCGGCCTTCCTCACGAACAACCTCAACCCCGTGCTCAACGGTGTGGTGGTCGTCGGCTTCGTCGTCTTCCTGGTGTGCGTGGTGCTCGCGCGCATGCCGCTCATGCTGATCGAGATCGTGTCGAACGGCGGCAACATCCTTAGTTACTTGCGTATCTTCGCCGTCGGCCTGGCGGCCGCGCTCGTCGCCAAGCTCGCGACCCAGCTCGGCTTCGCGCTCGCCGACAGCCTGCCGGTCATCGGTCCCGTGCTCGGGATCGTGGTCGGCGTGTTCGTGCACCTGCTCGCGCTGGTGCTCAAGATCATCGGCTACACGCTGCAGCCGCTGCGTCTGCAGTACGTGGAGTTCTACACCAAGTTCGGCTTCTACGAGGCCTCCGGCCGCCCGTACCAGCCGTTCAAGCTCCTGGGAGGTAAGTCATGAACCACAAGCTCGTTCGCGTCCTCGCTCTGCTCGTCGTCGCCGCCCCCTTCACGCTGGCCTTCGCGCAGAACGACGGCGGCGTCACGGCCGGCCTGATCGCCTTCGCGGCCGCCCTCGCCATCGGGATCTCGGCGATCGCCACCGCCTGGGCCATGGCCGCCATCGGCACGGCCGGCGTCGGCGCCCTGGTCGAGCGCCCGGCGGCGTTCGGTCAGATCCTCATCTACCTGGTCATCCCCGAGACGATCATCATCTTCGGCTTCGTCATCGCGTTCCTGCTCAACGGCCAGGTTGGCTGAACCTCATGTCGGACCTTTCGGCTCTGCTCGAGCGTGAGGCGAGCGCCGAGATCGCGTCCATCTTGACCGAGGCGCGCGACCGCGCCGCGGCCGAGGTGGCGGCGGCGCAGACCGAGGCCGAGCAGCTCCTGGCGAAGCGGCGGCGTGCCGCCGAGGC
>JAABRX010000283.1 GCA_011390675.1 Trueperaceae bacterium | reverse complement strand
GACTACCCGGTGGTGCAGGGCGTGACGATCGTCGCGGTGCTCGTCTACGTGCTCGTCAACTGGCTCGCCGACCTCGCTCAGGTGGCCGCCGACCCGCGGCTGAGGTACGGGTGAGGCGTCGCGGCCTGGCGCGCGGGACGCTCGGCGCATGGCTGCTGGCGCTGGTCGTCGCGTCGGCGCTCTTGGGCCCCGAACTGGTGCCGCACGACCCGCTCGAACCCGATTACCGGGCGCGCTTCGCCGCGCCGTCCGCGGAGCACTGGCTGGGCACCGACGGGCTGGGGCGCGACGTCTTCGCTCGCGCGCTCGCCGGCGGGCGCGTGTCGCTGGTGATCACCGGCGCCGCGACGCTGCTGGCGTTGACGGTCGGGCTGATCGCGGGCCTCGCCGCCGCCGGCGTCCGGGGGGCGGTCGACCTGGTGCTCACGCGCGCCTTCGACGCGCTGCTCGCCTTCCCCGGCTTCCTGCTCGTGCTGCTCTTGGTCGCGGTCCTGGGGGGCGGTGTCTGGCAGACGGTGGCCGCGCTCGGCGTCGCCGGATCCCCGCTCTACTTCCGGCTGACGCGCGGCTTCGCGCGCCAGGAGCTGCAGCGCGACTACGTCACCGCCGGCATCGCGCTCGGTGCCGGGCGCGCGCGCCTGCTGTTCCGCTACGCGCTGCCCAACTTCGCCGGCGCCCTCGCGGTGCAGGCCGCCTCCACCGCGGCGACCTTCCTCCTGGTCGAAGCGTCGCTGAGCTACCTCGGCCTGGGCGTGCCGCTCCCGACCCCCTCGTGGGGCAACGTGCTGCAGGACGCGCGCGCCTTCCTCACGCGCCAGCCCTGGGCGGCGCTGGGGCCCGGACTGGTGCTCGCGAGCGCGGCGCTGGCGTTCCAGTTCGTCGCGGACGGGGTCCGAGACCGACTCGACCGGCGGTCGTGATCCGTGCCCTCGCTGACGGACCGTTGACGCACCCGCGGTAGCCTGCGTCATGGACCTCCCCGGACCCCTCCCCAGCCATGGCCCGGGGTACGTCCCCGGCGACGCACTGCCCGGCTCGCCGGCGCTCGCGGGGCGCGGCCCGCACGCCGTGGGCGTCACCACGCTGCACCTGACGAACCCCTACCAGATCGACGTCCTCGGTTCGCTCGCCGCCGGCGAGCCGACGCGCGCGACCCGCGCGCTCGACGCGGAGGTCTGGTACCCGGCGCGCGTCGCCGGAACCACCACCTACCTCGACCATCTGGTCCCGACCGAGCACGACGCCGACCAGGAGCCGCGCCCGTTTCGCTTCGCCGGTCGCGCAGCCCGCGACGCCGAACCCGACCGCACGCTGGGGCCCTGCCCGCTGGTGATCGTGTCCCACGGCTACCCCGGCTCGCGCATGCTCCTCTCTTGGCTCGGCGAGAACCTGGCGAGCAAGGGGTACGCCGTGCTCGCGCTCGGCCACACCGACAGCACCTTCGCCGATCAGGGCGACGTCCTGTCGACGCTGCGCAACCGGCCGCTCGACGTCGCCCTGGCCGTCAAGGTGGCCGCCGACCTCGAGCGCCGGCACCCGACGTTGGCCCACGTCTGGGACACGGCGCGCACGGCCCTCGTCGGCTTCTCGATGGGCGGGTACGGCGCGCTGCTGGCGCTTGGCGCGGGACTGGGCACCCACGTCTTCGACGACGCCTTCTTCGGCGATGCGGTCCGACGAGAACTGCTGGACGACCTGCTGGTCGGCGACCCGTTCTACGAGGACCTGGTCGACGGCGTCACCTCGCGGGTCAAGGCCGCCGTGCTGCTCGCCCCTTGGGGCGGCGACCGGATCTGGACCGACGCGGCGCTCGCGCGGGTGAGCACGCCGCTCTTCATCGCCGCCGGCAGCCGCGACGACGTCGCGCAGTACGCCGCGATCCGCCACCTGTTCGACGCGACGGTCGCCGCCGATCGCTGGCTCCTGACCTTCGAGCACGCGCGCCACAACGTCGGCAACAACCCGCCGCCGGACGCGCTGGCCACCGCTGGTCACGAAGCCTGGTGGCGCTACGCCGATCCCGTGTGGGACGTGCGTCGCATCGTCAACGTGCTCCAACACCAGCTCACGGCGTTCCTGGGCGTGCAGCTGCGCGGCTTGCCGCTCGCCTCGTACCTCGACGGCGCCGCGGCGGCCCAACCCGGCGAGGGCTGGCCTGGGTACCCACCGCGCACGACCGTCGGCCTGCGGCTCGAGCACCACACCGGCGAGCAGCCAGCCGACCCGATCCCGAGCGAGGACTACCAGAACCGCGACCTCACGGCCGCGACCCTAGGCGCGCTGCGTGGGCTCGGGCGCGCGCTGCGCGCCACGCCCCGGGTGTAGCGCGGGGTGTAGCATCGCTCCATGGCCACCTGGATGCTCACGGCGGATCAGCAGCTCGTGAACCTCGACGCCGTCGAGTTCATCGACGTACTGGACGTCTACCCCGACGACACCGACCCCGATGCGATCGACGAGGGTCGCGCCACCCCCGCCTACGCCGAGCTGGTCGCGCACCTCCCCTCCGGCGAGGAGCTCGTCCTCTACGACGACGAAGAGGCCGACACGGTGCTGCACGCGCTCGAGCTGCTCAAAGCGTTCGTCGCCTCCGGCCCGGCCATGGACGCGCTGCGCGCAGGCCAGATCCTGTCGGTGCAGGACCTGATCGATCGGTCGTCGGCGCAGAAGAACTGAACGACCACCGCTAACGCTCCGACATCGACGCGATCCCCCCGAGGGAGCGCGTCAGTTCGAGCGCGGCGCACACGACCTCGGCCTCGAGCCGTGGGAGCGCCTCCTCCGTGAAGCGCACCGACGGCCCGGCCAGGCTCAACGCCCCGACGAAGGCCCCGTCCGCGCCGAACACCGGTGCGGCGACGGCGGCGGTCTGCAGGATCGTGCGGTCGCGGATCGAGCGGGCGACCCCGCGCCGACGCACTTCGCCGTCGCCGTCCGGCTCGGTGTACGCGGCGATCACCTGCCCCGATGCCCCGGTGTCGAACGGGAACTGGGTGCCGACCTCGAGGAAGTGCAGCAGCTGGTGCTGGAGCGAGTGCACGCGGTGGAGGCAGACGCGGCGATCGCCAGCACGGACGTACAGCGAGGCGCTTTCGCCGGTGGCGCGCGACAGGGACTCCAGGATCGGCATCGCGTGGTCGCCGAGCTGGAACGAGGCCTGGTACCGCGCACCCAGGCGCGCGGCCATGGGCCCGAGCCGGTAGCGGCCGTCCGGAGCACGATCGAGCAGGCGCCCGCGCTCCAGCGAGGCTGCGAGCCGCAGCACGGTGCTCTTGACGAAGCCCGTCCGGGCCGTGAGCTCGGCGAGCGTGAGCGCGGCCCCGTCGGC
>JAABRX010000282.1 GCA_011390675.1 Trueperaceae bacterium | reverse complement strand
CCGGGGGCGAAGAGCGCCCCCGCGCGCTCGAAGACGCTCGCGCTGTCGTTCCGATCCAGGGCCGCGCGCGCCCACGCACGGTCGATGCGGCGCCACAGGTCGGGCCCGACGAGCGCCCCGGCGTGCGGTCCGGTGCCGTCGATGCCGTCGCTGTCGGCGCACAGCGCCCAGATCGGGACTCCGTCGGGAAGCGCGAGCGCGAGGCCGAGGGCGGCCTCGCTGTTGCGGCCCCCGCGCCCGTCGCCGCGCACCGTGACGGTGGTCTCACCGCCGCTGACGAAGGCGCACGGGGGCGGCAGCGGCCCACCGCCGTCGAGGCACCCGAGGGCTACGGCGGCGAGGAAGCCGCCGGCGTCGCGCGCCTCGCCGGTGAGGTCCGGGGCCAGCAGCGAGGTCGGCAGGCCCGCGCGCCGCAGCCGGCCCGCCGCCGCTTCGAGCGATCGTCGCGCAGAGGCCACGACGATCGTCCGCACGCGCGACCAGGTCGCGTCGCGCGCATCGGGTGCCGGCTCGAACGCCCCGGCCCGTAGGCGGGCCCGCGCGCCGGGCGCGGCGACCTCGTAGCGGTCGAGGACCGCCAGGGCGTCCGCGTCGGTCGTCGGGTCGGGGACGGTGGGTCCGCTGGCGACGTCGGCCGGGTCGTCGCCGACCACGTCCGAGATCACGAGCGCGGTGACCCGTGCCGGCGCGGCGCGGGCGGCGAGGCGGCCACCGGCGGCGGCGCCGAGGCGTCGTCGGACGACGTTCATCGCCGCGACGTCGGCGCCGCTGCTCAAGAGCTCGGCCACGACCTCCTGGAGGTCGGCGAGCGCGAGGCCCGCCGGCGCGCCCAACAGCGCACTACCGCCGCCCGAGACGAGCACCAGGACGTGGTCGTCGGCACCGGCCCCGTCGACGAGGGCGAGCACGCGCTCGGTGGCCTCGGCCCCGGCCGCATCGGGCACCGGGTGGGCGCCCTCGAACACCTCGATGGCGCGGCCGGCGTCGGGCGGCGGCGCGGCGCCCACGTCGCCGCGCCGCACGACGACGGCCCCCTCGACCTTCGCGCCGCGCGCCCGGTAGGTCTCCTCCGCCGCGCGCGCCATCGCCACCACAGCCTTGCCCGCCCCGACGACGATCATTCGCCCCGCGGGCGGCTCGGGGAGATGCGGGCGCACGGCATCGGCCGGGTCGGCCGCCGCGACGGCGGCGCCGAACGCCGCACGCAACAGGGTCTCGGCATCCTCGGGCATGCGCTCAGGGTACACTCGCGATCGTGTTCGGTCCCTTCCGCCGCCAAGATCCCCGCTTCCGCGACGACGGCCAAGCGCTGTGGGCGCGCGTGCGCACGGCGCGCAACGGCGAGGTCATCCAGGTCCGCGTGTCCAAGACGAGCGAGATGAGCCTCGAGGCCGGCGGCTACTTCGTGCGCAAGGCGCTCGTGGGCTCCAAGACGCTCGACCAGGCGACCCTCGAGGTGACGACCAACCGCGGCCACAAGGTGACGAACGCCGTGGTCGAAGGCGGCGAGTTGTTGCCCGTGCGCGAGTGGCGCGACGAGGACCTCGCCTGACGCGCCGCGCACGCGTGCGGCCCCCGACCTGATACCATCGGCAGCGACCGATGGACAACGACCCGATCCTCACGTTTCGCGCACCCGCCCGAGAACCGGGGCGGGTCGACGCCGTCGTCTCGCCGGTGCTCGAACTCGTCTACGCCTCGTTCCTGATCCAGAAACGGGGGCCCGCGCCGCCGAGCGCGCCGACCACGCCGGCCTGGATGCGCCGCGTCGCGGCGGAGGCGCCCGAGGTGCTGACGACCGTCCACGGCCTTTGGGGGCGGGCCGACGCGCCGGGCGGTGCCGAGGGGGGTGCGGGCGTCGAGGCCTTCCTGCTCGCCGCGCGCTACGGGTACGTGCGCGATGTGGACCCCGAGCGCTTCCTCGGGGACGCCGTCGGGCTGGCCGCGCGATCCCTGGCCGAAGGGGGCGCGTGGGGCGACGAGGACGCCGGCGTCGCGGAGCGCGTCGCGGCGCGCTTGCGGGCCCTCGGCGAACCGACCTTCGCGGCCGCGTGGACCGCAGCCCACCGGCAGCTCTGGCGCAGCCTGCGTCCCGTGTGGGAGCGCGACGGGCGACCGGCGTCCGAAGGCGCCGTCGAGGCCTTCCAGCGCACGTACGAGACGACCGGCAGCGCGCTCGCGGCCCTACCCGCGCACCACTTCGTCCGCTTCGAGTCGGGGGCCGCGTCGATCGAGCGCGCCGAGCGCGAGGGCCGGATCGTCGTCGTGCCGCTCGGTCTCGCCGCCACGGGCGGGTTCCACTTCGACGTCGACGGCACGCTGTACGTCGGCTTCGGCCTGCAGGCGGAGCAGGTCCACGAGCGGACGGCCGAGCACGTGGCGGTGCTGGCGCAGCGCATGAAGGCCTTCGCCGATCCGACCCGCGCGCTGCTGCTCGCGCTCATCGGGCGCTTCGCGGGGCTGCACCTGACCGTCGGCGACCTCGCCCAACAGGCCGGCGTGTCGCAGCCGACGGTGAGCGGCCACCTGCGGATGCTGCGCGAGGCGGGGCTCGTGCGCCTCGAGAAGCGCGGCAACAAGGCCTTCCACACGCTCGACGAAGACGCCATCCGCACCGTTCTGCACGAGTACGAGCACGCCATCTTGGATGGCGCTGCGCCGTCGGGGGACGCATCTGCATAGGTCATTGCCCATATTGGCTTGACATGATCGGCGTCGACCGCTATTGTTTCATCGGAGGTCGACGATGTTCCACACTTCTGGCATGATTCGCATCCTGGCCGATGCCCGACTGACCGAACTGCGCCGCCCGGTGCGCCGCGAGCGGTCGATCGTCCGCTGACCTGAGCGCCCTTCATCGGTCTTCTGCTATCGTTCGTTCCATGATCCAACCCGAGACCGCCACCAGCGTCCTCGCCGCCGCCCGCCGCGGCGGCGCGGACTTCGCCGAGCTCTACGCCGAGCGCTGGCGCCGCAAGGCGCTGCGAACGATCGACGGGCGCGTCGAGGACGCGACGAGCAGCATCCAGCACGGCGTCGGCCTGCGCCTGTTCTTCGGCCAAGACGTCGTCTACGCCTACACGAACGACCTCTCGGACGGGGCGCTGCGCGAGCTGACCGAGGCGCTGCTGCGCCTGCGCGGGGCGCCCGCGGCGGCACCGGACGAGGGCGGTCGCGGCGGCCTGGACCTGCGGCGCCCGCCGACCCCGCCGGCCGACCCGCACGCGCCCACCGTGCCCTTCGACGCCCACCCCAAAGCCTGGCGCCTGGAGCGACTGCGCGAGCTCGACGCCGGTGCCCGCATCGACCCGGCCGTGCGGCAGGTCGAGGGCCGGCTGCTCGAATGGGAGCAGGACGTGACCGTCGTCAACAGCGAGGGAACGTGGGTCGACGACCGGCGCGTGCGCAC
>JAABRX010000281.1 GCA_011390675.1 Trueperaceae bacterium | reverse complement strand
GCACCGGGGCCGCGGGCGCGACCTGGGACCCGGCGCGTGCGGCGCGCCCCCTACTAAGCGATACTCTTTTGTAATACGATTGCCCAAAGGATGTCAAGCGCGCCTCCGCGGCCGCCGGTCCCCACGCCGTTGGGTATGGTGGCGGACGCGACGCCCGCCCGCCATGGACACGCCGAGATCGATCGTCACCCACCTGCTCGCCCGCCCGATGTCGCTCGCCGAGCTCGGCGCAGCGACGGGCGTCAGCCTGCCGACGCTGCGCCGCGCGGTCCACGATTTGGTGGAGGCGCGTTGGGTGCGCATCGTGGGGCGGGCGGAGGCCACCGGCGGTCGGCCGGCCAACCTCTTCGGCATCGACCCCGGCCGGCACACGCTGGTCGGCGTCCACCTGGAGCACCCGGGCATGCGCCTGGTGGCGACCGATCTCGCCGGTGAAGTGCTCGACGAGCGCGTGCCCCAGGGGGTCGAGTCGCTCGAGCCAGACGCGGTGCACGCCATCGTGCTCGACTACCTGGCCTCGCTGCGCGAACGCCTCCCCGAGCGCGCGTGGCTCGGGCTGGGGCTCGCCAGCCCGGGTTTCATCGACCCGCACAGCGGCGCGGTCATCGCCATCGGGCGCGTGCCGAACTGGAACCACCTCCCTCTGGCCCAACGGCTCGGGGACGCCAGTGGCCTGCCGGTCACGATCGGCAACGACGTCGACGCCATGGCCGCGGTCGACTTCGCCGCCAACGGCGTTCCGCGCACGTACGCCTACGTCGGCTTCAGCGAAGGGGTCAAGTTCAGCCTGTTCCTCGATGGCAAGCCCTACGTCGGCCCCTTCGGCAACGCCGGACTCGTCGATCCGCGGCTGTTGGCCGCCTGCGGCGAGCGCGCGGAGGCCGCCGACGTGCTGACCGTGCATGGCCTGGCCGACCGCTACCTGGCGCGCACCGGTTCCGCCGGCGCCCGCCGCCTGCAGGAACATGCGGAGGCGCGCGGCGTGGGTGTCCGCGCCGATGCCCGCGAGCGTTTCCTGGCGGTGCTCGATCTCGCCGAGTCGGGCGACCCCGACGCCGCGGAGCTCGTCGGCTGGATGACCGAGATGCTCGGCGCCCAGATCGCGGTCTTCGTGCTGCTGCTCCAGCCCGAACTCCTCGTCCTCGGGGGTGCGCTCGCCGGCGCTTCGGACCGGCTGTTGGCCGCGATCGATGGCGTCGTCCGGCGCAGGCTGCCCACGCTGCTCGACAACAACCTCCTCGTGCGGCGTGCGCGAACGGTGGCACCGAACGCGGCCGCGGTGGGCGCGACCCGCGTGTTCCTCGATCGCTTCCTGGCGGCGGACGGCCCGCCGCTGTCGAGCCTCGGCGTCTAGGACGGCTTCCCTCAAGTCCCGTCCCCGCTCGCCTAGCATGGGGTCACGGGCCACGGAGGGACGATGGGGACGAGCCGCCTCGAGCAGCATCCGATCCTGGCGATCGAGCCACGCGACGACGTGCCGTTCGTCTGGAACGGCGCACCCTGCGTGGGCAAGGCCGGCGAGGTGATCTCGTCGGCGGTGATCGCCCACGGCGAGCAGGTGTTCGGCCACCACCCCAAGGACGGCAGCCCGCAGGGCTTGTACTGCGCCAACGGCCAGTGCGCCCAGTGTCTGGTGCTGGCCGACGGGCGCCCGGTGAAGGCGTGCATGACGCCGGTGACGCCGGGCATGGTCGTCGCCCCACTCGACGGCCTCCCCGAGGTGCCTGTCGACGGGCGCGTCGTCGACGGGCAGGTCCCCGAGCTGCGCGACGCCGAGCGGCGCGAGGTGCCGGTGATGATCGTCGGCGGCGGCCCGGCCGGGCTCTCCGCCGCCACCGAGCTCGGCCGCCACGGCATCCCGGTGCTGCTGGTCGACGACAAGGACCGCCTCGGCGGCAAGCTCGTCCTGCAGACTCACCGCTTCTTCGGCTCGATCAACGCGGTGCACGCGGGTACCCGCGGGATCGACATCGGTAGGCGCCTCGAGGCCGAGGCGCGCGCTGTCGACACCACCGAGATCTGGACCTCGTCCACCGTGCTGGCCGTGTTCAGCGATGGCTGGGTGGGGGTTTGGCGGGACGGCGCGCGCTACGCGCTCGTGAAGCCACGCGTGCTGCTGGTCGCCGCCGGTTCGCGCGAGCGGGCGCTGCCCTTCCGCGGCAACACGCTCCCCGGCGTGCTCGGCGCCGGCGCCTTCCAGACGCTCCTCAACCGCGACCTGGTGAAGGCGTCGGAGCGGCTGTTGGTCGTCGGCGGTGGCAACGTCGGGCTGATCACCGCGTACCACGCCCTGCAGGCGGGCGTCGAGGTCGTCGGCCTGGTGGAGGCCGCCCCCGAGTGCGGCGGCTACCGCGTCCACCGTGACAAGCTCGCTCGACTGGGCGTGCCCATCATGACGGGACACACGATCGTGGCGGCCCATGGCGAGTCGCATCGCGACTCGCTTGGCACCGAGCGAAGCTCGGTGCACGGCGAAGGTCGCGTACGCGGAGCGACGATTGCCCGCGTCGACGCGCGCTTCCGGCCCATCGCGGGCACCGAGCGGCACTTCGCCTGCGACACCGTGCTGGTGGCCGTCGGGCTCGATCCCGTCGACGAGTTCGCCGCGCAGGCGCGGGCCGCCGGCATGACCGTCTTCGCCGCCGGCGACTGCGACGAGATCGCCGAGGCGTCCGCCGCGATCTTCGCCGGCAAGATCCGTGGGCTCGAGATCGCTCGCGAACTCGGCGCCGACGTCGGCGAGGTGCCGCCCAACTGGATCCGTACCGCCGAACTGCTGCGCTCGAAGCCGGGGCCGGTGCGCCCCGAACAAGGCAGTTCGCGTAGCGAACTGCCTGGCGCCGGGCAGGGCCCGGCGCACGTGCACGGCAGTTCGCGCAGCGAACTGCTTGGCACGCCGCGAAGCGGCGTGCACCCGGTATTCCACTGCGCGCAGGAGATCCCCTGCAACCCGTGCACCTCGGTGTGCCCGCAGGGGCTCATCCACATCGACCCGGACGACATCCGCCACGTGCCCGAGTACCTCGGCGAGGCGCTGGGTGACGCCTGCATCGGCTGCGAGCGCTGCGTGCGCATCTGCCCCGGCCTGGCGATCACGCTCGTCGACCACCGCGACGACGCGGAACACCCCGTGGTCACCATCCCCTTCGAGTTCGACGCCGACGCTCTGCACGCGGGCGACGTGGTGACCGTGCTCGACACCGCCGGCGAGGTCCTGGGGAACGTGGAGGTCGTGCAGGTTCGCGGGGTGCCCCGCAAGGCGGTCGCGGGCGCACCCAGCGGCGGCCGCGACGGCACGTTGCTGGTCAAGGTGCGGGCCCCGGCCGACATCGCGCCCAGGATCGCCGGGGTGCGGCCGCCGCGGGCGTGGCACGGGGACGGCTGGGCGCCCGACCCCAGCGAGCTCCCCGAC
>JAABRX010000280.1 GCA_011390675.1 Trueperaceae bacterium | reverse complement strand
GCGGCACATGGTCACCAGCCAGGCGAGGCCCACGCCGATCACCAGGCTCCCCAACCCGACGCCGAGCAGGAGCCACAACGAGTTGCGCACGTAACGAGGCAGCACGGTCGACGCGAGGTGCGACCAGACGTCACCGGACGGGGTGAACGCGCTGCTCAGCACGACCCACACGGGTGCCGCCACGAGCAGCGCCAGCAGCGTGACGGCGATGCTCCAGCCGCTCAGCAGGCCGCTGCCGCGCGCCCCGCCGAGGGACCGTGCGATGCGCCCGCGATGGGCCTGGCTCGTCATCCAAGTTCGCACGGTTGCCCAGCCTACTCGACCCACTCGGGTTCGAGCGGGGCGCGGACGACGCCGGACGGACCCCGCGACGCGCCGGTCAGCCGGCGCCCAGGCTCACCGCGATGAGCAGCTGCCCCAGGTAGTACGTGGGCAGGCCGAGCGCCTTGTTGACGAACCCGGGCCGGACGAAACGCTCGCGGGCGACCGCGAGATCCGAGCCCGCGACGAGCACGGCGCCGAGCGCCAGGCCGGTGGCCCGGTGCGTGACGCCGACGGCCAGGCCGGTCGCCACCATGGCCGACACGACGACGAGGTAGGCGAGGATGGCGCGTCTCAGTGGGCGCGGCACGTGGGACGCGAGCGCGCGCCAGCCGAACGTCGCCGCAAGCGTCAGCGCGAGCGCGGCCACCGCGAGCGGCCACGCATCGGCGCCACGCACCAGGAACGCCACGGCGTAGAGCGCGTGGGCGACGAGGAACGCCCCGAGGCCGGCGACGAACCCCCAGCGGGTGCGCACGGCCAAGACCGCGTCGCCGACGCCGGACAGCACGAGGGCGGCCAACGCCCAGCAACTCCAGCCGGCGCCCGTCGCCCCGGCCGCCACGGCCACGGCGATGAACCCCAGAGACGCAACGACCTTGGCCAGTCCGTACGCCCAAGGCCTTCCGGTACGGGCAGCGGCGAGGGCCGCCACGATGCCGAACGCGACCGCCAGGGTGCCCGGCGTCACGGGGGCACCGGCCTCAGTCCAGCTTCTTCCAGCGGCCGTCGGCCTCCTGCTTGTACGACTGCTTCACGGCGCCCCAGGCGACGCGGTGCGCGGTCTCCTCGCGGCCGGCGTCGCCGCGCCGGTCCTCCGGCTCGGCGTACTGGTCCCAGGCGCTGTTGAACGCCTCCTTGTAGATCTCCTGGGCGTGCTCGGGGAGGTTGTCGCGGACGCTGTCGGGCAGCTCCTCGATCTTGGCGTAGGGCATGGTCTTCCCCTCTCGACGGGCGAGGCGCGGGTCCATGCGGCTCTCCGCATCGCCCACGCGTGGGCGACGTGCCTCGATGGTAGCGCACGGGCGACTCACCGCTGGCGCTAGAAGCGGCTCTCCAGGTAGGGCTCGGTGTACGGCGTTTTCGCGAACGCCGCCAGCGGCACGGCGAGGCCCGTCGCCACCCGGACGTACGGGTTCGTCGAGACCGTCGTCAGCGCCTCGCGCCTCTACGTCTGACCGCGTCTTCCAGGGCAGCGCGTGCCGCCCCTACGCCGTCCGAACCAACCGCCTGCGCAGCACCCCGTCCCACGCCTCCAGACCGTGGGCCGCCACCTCGGCGTCGGCGCGCCGGCGATGGTGCGCCGCACGGAGCTCGTCACCCTCCGCGCCATGCAGCGCCTCGGCGGCCCGCAGCGCGGCCACCTGGTCCACGACCACCGCGTGCTGGTGCGCGTCGTGCAGGGCGCGGTAGACCCAGGCGAGGCACGCCTCGACGGGGGCGCCCGAACGGAACCGGGCGCAGGCCGCCAACGCACGGTGGGGCGTGCTGCCGAAGGCGATCCCGAACGAGCGGAGCCAGGCATCCGACCGCTCGCAGGCCTCCAGGAAGTGCTCGCCCGCCGTCCGGTCGGCCAACCGCCCCGCCGCCAGGTAGCCGAGGGCGCCGCAGCGCACGCTGTCGATCCAGGCGCAGGTGGCGCGACGAGCGCCGTGCCCGGCCGCGAAGGCGTCGAGCTCCTCCGTCGCCTCTTCGCCCCCGTGGCACGCGAGGATCTGGGCCCGCACGGCCGCGACCATCGTCTCGGCCTCGAGGCGCGGCACCGGTGAGGCCGCCTCGTCCGCGGCATCCGCCGTCGCGAGCAGGCTGCGCGCCCGGGCGCTGTAGCGATCGGCAGCGGCCAGGTCACCGGTGAAGAGCGATGCCATGGCGCACACGTCCCCGAAGTACAGCGCCAGCTCGATGCGGTTGAGGTAGCTGGCGCCAGCGCGCGCGAGCGAGGCCTGGACGCTGCGACCGCGCACCCCGAAGGTCCCCGCGTGGTGCCACAGGTGGAGCATCGCGCGGACCAACTCGGGGAGCGCGGGGACGTCGCGGTGGTCGAAGCCGAGCTCGTCGATGCGGTCGATGACCTGCGTCGCCCGCGAGGCGAGGTCGGCACGGCGCGCAGCGTCCAGTGCGGGCGCGAAGGCGAGCACCAGGGGACCCGAGTAGATGTGCCAGCTCGTCCCCTCGCCCATGTGCGCGGCGAGCTCGCCGGCGAGGCGCTCGGCGATGCGGTCGATGCGCTCGAGCCGGTGGGCGAGGTCGTGCTGTAGGCGCAACCTCTCCAGGTGCCGCGGCGCCAGGGCGGCCACGGCCCCAAGCAGGTGCTCCCCGATGCGGAACGAAACGTGGTGCTGACGTCCGCGTCGCCAGTTCCGCGCCGTCGCCAGCGACACGCCGAAGCGCTCGGCGACCGCCCGGTCGGCGGCCCGCAGGCCGTGCCCGGGTTCGAGGTCGCCGATCTCCTCGAGGACCTCGACCAGGACCGCGTAGCTGCGCTGGGCCAGGGTGGTCGCCGCCACGTCCCGATCGTAGCAGGCTTACCCCACCCGCCTACCCCCCCAGGGGGTCGTGCTAGCTTCGAAGCGTACGTCAGAGAGGCGGAGCCCGGCTCCGGTCCGTCCTGGACCGGTCCGCGCGGTCATGGCGATCACGCGGTGGGGTCGCCCATGTTCTTCGGGAGGTTGCACATGGAACGCATCCGACGTCTCGTCCTCACCCTGGCCGCGCTGGCGCTGACGGCCGGCGCGTTGGCCCAGACCGACGTCAGCGTCTGGTTCCACAGCGGCAAGGGTCCCGAGCGCGACGCGCTCGCGGCGCAAGTCGAGGCCTTCAACGCCGGCCAGAACACGTACCGGGTGGTCGCGGAGCAGCTGCCCGAAGGTACCTACAACGACCAGGTGCAGGCCGCGGCGCTGTCGAACGACCTGCCCTGCCTGCTCGACTTCGACGGTCCGTTCATCTACAACTACGCCTGGAGCGGCTTCCTGCGGCCGATCGACGCGTACGTCAGCGACGACCTGCGCGCGGACGTGCTGCCGAGCATCCTCGACCAGGGCACCTACGCCGGCCAGCTCTACAGCCTCGGCACCTTCGACAGCGGCCTCGGCCTCTACGCCAAC
>JAABRX010000038.1 GCA_011390675.1 Trueperaceae bacterium | reverse complement strand
GAACGTGAGCTGAACGTCCAGTCCGGCGACGAACCGGCGCGCCTCGGCCTTCGTCCATCCGTCGTCGCGCAGCTGCTTGATCGCCGCGGCCACCGACTCGCCGCGCGGCGCCTCGTCCGTCGCAGCCCCGCCGCGCAGGCGCACGACGCGCACCCGGTGCAGCTCCTCGGCCAGGTTGACCAGCTGGAAGTAGAGCGTGAAGGCGCGCAGGACCCGCTCGGCGTCGGCGTGGTGCATACCGCGCAGGAGGCCGTGCAGCTCCGCGTCGACCGGTGCGCCGTGGCGGCGGCGCTTGGTCAGGGTCCGCACGCGCTCGACGAGCTCGAAGACGCGGTCTCCCTCGAGCTCGCGCACGGCGTCGCCGAGCGTGGTCGCCAGCAGGTCGACCTCACGACGCAGGCGCTCGAAGGCCTCGGCCTCGCGCGCGGCGACCGCGGTCGGCTCAGCCATCGGCGCCCTCGCCCTCGTCGCGCCATTGCAGCCGCTGCACCCCGCGGGCGCGTCGGCCGTCCAGGTCGAGGACGACGCCGTTCAGGGTCGCCGGTCCGCTGGCGGGCCGGAAGCGGTGCCGCCGCTTGGTGAGGAAACGGGCGTGCACCTCGTCGAACTGCATGCCGATCGCGGAGTGCTGGACGCCGGTCATGCCGACGTCGGTCAGGTACGCGGTGCCCGAGAAGATGCCCTCGTCCGCCGTCTGCACGTGGGTGTGGGTGCCGAGGACGGCGCTCGCGCGCCCTTGCAGGTGGTAGCCCAGGACCTTCTTCTCGCTCGTCGCTTCGGCGTGGACGTCGACGATCAGGGCGGCGTCGGCGGGGCAGGCCTCGACGATCGCGTCCGCCGCCGGGAACGGGTCGTCGAGCGGCTCGAGGAACACGCGCCCCATCACCTGCCCGACCGTGAGGCGCTCGCCGTTCGCGGCGGCGACCGTCGTGTGGCCCAACCCGGGCGTCCCGGCGGGGTAGTTCGCCGGACGAACGATGCGCGACGAGGACTCGAGCAGGTCGACGACCTCGTCCTGATCGAAGGTGTGGTTGCCGAGCGTGATGACGTCGACGCCCCATCCCCACAGCTGCTCGGCGTGCTTGCGCGTGATGCCGAAGCCGCCGGCCGTGTTCTCGCCGTTCGCGACCACCAGGTCGTAGTCGCCACGGTGGTCGCGCAAGAACCGATGCGCCACGCGCAGGCCCGGGGTACCGAAGACGTCGCCGATGAACAGAACGCGCACGCACCAAGGTACCGCACGCGGCGGGGTGCGCTTCGGCGGCGCTGCGCCCGGGCCGTCGTGCGCCAGGGTGCTAGCCTGAACGCGATGTTCGACGCCATCGACCGCAAGATCCTCGAAGTGCTCCGCGTCGACGGACGCACCACCCACGCGCAGCTCGCCAAGGAGACCGGACTGTCCGCGCCCGCGATCGGGGAGCGGATCCGCAAGCTCGAGGCCGCCGGCGTGATCCGCGGCTTCCAGGCGGTGCTCGACCCGGAGAAGGTCGGGCTGGCGATCTGCGCTTTCGTGCACATCTCGCCGCAACCGCGCAAGCCGGCGCAAGACCTGGTCGACCGGCTGTTGTCGTTGCCCGAGGTCGAAGAGTTGCACGCCGTCGCCGGCAACTACGCCTACGTCGCCAAGGTCCGCGTCGCGACGCCCGCCGCGCTCGACGGCTTCCTCGACCGGCTGTTCATGCTGGAGGGGGTCGAGCGCACCGAGACGACGATGGTGCTGCGCACGAACGCCGAGCGCCCCATGTTCCTCCCGTTCCTGGACGCGCCCGAACCGTGAGTCCGAACGATCGGGTCCTCGGACCGGACGACCTGGACGGGTACCTGCGGCTGCGCGAGGGGAGCTTCGGCTACCCGGCCGGCGACGAGGCGCTGGACGCGTTCCGCGCGCGCCTCCCGAACTCGTTCGGCGCCTTCGTCGACGGCGAGCTCGCCGCGGTCGTCACGCAGCATCCGTACCGAGCCTGGGCCGCCGGCGCTTGCGTGCCCATGGGCGGCTTCGGCGGCGTCGCGACCGCGCCGGAGCACCGGCGGGCGGGCCACGTCGCCCGGCTGATGCGCGCCGCGCTCGACGCGGGTCGCGCCAAGGGCTTCGGCTGGAACCTGCTCTACCCCTTCGACGCCGCCTTCTACGGCCGCTACGGCTGGGCGAGCGTGCCGACCGGGGTGCCGCTCGCCCTGCCGCCCGAGCGGCTTCCGCCCGGCGTGCCGGGGCGCCTGGCCCGCGTCGACGGGTCCGCCCGCGCCGGCCTCGCCGCGCCGTACGCCCGCTTCGCACCCACCCGCACCTTCGCCGACGCCCGCACCGAGGGCCCGTGGGACGCCTGGGAGGACCTGGACGAGGCTCCGGGCCAACGCGTGCTGCGCTTCGCGGGCACCGACGCCTTCGTGGCCATGAAGCTGCGCGACGAGGCGGCCGGCGTCCGGCTCGACGTCCTCGACCTCGGCTGGCGCGACGCAGCCGGGCGCGACGCCGTGTGGGGCATCCTGTCCGCCTTCCGCGGCCAGGTCGCCGTCGTGCATCTGGAGGCGCCGTGGGACGATCCGGTGGCCGCCGACCGGCAGCGCGCCCACGCGGTGGCCGGTCACGCCGGGCTGATGGCGCGCGTCGCCGACGTCGCGACGGCCGCCGCCGCGCTGCGCGCGGTCGCGGACGACGACGCCGCGCTCGACCTGGCGCCGCTGGTCGTGAAGGTGATCGACGGGTACGCGCCGTGGAACGACGGGACCTGGCGGCTCACGCCCGGCCCCGACGGTACCGAGGTCGAACCGACGCGCGGCCGCGCCGACGCCACCGTCGACGTGCGCGGTCTGGCGCTGCTGTGGTCGGGGGCCGCGGCGCCCGCCGACGTGCGGCGCGCCGGCTGGGCGGAGGGCGACGGCCGCGCCCTCGCGACCCTCGCCGCCCTGTCGGGGGGCCGCCGACCGTTCCGCTCCCCCGTCGACCGGTTCTAGCGCCCGACGCTCCTCACGGCCACCGCACCGCCTCGAGGAACCAGGGCGGCAACCGGTGCCGTTGGCGCTTGAGGAAGGCCGGGGCGTCGGCGTCCAGCAGGTACGTGACCGCGTGGTCGTCCTCGCTGCGCACGGCCCGGCCGTAGGCCTGGACGATCGTCAGGCACGTGCGCCACTCGTACCAACCGGGGTCCTGCGCGCGCCGCGCCGCCACCTGCGGGTCGCCGAGGTACGGGAAGGGCAGCTTGCAGATCACCTGCCAGCGCGCCAGGTCGCCCGCCAGATCGAGCCCCTCGGTCATCGACGGGCTGAGCAGCACGGTCGGTTCGGGGCGGGTGAGGTGCGCCTCGAGCGCCGCTTCGCGGCCGGCGGCGTCGAAGTGCGTGACCACCCGCCGCCGCAGGTCGGGGGGCAGCGCCTGCAGGATGGCGCTCGCGATCTTGTACGAGTGCGCGTGCACCACCCCCTTCTCGGTCTCGTGGTCGACGAACAGGTCCGTGATCTCGGCGGTGAGCTTGGGGAGGTCCTTGTCCAAGTGGTGGCGCGTCAGCCGCGCGACCGGCCGCGCGATCAGCGGTCGGCGCTCGGGGGGGAAGGTCGAGGCCACCTGGAGCACCGCCGCCTCCTCGGGTTCCACGCCCAGCCCACGCAGGAAGGTCTCGGGATCGAGGACCGTCGCGGACAGGAGCAGCGCGTGGTCCGCGTGGTCGAACAGCAGCTCGCGCGCGAAGGGCGCCACCGACACGGGCTTGAAGGTCGCCAGCGGACCCCGCTCGTCGCGGCGGTGCTCGACCACCCACTCGACGCCGTCGTCGCGCGTGTCGACGAGCCAGCGCAACCGCGCCGCTTGGCCGTCGAGCCACTGGCGCACCCGCAGCTGCTCGAGCTCGACGTCGGGGGGCAACGCGCCCACCCCCAGGACCGCGTCGAGCTCGCGGGCGCGCGCCGCGAGCCGCGGCCGCACGTCGTCGGCGAAGTCGAAGAGCGCCTCGGGGTCGGGGTAGCCCGGGAGCCGCAGGTCGACGCCGGCGCGCTCGAGTTGGCCGTCGCCCACCGACACCTGGACGAACCCCATCAGCAGCGTCTCGGCGTTGTGGGCCTCGTCGAGGACGAGCAGCTCGCGCGGCCGGAAACCGCCGGCGTAGTTGAGCTCGTGGAGGAAGTAGGCGTAGTTCATGAGCGCCCGCGGCGCCGCCAGCGCCCGGTCCTTGGCTCGGAAGTACTGGCAGGCGTCGCACTCGGGAAAGGTTCGACCGGCCAGGCAGGGCGCGGCGGCGGCGTGCGTGGGCGCCACCTCGCACGGGTAGTTGGCGCGCCCCTTCATGAGCGCGAGGTCGTCGAAGTCGCGCTGGTACTGGTGCTGGAGGACCTTCTGGGCGGTGAGCAGGTAGGCGGAGGCGGCCTGGCGCGCGAGCGTGACCGCGATCGCGCTCTTGCCGGCCCCCGTGGGGGCCTCCACGACGACCACCTTGCGGCCCTCGTCGAACGCGGCGCGCGCGGCGTCGATCACCTCGCGCTGGCCGGCGCGGTACCGGGCGAAGGGGAAGGGGGACGGGGACCCGGAGCGCACGAGGTGAACGCTAGCACGCGCGCCGTGCGCCTCCGGACGCCGAATGGGCAACGGCCCCCGCGCATCGCGCGGGGGCCGTTGCCGTGTTGGTGCCGAGGAGGGGACTTGAACCCCTACGACCTTGCGGTCACCAGCCCCTCAAGCTGGCGCGTCTACCTATTCCGCCACCTCGGCTCGGGGCGTGCGGGCGTGAGTCTACCACGCCCTTCGCCGGCGTCAAGCGCCCCGGAACGCGCAACCCCCTCGCGGCGCCTCCGCGCTCGGTACGATGCGCCGATGACCGAGCGACGCTACCGCCGCATCCAAGGGGTGCTGCGCCATCGCCAGCCCGACCTGACGCTGCTGGCCGAGGACGTCCACAAGCCGCACAACCTATCGGCGATGCTGCGCACCGCCGACGCGGTCGGCGTCGGCGTCGTCCACGCCACCCACCCGACCGGCGGGGTCGCCACGTTCAACGCCACCAGCGCCAGCGCCGAGAAGTGGGTCGAGCTGCGCGTCCACGCCACGCTGGGCGACGCGCTCGCGGCGGTGCGCGCGCAGGGCATGCGGGTCTACGCCGCCCACCTCGCCGACGACGCGGTCGATTTCCGCGACGTCGACTACGTCGGCCCGACCTGCGTGGTGTTCGGCAACGAGAAGCACGGCGTGAGCGCGGCGGCGGCCGCGGCCGCGGACGCGCGCATCGTGATCCCGATGCTGGGGATGGTGCAGTCGCTCAACGTGTCGGTCGCGACCGCGGTCGTGATGTTCGAAGCGCAGCGCCAGCGGCGCGAGGCCGGCGCGTACGCGGCGCCGCGCCTGACCGCCGGGGAGCGCGACGCGCACGCGATCCGCTGGATGCACCCGCGGGCGGCCGCCCGCCTGACGGCCGCCGGGATCCCGCTGCCGACGCCCGACCCCGACGGCGCCCTCCCCGACCATCTGCGCGCGGTGTTGGCCCGGCTGCCGGGCGGACCGCCCGAGACGGACGATCCCGGCGCGAGCGATGCGGACGACGACGGCGAGACGGAGGAGCGGGCACCGGGCGCCTTCGGTCCGTCCTGAGGACGGCGGTCGAGCGTGCGGCGAACCGCAGACGCAGCGCGAGTGGTCCCGTACCCTGACGCCATGAACCTCCATCGCTCGACGCGACCGCTCGTCCTCGCGCTCGTCGCGCTCCTCGCGCTCGCCGGCACCGCGTGGGGCCAGCGCTTGGCGCCGGTAGCGAGCGGCTTCGTCCAACCGCTCGGCATCGTCGCCGCGGGCGACGGCTCCGGCCGGCTCTTCGTCGTGGAGCAACGCGGCACCGTCGTCGCCGTCGCGCCGGACGGCGCCACCGCCCGCTGGCTCGACCTCCAAGCCCGCACGCGCGCCCAAGGGGAGCGCGGCCTGCTCGGCCTCGCGTTCCATCCGGACTTCGCCACCAACGGTCGCCTCTTCGTCCACTACTCCGACCCCAACGGCGACACGGTCCTCTCGGAGTTGGCCGCCGATCCGGCCACCGAACCGGTCGATCCCACCACCGAGGTCGTGCTGTTCACGCTCGACCAGCCCTACGGGAACCACAACGGCGGCCAGGTCGCCTTCGGTCCCGACGGCATGCTCTACCTCGCCCTCGGCGACGGCGGCAGCGGCGGCGACCCGCTCGGCGCCGGCCAGGACCTGGGCACCCCGCTCGGCGCCTTGTTGCGCTTCGACGTCGACGCCGGCGGGCGCGGGACGCTGACCGTCCCGAGCGACAACCCGTTCGTCGACGTCGCCGGCGCCCGCCCCGAGATCTGGGCCTACGGTCTGCGCAACCCGTGGCGCTTCGCGTTCGATCCGCGCACCGGCGACTTGTGGATCGCGGACGTGGGCCAGAACGCGGTCGAAGAGGTCAACCTGCTGCGCGCGGGCGCGCCGGCCGGGGCCAACTTCGGCTGGCGGATCGTGGAGGGCGACCGCTGCTTCGACCCGCCGCGGGGGTGCGATCCGGACCGCTTCGTCGCGCCCGTCGCGACGTACACGCACGATTCCGGGTGGGGGCGCTCGATCACCGGCGGCGTCGTGCCCTACGGCGATGCGGCGCCGTCGCTCGCCGGCCGCTACGTGTTCGGCGACTTCGTCAGCGGGCGCCTGTTCGTGCTCGACGCGATCGCGGACGGCTACGAAGCCTCGCCGTGGCTCGCCGCGGGCTTCCCCGTGGCCGGCTTCGGTTTGGACGACGCGGGCGATGCCTACGTGGCGGACTACGGCGGCGGCGTGCTGTACCGGCTGACGGATTGATGGGCGCGACCGGAGCGCGCGCGGCGCGGCGGTACCATGGCGCCATGTCCGTCGTGCCCGCCGCCGCATCCGAACCCGCGCCCCACCTCGCCGACGACGTTGCGGCCGACGTCTGGCCCAACCGCTTCGACTTCGACGTCGTCGACCTCGGCCGCCTCGACTACCGCGAGGCGTGGGACGTGCAGCGCAGCGTCCACGCAGCGGTCGCGGACGGCACGCGGCCGCCGGTGCTCCTCCTCGTCGAGCACCCTCCGGTCATCACCTTCGGGCGCAAGGGGGGGCGCGAGCATCTCCGGGTCCCCGAGGACGCGCTTCGCGCCCGCGGCTTCGTCCTCTACGACATCGAGCGCGGCGGCGACGTGACGTACCACGGGCCCGGCCAGCTGGTCGGCTACCCGATCTTCCCGGTCGGCCGGCGGGTGCGCGACTACCTGCGGGGCCTCGAGCAGGCGCTGGTCGCGGCGATCGCGCGCTTCGGGATCGCCACCGAGGGTTCGCCGGGCTACGCCGGCGTCTGGGCGGGCGATTCCAAGGTGGTCGCGATCGGGGTCGCGGTGCAGCGCAACGTCAGCTTCCACGGCTTCGCGATGAACGTCCACACCGACCTCAGCCACTTCGAGACGATCGTCCCGTGCGGCCTGCACGACAAGGACGTCACCAGCCTCAGCGCCCTGCTCGGGCGCCACGTGCCGCTCGACGAGGCGAAGCCGCTCGTGGTGGAGGCCTTCCGCGCCACCTTCGGCCGCCCGTCCGACCCCGAGGAGCCCGTCCAACCATGAACGATCCGCTCGAGCTCGCCCAGGCCGCGGCGGCCACCGCCGCACCCCTCAAGGTCGTCAAGAACGGCATCGCCCGCAAAGAGACCACCCCGGTGCCGCGCGAGAAGAAGCCCGACTGGCTCAAGGTCAAGCTGCCGAGCGGCGGCGCGTACCAAGAGGTCAAGAAGACCGTCAACGAGCACCGCCTGTCGACCGTGTGCGAAGAGGCGATGTGCCCCAACCTCGCGGAGTGCTGGAACGCCGGCACCGCGACGATCATGCTCATGGGCTCGGTGTGCACGCGCGCCTGCCGCTTCTGCGCGGTCGACACCGGCAACCCGCGCGGTCGCCTCGACCCCGACGAGCCACGCCTCGCCGCCGAGTCGGTCTTCCTGATGGGGCTCAAGTACGTGGTCCTCACCAGCGTCGATCGCGACGACCTGCCCGACGGCGGCGCGAGCCATTACGCACGCTGCGTCCGGGCGATCAAGGAGCGCAACCCGGGCACCGCCGTCGAGGCGCTGACGCCGGACTTCCAGGGCGTGCACGCGCACGTGCACGAGGTGCTGGACTCAGGCGTCGAGGTCTACGCGCAGAACGTCGAGACCGTGAAACGCCTGACGCATCCGGTCCGCGACCCACGCGCCTCCTACGAGCAGACGCTCGACGTGCTCGCGTACGCCAAGCGCGCCCGCCCCGACGTCCTCACCAAGACCAGCCTGATGCTCGGCCTCGGCGAGACCGACGACGAGATCGTCGAGGCGCTGCGCGATCTGCGCGCGATCGGCCTCGACATCGTCACCTTCGGGCAGTACCTGCGCCCGACCGCGGCGCACCTCCCGGTGGAGCGCTGGGTGCCGCCGGAGGACTTCGCCCGGTACCGCCGGATCGGCCTCGACCTCGGCTTCCTCGAGGTGGTGTCGGGGCCGCTCGTGCGAAGCAGCTACCGTGCAGAACGGGCGCTCGAGAAGAACAACGTCGGTCTAGGCGTATAACGCCGGCATATCGCACGGAAGTCGAAGCGCGCCGCCCGGAACTCGTCCCCGGGCGGCGCGCTTCGTGGGGCGCACGGTGGGCGTGGCCATGGGTCGATCAGCGCGGGGGATCAGTGGCGCGTCGCGGCCCCGGCCGGGTACTTGACCTTGTACGCGTCGATCGCGGTGCGGATGAGGGCGTGGGTCTCGTCCATACCGTGCCACCCCTCGACGTTCGTGTGCTTGCCCTCGAGCTCCTTGTAGATGCGGAAGAAGTGCTCGATCTCGCGCAAGCGGTGGCGCGAGATCGACTCGAGGTGGCGGTTCGCGTCGTAGCGCGGATCGTCGACCGGCACGGCGAGGATCTTCTGGTCGCGCCCCTTCTCGTCGCTCATCTCGAGGAACCCGAGCGGCCGCGCGTGCAACACGGCGCCCGTGAAGGTCGCTCTGTTCATGAGCACCAGGATGTCGAGCGGGTCGTCGTCCTCGGCGTACGTGCCGGGGATGAAGCCGTAGTCGCCCGGGTAGTGCATCGGGCTGTAGAGCACCCGGTCGAGGTGGAAGTACCCGTGGTGCGGGTCGTACTCGTACTTGTTCGAACTGCCCAGCGGCACCTCGATGATGGTGTTCACGATCTCGGGGGCCTTGTCGCCCGGGGACAGGTGGTACAGGTTGGTCACGTCGGAGCTCCATTCGGCGGCGCCACACCCCAGCGCGCGAGGACCAGCGCATGGAAGCGGTCGTCGCCGCTCAGTTCGGGGTGGAAGACCGTGGCCACGACGTTCCCGTCGGCCACGGCGACCGGATCGCCATCGTACACCGCGAGCACCGCCACCTCGTCACCCACGCCCACGAGCCGCGGCGCCCGGATGAACACGCCGTGGACCGGACGCTCGAGACCGACCACCTGCAGGTCGGCCTCGAACGAGGCGACCTGGCGACCGTAGTCGTTGCGAGCGACCGCGACGTCGAGCAGCCCGAGGCGCGGTTGGTCCGGGTGTCCGACGATCTCCTGGGCGAGCGCGATCGCGCCCGCGCACGTCCCGAGCAGGCCACCGCCGCCGGCGTGGAACGCGCGGATGGCGTCGTCGAGCCCGTACGTACGCATGAGCTTCGCCATGGTGGTCGATTCACCCCCGGGGATGGCCAGCCCGACGAGGCCGACCAAGTGGCGCGGCAGGCGCACCTCGCGCACGTTCAGGCCGAGGCGCTCGAACGCCAGACGGTGTTCGCGGAACGAACCCTGCAGCGCGAGCACGCCGACCGTGGGGGCGTCGGCGGCGACCGGGGGATGGGTGGGGGCAGCGCGCAGCACGGCCGAAGCCTACCGCCCGCGCCGCAGCGGCATCGTGCGTTCGGCCTACCGTGCGCCCTGCAGGGCGCCCCGCAGCAACGCGCGCGCGACGACGGCTTGCACCGCCACCCCGAGCGCGCCGAGCGGCACGCGGGGGCCGCTCCCGACGCTGCTCACGAACGCGGTGTCGCCGTCGTGGACCGTATGCGACGGACGCGTCACCTGCGCGATCCCCGCGTGCGCGGACGTCGCGAGCGCGTACGCTTCGGCTTTGGCCAGGGGCGCGTCGGTGACGACCGCGACGAGGGTCGTGTTCGTGCCCGGCGCGGGGGCGAACAGCGCGGCGGCGGCCTCCGGATCGCTGCCGATCCCGGTGCCGGCCACGAGCGCGCCGTCGGCCGGGTCGACCAGGTCGCCCACCGCGTTGCTGATGGCGAGCGCCGCGACCCGGGCCCCGTGCACGGTCAGGAGCGCCGAACCGAGGCCGGAGCGCTGCGCGCGGTCGAAGCCCGCGAGCTTGCCGACGGTGGCACCCGTGCCCGCGCCGACGGCGCCCTCGAGCACCGGAGCGGCCGTCGCCGCGGCCGCGGCCGCGTAGCCGGCGGCGGCGTCCGGGCGGACGCGCGGGTCGCCCACGGACAGGTCGAAGAGCACCGCCGCCGGCACGATCGGCACCACGCCGAACGGGGTGGCGAAGCCGACGCCGCGCTCCTCGAGGTAGCGCACGACCCCGGTCGCGGCGTCGAGCCCGAACGCGCTGCCGCCGGACAACACCAGCGCGTGCACGCGCTCCACGCTCTTGTCGGGTTCGAGCAGCGCCGTCTCGCGGGTGCCAGGGGCCGCGCCGAGCACGCGCCCGGACGTGACCGCGCCGTCGCCGTCGAACAACACGACGGTGCAGCCGGTGCGCGCAGCCGGATCGCTCCAGTGGCCGACCCGGACGCCCGGGAGGGCGGTGAGGCCGTCGTTCGTGGGCGCCGCGGCGCCCGGGATCACGGCTGGACCGGGAGCTCGAGCGGCGCCTCGCCCGCCAGGAAGGCGGCCAGGTCGGCCGGAGCCACCTCGAGCACGTCGATGAACTCGTAGGGCGTGGCAGCGGTGGCGCGCATGCCCGTGCGGCGGTCGACGGGCACCTCGATCGTGAGCGTGCTCGCGACGCCCGCCGAGCTCAAGTCGGTCCCCGCCAGGAAGGCGGCGCTCGTGCCGCCCGCCGAGAGCGCGCCGGTGCGCCGGTCGATGCGGTGGAACACGATGCCCTCGGGGATGGGGAAGCCGTCGGCCGCCACCGGGCGCCCTTCGAGCGCCCGCGCGACGAAGTCGTTCCACACGTAGATCGGCTGGCGCGAGCTGGTGACCGTCTCGGTCGTGCCGTCGGCGTTCGTCATCGAGCGGGGCAGCGAGCTGTTGTCGTCGTTGCCGATCCAGACGGTGGCCACCATGCCGGGCGTCGCGCCGACGAACCAGATGTCGCGCTCGTCGTTGGTGGTGCCCGTCTTGCCGGCGATCCAGCGCCCCGGGACGCTGGCGCGCCACGACAGCGCGATGGGGTCGCGGTCGACGACGTTCCCGTGGAGCGCGTCGAGCATCACGTACGCCGTCTGCGGGCTCCAGACCTGCTTGTGGCGCGGCACGGCCTCGTAGAGCACGTTGCCGTCGGCGTCCTCGACCCGCGCGACCACGTGCCAATCGACCTGCACGCCGCCGTTCGCGAAGGCGCCGAAGGCCGACGCGTGTTGGATGGGCGTGACCTCGAACGAGCCGAGCGCGAGCGCGTAGTAGGGCTCGACGTCGTAGCCGAGCTCGCGCGCCCGGTTGGCGACCGCCTCGGCGGACGCGGCCTCGAGCGCCTTGACCGCAGGGATGTTGCGGCTCTGGTTGAGGTTCTCGCGCACGCTCAACACGCCCGAGAACTGGTCGTCCCAGTTCCGCGGCTCGTACGGCGGCTGGCCGCGCGTGAGGAAGGTGGCCGGCTCGTCGAGCAGGACGGTGGCCTGCGAGAACCCACCAAGCTCCATGGCGGTGGCGTAGACGATCGGCTTGAACGACGAACCCGGCTGACGGCGCGCCTGCAGGACCCGGTTGAGCTCGCCGACGCCGACGCCGTCGGTGGGCTTCTCCCCCACCATGGCGAGCACCTCGCCGGTCTCCGGATCGATGCCGACGATCGCGAGCTGGGCGCCCGCAGGCAGGTCGGCGTCGATCGCCGCCTGGTTGGCCGCGCGCTGCGCTTGGACGTCGATGGTGGTGTAGATGCGCAGCCCCCCCTGCCCGTACACGACGGGGTCGCCGAAGCGGTCGAGCAGGAAGTTGCGGACGTGGAAGAGCACGTCGCGCGACAGGTCGGAGGTGAGGGTCGATTGCACGCGCACCTCGTCGCCGGTGCGGACCGCCTCGAGCAAGCCCCCCTGGCCGTCGTAGGTGACGCTCCAGCCGCGCGGCTGCAGCTCCTCGCGCCACGCGCGGTCGGCGGCCTCTTGGCTGATGGTGCCGCGGCGCACCATCGAATCGAGCACCGTGCGCATGCTCGCGCGCGTCGCCGAGAAGTCGTTGTGGCGCGGGTTGGGGGCCGGGATCAAGCGCGCCAGGTAGAGCCCCTCGGCGAGGGTGAGCGCGCTCGGCTCCTTACCGAAGTACGTCTGGGCGGCGGCGCGGATGCCGTAGACGTTGCCCCCCCAGAACACGACGTTGACGTAGTGGGTCAGGATCTCGGGCTTGGTGAGGCGCCGCTCGAGCTCGACCGCGAGCATGAGCTCCTTGGCCTTGCGCTCGAGCGAGCGGTCGGCGCGCAGATCGTACAAGACCGTGTTCTTGATCACCTGGGTGGTGATCGTGGAGCCGCCGCGATCGGCGTCGCCGACGAACTCCTCGTAGAACGCCCGGGCGACGCTGAGCACGTCGAAGCCGTAATGGCGGAAGAACTCCGCATCCTCGTACGCGACGATCGCCTGAAGCGCCGCCGGCGAGATCTCGTCGAGCGACACCGGGATGCGGTTGGTCGACTCGCGGTCCTCGCCGAAGACCGGCACGATCTGACCGATCTGGGTGCCGTCGCGCGCGAGCACCTGCGAGGTCGCGCTGAACTCGAGGGTATCGAGGACGGCGAGCGACGGCAGGTCCTGGGACCAGCGCAGCGCCGAGGCGCCGAACAGCGAACCCACCGACAAGAGCGCGGTGAGCAGCACGAGGAAGACGCCTTGCAGGACCTTTCGGATCACGCCGTCAGCCTAGCAGCCCGAGCGTGAGAAACGCGTCGGGGCCACGGCACGCGCCGTGGCCCCGACGGTCGAAGTCGCAGCACTTACCAGCCTCGGCCCGCCAACAACTCGTCTTCGCGCAGCGTGTCGATGTTGATCCCGACCATCGGCTCGCCCAGGCCGCGGCTGACCTCGGCCAGCACGTCCGGGTCCTGGTAGTGCGTCGTCGCCCGGACGATCGCCTCGGCGCGGCTGAACCAGGCCTGCTGGGCGTCCTTGCCGGTGAGCCCCGGGGCCGACTTGAAGATGCCGGAGCCCACGAAGACGCCGTCGACGCCCAACTGCATCATCAGCGCCGCGTCCGCCGGGGTGGCGATGCCGCCCGCTGCGAAGTTCACGACCGGGAGCTTGCCGTGCTCGTGCACGTAGACGACCAGGTCGTACGGGGCGCCGTTGTCCTTCGCGAAGGTCATCAGCTCCTCGCGCGGAAGGTTCTGGACGTACCGGATCGCGCCGATCACGGAGCGCGCATGCCGGACCGCCTCGACGACGTTGCCGGTGCCGGCCTCGCCCTTGGTGCGGATCATGGCCGCGCCCTCGCCGATGCGCCGCAACGCCTCGCCGATGTTCGTGGCGCCGCAGACGAACGGGACCGCGAAGGCGTGCTTGTCCACGTGGAACGCCTCGTCGGCCGGCGTGAGGACCTCGGACTCGTCGATGAAGTCGACGCCGAGCGACTGCAGGATCTGCGCCTCGACGAAGTGGCCGATGCGCACCTTGGCCATGACCGGGATCGAGACCTCGTCGATGATCGCCTGGATCATGTCGGGGTCGCTCATGCGGGCGACGCCGCCCTGCACGCGGATGTCGGCGGGCACGCGCTCGAGCGCCATCACCGCGGTGGCGCCGGCGTCCTCGGCGATGCGCGCTTGCTCGCGGTCGACGACGTCCATGATGACGCCGCCCTTGAACTGCTCGGCGAAGCCGGTCTTGACGGCCATGGAGCCGACGAGCTTGCCGTCGGACGGGTTCGAATCCTGGGACATGGTGCGGACCTCCTGCCCGACGCTCGGGCGCCCGCGCGTGGGCGCGCTCGGCGCCACGGCGGTTCGTATCGATTCATGGTGGCACACGGCCGCCCGCCGGATGCGTTCCCAGGCGCCCGATTCGGGCACGCGGCGCGCCCGCGCGCTCACCCCGCCTGGGTGAACGCGACGTAGCGGTCGAGGACCTCGAGCCCTGCGCCGCCGTGCAGCACCTCGAGGGCGTCCGCGACCCCCGCCCGCAGGTCCGGGGCGCGGCCGGCGAGGTAGAGCGTGGCCCCGGCGCACAGCGCCACGACGTCGCGCCGCGCGTCCTGGACCCGGCCGGACAGGATGGCCCGGGTAACGGCCGCGTTCGCGACCGCGTCGCCCCCCAGGATCGCCTCGAGCGGCGCCAGCGCCACCCCCAGTTCCTCCGGATGAACGGTCGTCGTCTCGATGCGGCCGTCGTCGTGCAACTCGGTCACCTGCGAGGGTCCCGAAACCGCCAGGTCGTCGAGGCCGTCGCCGTGGACGACCAGCGCCCGCTCGGTGCCCAGCCCTCGGAGCACCTCGGCGAGCGGCTGGGTCCAGGACGCGTCGTACACGCCCAGCAGCTGGCGCGTCGCGCCGGCCGGGTTCGTCAACGGGCCGAGGTTGTTGAAGATGGTGCGCGCTTGCAGGTCGGCGCGGATCGGCGCGACGAAGCGCATCGCCGGGTGGTGCGCGCGGGCGAAGACGAACCCCACCCCGATCGTCTCGATCGCCTCGGCCAAGCGCTCGGGCCCGACGTCGAGCCGCACGCCGAGGGCCTCGAGCACGTCGGCCGACCCGGAGCGCTTGGTCACCCCGCGGTTCCCGTGCTTGGCGATGCGCACGCCGGCAGCCGCCGCCACGAAGGTCGCGGTGGTGCTGACGTTGATCGTCGAGACGCCGGTCCCGCCCGTGCCGCAGGTATCGAGCAGCGGCCCGTCGACGTGCACCGGCACTTGGACCGCGCGCTCGCGCATCGCTTGGGCGAAGCCGACGATCTCCTCGACGGTCTCGCCGCGGGTGCGGAGCGCCGCCAGGAGCGCGGCCGCCTGCATCTGCGACAGCTCGCCGTCCATCAGGCGGCCCATCACGCCGCGCGCTTCGTCGGTGCTCAGGCGCTCGCCGTCGAACACGCGGGCGAGGAGTGGACCGATGGCGGCTTCGTCGAAGGTGGGTCTCATGCGGGGTCCTCCTGGGGGATGGCGGTCGGGGTGGCGAGGCGCGGCGCCGCGCGCCCGTCGATCGCGCCGGCGAGGTAGGCGGCCTCGAAGGCCGTGAGCCGTGGCGCGGTCCGACGCGCGAGCGACCCCACCGGCGGTGCGAGCAGCGCGCGCTTCGCGCGCAGTTGCAGCGGGTGGACCCCGAGCGCCCACGCGGCGCGCGGGTACGCGGCGGCGAGGACGGCGGCGTTGTAGCCGGCGTCGTACCCCTTGGCGGGGTCGCCGGACGAGGACGGGATCGGGCCGACGTGGTCGACCCACGCGCCCGGCACCGGTGCGATGCGCAGACCGGCGTCCTCGAGCGCGAGGCCGAGCAGCGTGTCCTCGCCCCCGTAGCGGCGCGGGAGCGTCGGCAGCCGCTCCGCCACCTGCAACCAGGCGGCGCGCTCCACGACCGTGTTGACGCCCGTCACCTGGGCGGGACCCGGCCGGCGCGCCGGCAGCGCGTTCAGCAGCCGACCGTCGTCGGCGACGAAGCGGACCGAACCCACGCCCACGCAGCGCCCCAGCGCCTGCCGCGCGAGGTGGCGAGCGGCGGCGCCGGCGTGCGGCACGCAGTCGTCGTCGCTCAGCCAGACGAAGCGACCGCGGGCCGCGCGCCCCGCCACCAGGCGCGCCGGACCGGCCGGCAGGCGCTCGCGGCTCCGCAGCACGCGCACGGCGAAGGGCCAATCGCCCGCCGCCACCCGGTCGCCCACCCCGTCCGGGCCGGCGTTGTCGAGCAGCACGACCTCGAGCGCGGGGCGCTCGGCATCGGCCGCGAGCGCCTCGAGCTTGCGCAGGACCAGACCGGCGCGCCCCGACGTGGGCGTGAGCACGCTCAGGTCGAGCGCCGCGCTCAACCCGCGGCCTTCCGCTCGCGCGCCATCGTCAGGAAGTTCGCGAGCATCGCGTGCCCGTCTTCGGTAAGGACGCTCTCGGGGTGGAACTGCACCCCCCACGTCGGGTGCTCGGCGTGGCGCACGCCCATGATCGTGCGCTGGCCCGCCTCGTCCACCCAGGCGTTGACGAGGAGCTCGGCCGGCGGGTCCTGCACGACGAGCGAGTGGTAGCGGGTGCAGGTCACCCCGTCGCGCAGGCCGGCGAACACGCCGGAACCGTCGTGGACGACGTCGCTGGTCTTGCCGTGCATGATCACCGGCGCGCGCACCACGCGGCCGCCGAACGCCTGGCCGATCGCCTGGTGGCCCAGGCAGACGCCGAGCAGCGGCACCCGCCCCGACAGCCGTTCGATGACGGGCAGCGAGTACCCCGCCTCGTTGGGCGTGCAGGGCCCGGGCGAGACGACGACCGCGTCGGGGGCGAGTTCGTCGAGCTCGCCCCACGTGAAGGCGTCGTTGCGCCAGACGGTGACGTCGCTGCCCAGCTCGGCGAGGTACTGCACCAGGTTGTAGGTGAACGAGTCGTAGTTGTCGATCATCAGGACGCGGCTCACGCGAGGCCCTCCGCGGGCG
>JAABRX010000037.1 GCA_011390675.1 Trueperaceae bacterium | reverse complement strand
GCCCCTCGGCGCGCACCAGGCTCTCCGGGCTGCTCGCGACCAGCGTGGCGGGGCCCAGGTCGAGGTAGCCCAGGTAGGGGCTGGGGTTGATCGTCCGGAGCGCCCGGTAGACCGCGAACGGGTGCACGCCCAGGTCGGCCGACAGGCGCTGGCTGGGCACCACCTGGAAGACGTCGCCCGCGTGGATGTAGCGCACCGCCTGCGCGACCGCGTCGCGGAAGGCCTCGGGCGTGAAGTTGCTCGTGAAGTCCACGCGCTGCCCGGCCCGGTCGCCCGGCACGCCCGGGAGCGGACCGCGCAGGCGCTGGAAGGTGGCGTCGACCAGCGCCTGGGCGCGCGCGCGATCGGCGTCGTCGCCGACGACCGCGGGAGCGACGATGAAGGCCTTGCGCCGCAGGTGGTCGAACACCACGACCACCTCGGGCTCCACGAAGCACAGGTCCGGGATGCCGAGCTCGTCGGGGTTCGCGTCGGGCAGGCGCTCGTAGAGCCGCACCAGGTCGTAGGACGCGTACCCGACGACGCCGCTCCAGAAGGCCGGCAGGAGCGGATGCGGGCGCGTCGTGCGCACCGTGCGCTCCCACAGCACGCGCAGCGGGTCGCGGGTCGTCAGGGTCTCGCTCCGGCCCCCTTCGGTGATCGTCAGGCGCTCGCCGCGCGCCTCGAAGCGCCGGCGCGCGCCGGTGCCGAGGAACGAATAGCGGGCAACGCGCTCGCCTTGCTCCACGGACTCGAGCAGGAACGAGGGTTGGCCGGCGATCTTCAGGTACGCGGTGAGCGGGGTGTCGAGATCGGCGAGCACCTCGCGGAACACCGGCTCCAGCGCGGGGGCGCCGGCCTCGGGGGCATGCGTGTGGGTCATGGGGCGTCCTTCGGTGGGCGTGCGGTCGACGGGGTCGGGCCCGCTACGCGGCGGCGCGCGCCGCGCGGGCGGTCGGGCGGACGAGGGTCGTGCGGACGTCGGTCGTGCGGACGTCGCGCCACGAACGACGCCATCGCCGGTCCGGAACGCGCGCGATCGAAGGCATGCGGGACGCTACCACGACGGCGTTACCCCTCGTCGCTCCCCGCCTGCGGCAGGAACATCCCGATGGCGTGGAAGCCGGCGTCGACGTAGACGGTCTCGCCGGTGACGCCGCCGCCCAGCTCGGGCACGAGCAGCGAGAGGCCGAGGCCGCCCACCTCCTCGGCGGTGATGTTGCGGCGCAGCATCGACTGGCGCCCGGCCTCCGAGTACATGTCGCCGAAGCCGGCGATCGAGCGCGCGGCGATCGTGCGCACCGGCCCCGCCGAGATCGCGTTGACGCGCACGCCCTGCGGCCCCAGGTCGTAGGCCAAGTAGCGCACGGACGCCTCCAGGGCGGCCTTGGCGACGCCCATCATGTTGTAGTGCGGCACCACCCGCTCGGCCGCCAGGTACGTCAGCGTCACCATCGAGCCGCCGCCCTGCATCAGCCGCCGCGCCCGGTTGGCGACGGCGACGAGCGAGTAGGCGGACACGTCCATCGCCAGCTTCCAGTCGTCGCGCCCGGTCTCGACGAACGGCGCCGCGAAGGTCGCCGGCGGCGCGTACGCCAAGGCGTGCACCACGAAGTCGAGGTGCCCGTGGTCGCGCTCGAGGTCGCCGAACAGCGCGTCGAGCTGCGCGTCGTCGGTGACGTCGCACGCGTGCAGGGTGGCGCCGGGCTGGTCCTCGGTCAGCTTCTCGAGCGTGGGGCGCAGGCGGTCGCCCTGGTAGCTGTAGGCGATCGTCGCGCCCGCCGCGGCGAGCGGCTGCGCGAGCGCCCAGGCGAGGCTGCGTTGGTTGGTGACGCCCATGACGAGCGCGCGTTTGCCGGTCAGATCGAGTTGGTACATGCGGGGCCTCCGAGGGTGGGGCGGCCGGCCGCTGGGGACCGAGCCGACCGAGGGGTGCGGCCGAGGAGGCCGAAAGAATTCAGGCTTCGGTCATGAGGCGCTCGAAGCGCTCGCGCGCCTCGGCCGCCCGGTGCCGTTCGCCACGCGCCTCCCAGGAGGCGGCGAGGCCCTCCCAGGCGAGCTCGGAGAACGGTTCGTGCTCGGTCATGCGCTGGTAGAGCGCGGTCGTCGCGTCCAGATCGCCCTGTTCGCGCGCCGCCTCCGCCGCGGCGTGCAGCAGCGCGAGGTGTTCGGCTTGCAGCGCCGCGCGGGCGTCCTCGAGCCAGGTGCCGTTCATGCCCGTCAAGAAGTGCCCCGAGTACCGCTCCACGGCCGCCCGGTAGTCGCTCGCGATCCGCGAATCGCGGGCGCGCTTGGCCAGCGCGCGGTACTGATCGACGTCGTACTCGATCGTGAACTTGTCCTGCAGGTAGTAGCGCCGGTTCGCCGACTCCACGATCTCGCCGCCCATCACCTTGCGCAGCCGGTAGAGGGTGGTGTGGAACGAGGACGACGCCTTCGACTCGGTCTTGCCGGGCCAGAGCGCCTCGGCGACCTCGAAGGTCGTCGCGCCGCCGCGATGCTCGAGCAGGTAGAAGAGCAGCTCGAGCGCCTTGAGCGACTCCCAGTCGAGGCGCTCGCCGTCGCGGTGGACGCGCGGGTGACCGAAGCCGGTCACCGCGACCACGCCCTCGAGCGGCCGGCGCAGCTCGGCGATCCGGCGCAAGCGCACCTCGACGGCGTCGAGCAACTCCTCGGCGCGGAAGGGCTTGGTCAGGTAGTCGTCCGCCCCGAGCGCCATGCCCTTGCGCATGCTCGCGCGGTCCTCGAGGGCGGTCAGGAACAGGAACGGCACGGCGCGCAGCTCGGGCAGGTCGCGCACCTTGCGGTAGAACTCGTACCCGTCGATCACCGGCATGTGGATGTCGCTCACGATGACGTCCGGGCGCAACCCCTCGACCATCTCGGCGAGCGCGTCGCGGGGGTCGTCGAAGGTCAGCACGGCGTACCCGCCCCGCTGCAACGTGCGTTCGGTGATCTTCAGCAGCGCAGGTTCGTCGTCGACAGCCAGGACGAGGGTCGTGGACATGAGCCGCCAGCCTAGCCCGCGCGCGTGCCGTGGCACGCGCGATGTTTCACGTCCAGGACTCGGTCTTCTGGGTCTGGACCAGGGCGGAGAACTCGATCGAGGTCTCCAGCGCCGCGGTCGTGAACTTGACGTCCACGACCATCTCGTCGCGATCGAGTTGGTCCAGGTAGGCGTTGAGGCGTTCCTCGAAGAGCTCGAGGCTGTTCGACGTGATGACTTTGAAGCGGGGGATGCTCACGCGTCCTCCTCGGGGACTCGGGGCTCCGGCGCCCGGTCGAGCGCGTGCAGGAGCGTCCGGGGGTCGTCGCCGATGATACCGTCCACGCCCGCGGCGCGCACCCGGACCACGTCGACGGGGTCGTTGACGGTCCAGGTGCTGACCAGGGCCCCGCGGCGATGCCACGTCGCCACCGCCTCCGCCGACACCGCCGGGTGCTCGGGATGCAGCGCGTCGACGTGCAACCATCCCGCGGGCCACGGCGACCGGAACCCGAACGGAGCCTCCGACCGCGCCACCCACAGGTAGCCGGTCCGCACCTCGGGGGCGCGCAGCCGGAAGCGGGCGAGCGCCACCGGGCTGAAGCTCGAGACGATCGTCCGGTCCGCGAGCTCCGAAGCACGCAGGGCGTCGGCGACCGCCCCCGCCAAGCCTCGATCGCGCCACCCCAGCGTCTTGAGCTCGAGGTTCAGCAGCGTGCCCGGGTAGCGGCGCACGACCGCGATCAACTGGTCGAAGGTCGGCAGATCGGGATCGGAGTCCCGAAGCGCGGCCAAGTCCGTGTCGACCACCCGCTGGCCGTGCAGGTCGAAGTCGTGCGTCAGCACCAGGTGGCCGTCGCGGGTGCGCTGCACGTCGACCTCGAGCCCGTCGAGGCCGGCACCCAGTGCGGCCTCGAAGGCGGCGACGGTGTTCTCGGGCAGCGACCCGCGGACGCCGCGGTGGCCCATCGCCCAGGGCCGTGGCCGATCGACGCCCGGTACCGATCGGGGCCGCCACAGCGCGAACCGCCAGCCGGCGAGCGCGACGAACGTCGCGACCGCGAGGGTCCATGCCAAGCTCCCGTCCATACACCGAATCTAACCTTGCAGCCGCCCCGACCGTGGCCAGGCGCGCGCTTCGAGATCGGGCGCGCTGCTACGCTCTGGTCGATGGGAACCAACGCGGGGGCGATGGCGATCGACGTCGAGGCGGCGGCCAAGCGCCGACCGCGCACGGAGATGGTGTTGCGGGCGGTGCAGCCGGCCGCCAACCTCGTCGTGCGGGCGGCGGCTCGGCTCGGCGTCGATCCGCAACTCGTGGTCTGGAGCCACGCCGCGCTCGGTACCGCGGCGGCCGTCCTCATCGCGGTCGGCGACGTGGGTGCTTGGCGCGTCGCGGCGGTGCTGCTCCTGGTCAAAGCCTTCCTCGACAACGTCGACGGCGGCTTGGCGCGGGCCACGGGCCGCGTCACCGTCATGGGCCGGTACCTCGATACGGTGCTCGACACGATCGTCAACGCGCTGCTGTTCGCGGCGTTGGCGCTCCACGGTCCCGGCATCTGGGGGGTGCCGCTCGCGCTCGGGGGCTACGCGCTGCTCGTGGTCGTGCTCTCGCTCGACTACAACCTCGAACGCCGCTACAAGGCGTTGCGCGGGCTCGTGCCCCGCGACGCCGTCGGCATACCGGCGGGCGCGCCGGAGCGCTGGTTGGCGGCGTTCCGAGGCTTCTACGAGCGCTTCCTCGCGCCGCAGGACGCCGCGATCGACCGCCTCGACGAGCGCGCGTTCGTCCGCCTGACGAGGACCCCGTACGCGGCCGCGCCGCTCGATCAGCGGTTGGCGTGGAACGACCTGTGGAGCACCTCGACGCTGGTCAACCTCGGCCTCACCACCCAGATGGCGGTGCTCGCGGTGTGCCTCGCGCTGGGCGCGCCCTTCGCCTACGTGCTGCTCGTCTACGCGATGGCGGCGTACGCCGGCGCGGTGCAGTTGACGCGCGTCGCGCGCTTCCGGCGCGGCGGGGTCGCTCCGTGACCGAGGGCCGGTCGCCGGCCGCCGCGCCGGCCGGAGCGCAGCCCGAACCGGGGCGCGGGTACCCGCTGGTCACGGTCGGGGCGCTGATCGTCGGCCCGTCGGGGCGCGTGTTGCTCGTGCGCACCCACAAGTGGCGCGACCGCTGGGGGGTGCCCGGCGGCAAGGTCGACCTGGGCGAGACGCTGCTGGCGGCCGTGCACCGCGAGGTGCGCGAGGAGACCGGGCTGACGCTCGGAACGGTCGCCTGGGCGCCGACGCAGGAGGCGGTCGATCACCCCGAGTTCCACCGCCCCGCGCACTTCGTGCTCTTGAACTTCGTGGCCCGCGCGACCGGCGAGGACGTGGCGCTGAACGACGAAGCGCAGGCGCACGCCTGGACCACGCCCGAGGAAGCGCTCCGCATGGACCTCAACGCGCCCACCCGCGCGCTCGTCGAGCACTACCGCGCGCACGGCTTCGCGAGCCCCGAACTGATCGCGCAACCGACCACGGGTCGCACGACGGGCACCGACGTGGCGGACCGGCCGTGACGCCCACGTCGCCGCCCGGGCGCGGCGGCGCCCTGGTCACCGGCTCCGCCAAGGGCGTGGGGCGGGCGATCGCGCTGCTGTGCGCCGAAGCGGGGATCGACGTCGCGGTCCACTACCGGAACAGCGAGGCGGAGGCCACCGACGTGGTCGCGCGCTGCGAGGCGCTCGGGGTGCGCGCCGTGGCGCTGCGGGCGGACGTCACCGTGGAGGCGGAGGCCGAGGGTCTGGTCGATGCCGCCGCCACCGCGCTGGGAGGGCTGCGGGTGCTGGTGAACAACGTCGGCGACTACCACCGCGGACCGCTCGACGAGCTCGACGGCGCCACGTGGCGGCGCATGTTCGACTCCAACCTGCACGCCACCTTCACCACGTGCCAGCGGGCGGTGCCGGTGATGCGCGCCGGGGGTGGCGGGCGCATCGTGAACGTCGGCTACGCGGGTGCCGAACTCCTCAAGGCGCGGCCCGGGATCGTCGCCTACGTCGCCGCCAAGGCCGGCGTCCTGCACTACACCAAGGCGCTCGCTGCGACGGAAGCGGTCCACGGCATCACCGCGAACGTGGTCAGCCCCGGCGTGCTGGAGAACAGCGTCACCAAACCGCTCGACGAGCTCCCCATGGGGCGCACCGGAACGCTCGACGAGCTGGCCGGCGCGGTCCGCTACCTGCTGAGCCCGGACGCGCGGTACGTCACCGGGGTCCATCTCGAGGTGGCCGGTGGCTGGAACCTCTGACGCGGTGGCCATGCCGTTCGACCGGGCGTACCCCGTCCGGGACGGGTTCGTCGACGCGCATCCGGGGCGCTCGGGGCGCCTGCCGGCGCGCGGCGCGGCCGGTTGGGTCAACGACCTCGCCCCGACCGCCTGGGCGTACGAACCGCTGTGGCGCCACCGCTCGCTCTCGATCCTCACCATGGGCGCGGCGACCACCGCGCATGAACTGCGCACGCTGCGCGCCTGGCTGGCGGCGACGCTGGGGCCCGTCGAAGCGGGCGCCCCGGAACCGCTCGCGGGCCGGCGCGTGTTGGACGTCGGCTGCAGCTCCGGCCTCTACGCCCGCACGCTGGTCGCCGACGGCGCCGAAGCGTTCGCGCTCGACGCGTCGGCCGCCTTCTTGCGGGTCGGCCGCCGACGGGCCGAACGCGCAGGCCTCGCGGCCACGTGGGTGCGCGGCGACGCCCACGCGCTGCCGTTCGTCGACGACGCGTTCGATGCCGCGGTCGTGGGCGCGACGCTCAACGAGTTCGGCGACCCCGCTCGCGCGGTCCGCGAGCTCGCGCGCGTGGTGCGCCCGGCGGGGCTGGTATGGACGATGTTCGCGAGCAGGGCCGGCGGCCCGGGGCGCGCGGTCCAAGTGCTGCTCGAGCGCGGCGGGCTGCGCTTCCCGGCGCCCGAAGCGGTCGACGACTGGGCGGCCGCAGCGGGGCTCGCGCCGCTGCGGCGCGCGAACCACGGACCGGTGGCGTTCGCGCTCTACCGCAAGGGGGCCGGCGCTCCGCCGCTGGCGGTCAGCTCGCCCAGCCCGGGCTGGGAAGCGGGTCCCGCCTCCGCCGACGCCTCTGGGGCCGCCGCTCACTCCTCGGCGACGTAGGCCTTGGCGGGGTCGCCGCCGCGCAGGTCGAAGATGCCGCGGACGTTCCGCAGGTTGACGGTGATGAAGTCGTGGGACTGGATCGTCGGCAGCTCCGCGAAGCTCTGCCCGCGGCTGCCCGCCCCGAGGATGCGCGCCTCGTGCAGCGTCACGAACGGCTTCGCCGCCATGGCCGTGCCGATGTAGTCCGACAGCCGCACCTCGGTGCGCATCTGGAACGTCCCCGTCACCACGTACGTCGGGTACACCAAGTAGACCTGACGGGGTTGGCGCCCCATGCCCTCCTGGCCCGAATCGGGCGCGCCCCCCTGCATCCAGACGATCGACGCCTTGGGGATGGCCGCGAAGTGGGTCTCGTAGGCGAGGGCCTCCGACCCCGGCGGGTGGGCGACGCCCGGTCGGTACATCGAGACGTGCGTGAGCGGCAGGTGCGGCCGGTCGTCGGCGTTGAGCAGCCAGGCGGTGCCGGTGTTCGCGCGCAGGTGGAAGACCCCGTAGACGCGAAACTCGTCGGTGTACACGCGCGCTTCGACCGGTCTCAGGGTCGGGTTCAACATGGGGCAAAGCGTACACCGTGGTCGCGCCGTGGCCGCGACCCCGTTTCCGTCGATGGCGTCGGCCGTGCAGCCGTTCCCGTCCCGGGCGGCGCCCACGTGGCGAGGTACAGTGACGGCCATGTCCACCCGCCACCTGTTCGGCACGGACGGCATCCGCGGCGTCGCCGGCCGAGCGCCGATGACGGCCCCGTTCGCCCTCATGCTCGGCCTCGCGACCGCCGAGCACCTGCGCGACCGCGGCACCGATCGACCGGTCGTCGTCGTCGGCCGCGACACCCGTCGCTCCGGACCGATGCTCGCGTCCGCGGTCACGGCCGGACTCACCGCGGGCGGCGCCGACGTCGTCGACCTGGGCGTCATGCCCACCCCCGGCGTGAGCCACCTGGTGCGCGCCCTCGAAGCGGCGGCCGGCGTGGTCGTCAGCGCGTCGCACAACCCGTTCGAGGACAACGGCCTGAAGCTGTTCGGCGCCGACGGCGCGAAGCTCGCCGACGCCGAGGAGGCCGCCCTCGAGACCCGGATGAACGCGCTCGACCGCGGCAGCGTCGCGGCGCTCGGCGGCGACGAGCGCACCGGCGCCCACCTGGGCCAGGTGCGGCGCTACCGATTCGAGGACGGCCACTACGTGCGCTTCCTGCTCGGCAACGCCCCGTTCCTGGACGGGCTGCGGGTGGCGCTCGATTGCGCGAACGGCGCTGCGTACCGGATCGCCCCCCGCGTGTTCGAGCAGATCGGCGCGCGCCTCGAGGTCGCGTCCGCCAAACCCGACGGCCTGAACATCAACACCGCGTGCGGGAGCACCCACCCCGAGGCGGTGCGCGAACGCGTGCTGCGCGGCGGCTTCGACGTCGGCATCTCCTTCGACGGCGACGCGGATCGCGTCCTGCTCGTCGACCGCCGCGGGCGGCTGGTGACCGGCGACCACATGATCGCGATCAACGCGCTCGTGCGCGGCGACGCGAACGTGGTGGCGACCCAGATGACCAACCTCGGGATCGAGCGCTTCCTCGCGTCCGAAGGGGTGACGCTCCACCGCGTTCAGGTGGGCGACCGCTACGTGCACGAGAAGCTCCTCGGCGAGGGATGGCGGCTCGGCGGCGAGCAGTCGGGCCACGTCCTGTTCCTGGACAAGGCACCGACGGGCGACGGCATCCTGACCGCGCTGCAGACGCTGGCCGCCTGCCGCGCATCGGGCGTTCCGCTCGAGGCGTGGATGGACCGCATCCCCAGCTTCCCGCAGACGTTGGTCAACGTCGCCGTCCCCCACGGCGCCAAGGCGCAGCTCGCCGGCGACCCGGTGGTGCTCGCCGCCGTGGCCGACGTCGAGGCGGCGCTCGGCGCGGACGGCCGCGTCAACGTGCGCCCGTCGGGCACCGAGCCCCTGGTGCGGGTGATGGTCGAGGCGGCGACCGACGCGCAGGTGGCGCAATGGTCCGAGCACGTCGCCGACGCCGTGCGCCGCGCCGCGTCGCAGGGCGCGAGCGCCCCCATGGGGACGCCGGCGGCGCCGGGCGCGGGCGAGGCGCGATTCTCGTGATCGACGTCACCCGCGAGCTGCGCGACGGCCATCCGACCTGGCCGGGCGACGCGCCGCTCGAGATCCGCGTCAACGGGCGCATCGCCGAAGGCTCGAGCGTCAACGTCGGCAGCCTGAGCAGCAGCCTCCACACGGGCACGCACGTCGACGCCCCCTGGCACTACGACGACGACGGCGTGCGCCTGGGCGGCCTCGACCTCGAGCGCTGGGTGGGCGAGGCGCTGGTCGTCGACGTCCGCGGCGACGCCCCGTTCGTCACGGCCGAGGCGCTCGAGGCCGCCGTAGCCGCGACCGGCCACGGCGCGCCCCCCGCCCGGCTGCTCCTGTGCACCGGGCAGCGCGACGATTGGGGCACCACCTTCCCGGAGGACTTCCGCGCCCTCGATCCCGGCGCGATCGCCTGGGCCGCGGCCCACGGCGTGCGGCTCCTGGGCACCGACGCCCCCAGCGTCGACCCGCTCACCTCCAAGGACCTGCCGGCCCACGCCGCGTGCGCCGCGCACGACGTCGCGATCCTGGAGGGCTTGGCGCTCGACCGGGTGGCGCCGGGGCGCTTCGAGTTGATCTGCCTGCCGCTGTCGTTGCCCGAGGCGGACGGGTCGCCGGCGCGGGCCATCTTGCGGCCTTGGCCGACCGGCTGAAGACGGCCCGCATCGCGGGCGGGCGACGTTGCGGTACCGTCGCTGCGTGCGCTCCCTCCCCTTCACCGACGCGTTCCTGCTCCCCAAAGGCGTCTACCTCGACGGCAACTCGCTCGGTCCGCTGAGCTACGCCGCGCAAGCCGCGGTCGAGCGCCGCATGCGCCAGTGGCACGTCCACGGCGTCGGCGCGTGGGACGACTGGTTCGGGCTCGCGGAGCGCCTGTCGCCGGCGATCGGCCGGCTCGTGGGCGCGCACGCCGACGAGGTGGTCGCGACCGCGTCGATCACCGTCAACCTGCACGCGCTGCTGGCCACCTTCCACCGACCGGAGGGGCGCCGGCGGCACCTGCTGGCGACCGAACTCGACTTCCCCACCGACGTGCACGCGCTGCAGTCGTGGGCCGAGCTTCGCGGCGTCGAGGTGCGGCTGGTGCCCTCGCGCGACGGGCACACGCTCGAGGACGCCGACCTGGACGCCGCCCTCACCGACGAGGTCGCCTTCGCCTGGCTGCCGACCGTGCTGTACCGGTCGGGCCAGGCGCTCGACGTCGCGCGTTGGACGCGGGTCGGTCGCGAGCGTGGGGCGCTCGTGGGCTGGGACGCGGCGCACTCGATCGGCGCGCTGCCGCACGCCTTCCACGAATGGGGCGTCGACGTGGCCGCCTGGTGCTCGTACAAGTACCTCAACGGTGGCCCCGGCGCCCCCGGCGGTCTGTTCGTCCATCGTCGGCACCACGACGCCGTGCCGGCGCTGCGCGGGTGGTGGGGCCACGACAAGGCGAGCCAGTTCGCCATGGAGCCCACCTTCGCCAAGGCGGCCGGCGCCGGCGCGTTCCAGCTGGGCACGCCGCCGATCCTGTCGCTGGCCGGGCTCGAGGGGGCGCTGGCGCTGTTCGAGGAGACGCCGATCGAGACCGTGCGTGCGCGCTCGCTCGAGTTGACCGACGCGCTGATCGCGCGGGTCGACGCCGTGCTCCCGGAGCTCACGCTGGTCACCCCCCGCGCCTATGAGCGCCGCGGCGGCCACGTGGCGCTGCGCCACCCCGAGGCGGCGCAGTTGTCGAAAGCCCTGCGGCGCCGCGGCGTCATCCCCGACTTCCGCCGCCCCGACGTGCTGCGGCTGGCGCCGGTGGCCTTCTACACGACCGACGCCGACCTCGACCGGGCGGTGGCGGTGCTGCGCGAGCTGCTCGACTCGGGCGCCCACCGCGAAGAGCCGCTGGACGGTCCGATCGGCTGACGCGCGCGGCGTGTGCCCGCCGCTCGCGGGCGGCGCCCGGGGCGGGGCACGCCGCATGGGATGATCGGGCGACCATGACCCAGGAACCCTCGAACGCGCTCGGCACCCCCTCCCCCATCGGCCCCATCCGCCGCGAGGAGCGCGCCGCGCGCGTCCCCGCGCTGTTCGCGCGGCTCGCCGACGACGTCGACGCGGTGGTGGCCTTCGACGACCAGTACGTCCAGTACTTCACCGGCTTCGTGTTCGCCCCGACCGAGCGCCCGATCGCGGCGGTGCTGGGGCGCGACGGGTCGCGCACCCTGTTCGTGCCGCGGCTCGAGCAGGAGCACGCCGAGGTCGTCTCCGACGCCGATGCCGTCGTCGCCTACCCGGAGTACCCCGGCGAGGTGCACCCGATCGACCGCCTGGTCGCCTGGCTGCACGAGCGCGGGCTCGCGTCGCGCCGCGTGGCCGTCGACCACGACGGCTACCCACCGGTGATGGGCTACCTGCCGCGGCCGCTTTCCGCGCACCTGACGGTCGTGCCAGCCACGGCCGCGGTCGAGGCCACCATGGCGATCAAGTCGGCGCACGAGGTCGCCCTCATCCGCGAGAGCGCGCGCTGGGGCGCCGTGGCGCACCGGCTCCTCCAAGACGGCACCAAGGTCGGCCTGACCGAGGCCGAGGTCGTGGGCGCCGCCTGCGCCGAGGCCACCAGGCGGCTGCGCGCCGCCATGGGGCCCGGCTACCGCCAGCGCAACCGCTGGATCCACGGCGCGCTCGCGATCTACCGCGGCCAGATCGGCGCCGAGAGCGCCTTCCCGCATGCGCTCGCCGCCGACCTGCGGTTCGCCGAGGGCGACACGCTGGTCACCGGCGCCGGCGCCGACGTCTGGGGGTACCTGAGCGAGCTCGAGCGGACCATGGTCCTCGGCGCCCCCAACGCCGAGCAGCGGCGCTTCTTCGACCACATGCTGGCGCTGCAGGACCTGTCGTTCGAGGCGATCCGCCCCGGGGCGCGCGGCGCCGACGTCGACGCGGCGCACCGCGCCTACGTCGAGCGCCACGGGCTGTGGGACCACTGGCGCCACCACGTCGGCCACGGTTTGGGGCAGCGCATCCACGAGGCGCCGTTCCTGGACGTCGGCGACCCGACGGTGCTGATGCCCGGCATGGTGCTGTCGGTCGAGCCCGGGCTCTACGTGCCGGGCCTGGGCGGCTTCCGCCATTCCGACACGGTGCTCGTCACGGACGACGGCATCGAGTTCCTGACGGACTACCCGCGCGACCTGGCGAGCCTGACGCTGCCGGCCTGAGCGCACGGCCGTTTGTCCCAATGCGCTCGGTGCACCTCGTCTATCCTGCTCCTTAATGCGAACACTCGCGATAAGGCGCCGCGCTCCCCCGACGACCCGCCCCACTCGACGCCTACGCCGCGCGCTCGCCCTCGGCCTCGGCGTCGCGCTCTTCGCCGGCGCCCTCGCGCAGCCGGCCCCCACCCCGGGCGGCACCCTGGTGATCGGCATCGCCACCAGCCCTGGCCACCTCAACCCGGCCATCTCCACCGGCTCCGAGGTCCACACGGTCGCCGACTCGATCTTCAACGGCCTCGTCGCCCTCGACGACCAGGCGGTGCCGCAGCCCGACCTGGCGATCTCGTGGAGCGTGAACGACGACGCCACCGTCTACACCTTCACGCTCGCGGAAGGCGTGCGCTGGCACGACGGGGCGCCGTTCACCTCGGCCGACGTGCGCTTCACCTTCGAAGAGGTGCTGCTGCGCTACCACGCGCGCACCCGCAGCGGCCTCGAAGGCCGCCTCGAGCGCATCGAGACCCCCGACGACCGCACGGTGGCGTTCCACTTCGCGGAACCGTACGCGCCGCTCCTGCAGCAGCTCAACGTCACCGAGGCGCCGATCCTGCCCCGACACGTCTACGCCGACGCGGCCGACGCGACCACCGCCGCGGCCAACCTCCGACCCGTCGGCACCGGACCCTTCCGCTTCGTCTCCTTCGACGCCGACGCGCAGGTGGTGCTCGAGCGCAACCCCGACTACTTCAAGGAGGGGCTCCCCTACCTCGACCGGGTCGTGTTCCGCATCGTGCCCGACGCCAGCACCCGCTTGCTGGCGCTCGAGCGTGGCGAGCTCGACGTGATCGCCGGCGTGCCCACCTCCGAGCTCGAGCGGATCGCGGCGTCGCCCACGCTCACCACCTACGCGCCCAACAGCGGCCCCGGCGGCGGCTTCTGCGTGATGACCATGACGTTCAACCTCGAGCGCGAGCTCCTGGCCAACCGCGCCGTGCGGGTGGCGTTGGCGCACGCGATCGACCGCCAGCGACTGGTCGACCAGGTGCTCTACGGCAGCGGCCGCGTCGCCACCGGGCCGATCCACTCGGGGCTGGTCGCCTTCTACAGCGACGACGTGACCGCGTACCCCTTCGACCCCGAGCGCGCCGCGCGCCTCCTGGACGAGGCCGGCTACCCGGTGGGCGCCGACGGCGTCCGCTTCGCCCTCGACTTCGTCCACTTCCCCCAGTTCGCCAAGTACGGCGACGTGCTCCGCCAGAACCTCGCCGAGGTCGGCGTGCGCCTGGAGCTGGTCGCGCTCGACCGCGCCACCTTCGTGACCCGCGTCTTCACCCAGCGCGACTTCGACACCGGCGTGATCTCGTACTGCAACAACACCGACCCCGCCATCGGCGTGGCGCGCGTCTACCTCTCGAGCAACATCGGCGACATCCCCTTCTCGAACGCCGGCGCCTACGCGAACGCCGACGTCGACCGGCTGTTCCGCGAGGCCGCCGTCCTGGCCGACGTCGGCGAGCGCGCCGAGCGCTATCGCGCCGTGCAGCGGCTGCTGACGGCCGAGCTGCCGTACCTGTGGTTGGTCGAGACCGCCGGCGTCTCCGCGTCCGGCGCCCACGTGCGCGACCTCGCGCCCTGGAGCGGCAGCCCCGCCGAGAGGGCGTGGGTCGCCCGCTGACCGCCTCCCGGCGGCGCGCGACCCACCCCATCCTCCGTGCTGCCGTACGCGTTGCGCCGCCTGATCCAAGCGATCCCGCTGCTCTTCGCGGTCGCCGTCCTCACCTTCGCGCTGGTCCACGCAGCGCCCGGCGACCCGGTGGTCGCGCTCGCGGGCGAGGATGGCGACGCCGGGTACTACACGGAGATGCGCGAGCGCTACGGCTTCGACCGGCCGCTGGGCGAGCGCTTCGCGACGTACCTCGGGCGGCTGGCGCGCGGCGACCTCGGGTACTCCCACCGACTGCAGCGACCCGCCGCCGCCGCGGTGCTCGAGCGGCTGCCGGCGACGCTGCTGCTCATCGCACCGGCGCTGCTGCTGGCCGTCGTCCTCGGGACCTCCCTGGGCGTGGCGGCCGCACGTCGGCCGTACACCGCCTCCGACACCTTCGTGAGCACGCTGTCGCTGGTCGGCCACGCCGTGCCGTCGTTCTGGCTGGCGCAGCTGCTCATGCTCGCGTTCGCCGATCGGCTGGGCTGGTTCCCCGTGCAGGGCATGCGCGACGCGCGCCTCGACCCGACCGGGTTCACCGCGACGCTCGACGTCGCCCACCACATGGTGCTGCCGGTGGCGGCGCTGACCGTGCAGTACCTCGCGCCCATCGCGCGGGTGGCGCGCGCGGCCCTGATCGACGCACTCGGCGCCGACTACGTGCGCACCGCGGTCGCCAAGGGCGTGCGTGGCCGGGTGGTGCTGCTGCGCCACGCGCTGCGCAACGCGCTGCCGCCGGTGGTGACGGTGATCGGCGCCCAGGCGGCCTTCATGGTCTCCGGCGCGGTGCTGGTCGAGACGGTGTTCGCCTGGCCGGGCGTGGGGCGGATGCTCCTCGCGGCGATGCTGGCGCGCGACCTCGCGCTCGTCTCCGCCACCTTCCTCCTCCTGAGCGCGGCGTTGGTGCTCACCTCGCTGCTGGTGGACCTCGCCTACGCGGCGCTGGACCCGAGGATCCGCTATGCCTGAGGCCACCCGGCGCGCCCACCGCCCCTCGTGGGTGCTCGGCGCGACGCTGACCGCGACGTTCGTGCTGGTGGCGCTGCTCGCCGACGTCATCGCCCCCGGCGACCCGTTCGCGGCCGCGGGCGCACCCTTCCTCCCCCCTTCGGCGGCGCATCCCCTCGGCACCGACGACCTGGGCCGCGACCTGCTGCGCGGCGTCGTCCAGGGGGCGCGCGTCTCGCTGCTGGTGGGCGTGGTCGTGGCCGGTGCCTCGCTGCTGCTGGGGGTGGCGATCGGCGGGGTGGCGGGCTACGTCGGCGGGGCGGTCGACGACGGGCTGATGCGCCTGACCGAGCTGGCCATGGTGCTGCCGCGCTTCTTCCTGGCCTTGGTGGTGGTCGCCCTGTTCGGTAGCGACCTCGTCCACCTGGTGGTCGTGCTCGCGGCCACCAGTTGGGGGGTGGTGGCGCGGGTGACCCGAGCCGGCGTGCTCGCCGTCAAGGAGCGCGAGTACGTCGCCGCAGCCCACGCGCTGGGCGCGGCCGGCGGTCGGATCCTCTGGCGCCACGTGGTGCCCAACGTGCTGGCGCCGGTCCTCGCCTACGCTGCCTTGGGCGTAGGGCGCGCGATCGTGCTGGAGGCGAGCCTCTCGTTCTTGGGCTTCGGCGACCCGAACCTGGTGAGCTGGGGCTACCTGCTGCACAACGCGCAAGCGTTCGCGCGCCGCGCCTGGTGGTTGTCGGCCTTCCCCGGCGTCGCGATCGCGCTCGCGGTGATCGGCGTGAACCTGCTCGCCGACGGCGCCCGCAACGGCCGCCAGGTGCACGTGGTGTAACCGCTAGAGCGGCACCCGCCGCGCCGTCGGCGCCGCCGGCACCACCGCCTCCGCCTCGACCTCGACCAGGTATCCGTCGCCGATCAGCTCGGCCTGCACGAGCGTGTTCGCCGGCTGCACCTCCGCGAAGCGGCGCCCGTGGGCGCGGGTGACGCCCTCGGCATCGGCGACGTCGGCGACGTAGACGCGCGTGCGCACGACGTCCTCGAGCGAGGCCCCGAGCGTGCGCAGCGCCCCCTCGACCTTGTCGAACGCCGCGTGCGCCTGCGCCTCGGCGTCGCCCGCGCCGATCAGCCGGCTGCCGTGGGTGGCCGTGGTGCCGGAGACCAGCACCCGGTCGCCCACCCGGATCGCGCGGGCGAAGCCGGCGCGCTCTTCCCAGACGGTGCCGGTGAAGGCCCGCGGGCGACCCCGCGCGCCCTCGCGCGCCTCGAACGGCGCCGGGAACGACGTGACGTGGTGGCTCAGGTCGCCCGAGGCGGTCAGGAACGGCGGCTTGCGGTACTCGTCGCCGCTGTCGCCCGGGATGGGCGTCAGGCTGGCCAGCGCCGCGTCGAGCACCGCGCGGTCGGCCTCGGTGAGCTCGAAGGTGAAGAGCCTGAGCGTGTCCTCGACGTGGGCGCTCTTGCCGAGCCGCGCACCGACGATGACGCCCGCGACGTGCGGTTGCTCGAGCACGAAGCGCGAGGCGACCGTCGCCATGGCCACGCCGTGGGCGTCCGCCACGTGCTTGACCGCCCCCAGCAGGCCCTGGAACGCGTCCCATCCCCCTGCGGCCTCGACGAAGCGGCGGTACTTGTGGTGCGACCAGGTCTCGAGCGCGTCGCCCGCAGCCGGGTCCGGCGCGCCCAGCCAGCGCTCGCTCAGGAGCCCGCCAGCCACCGTGCCGTAGCCCAGCAGCTGCACCCCGTAGCGCGCGCAGACGGCGACCATGTCGCCGGCCGCACGTCGGTCGAGCAGCGAGTACGCCACCTGGTTGCTGGCGATCTCGACGCCGGACGCGCACGCCACGCGCAGGTGCGCCGCGTCGAAGTTCGTGAGCCCGATCGCACCGATCGCGCCCTCGCGCTTCAGGTCCTGCACATGGAACAGCGCGTCCATCCAGCTGGGGTCGTCGTAGGCCCAGGTGTGGAACTGCAGCAGGTCGAGGCGCTCGACGCCGAGCCGCGAGCGCGCGCGGTCGACGGCCGCCTGGACGGTGGCGCGGCTGACCGGGCCCGGCTCGGGCACCCACTTGGTCAGGAGCTGCACCTCGCCCGGGGGGCGGCGCAGCCGGAAGGTGCCGGCGATGAGCTCGGCGCTCCCGTAGTGATCGGCCATGTCGAAGGTGGTGAGGCCGGCGTCGGCGTAGGGGGCCATGGCGTCGGCGGCGCGCTCCGGGTCGAGGGTGGTGCCGTCCTTCTCG
>JAABRX010000279.1 GCA_011390675.1 Trueperaceae bacterium | reverse complement strand
CGACCCGGTCCGCAGCCGGCGCGTCGGTCGACGCTACGCCGAGCTCCGTCCGGCGATCGCGCTGGCGCGCGAGCTCGAGCGGCAGCGCACCCGAGCCGCGGACGCGCGCGCCGCGCTCGAGGACCCGGAGCTCGGCGCGTTCGCGCGCGAGGAGCTCGACGACGCGCTCGCGCATGAAACCGACCTCGCGGACCAGCTCCGGCATGCCCTGCTGCCGCGCGATCCCGACGACGTGCGGGACGCCATCCTCGAGGTGCGCGCGGCCGCAGGTGGCGACGAGGCCTCGCTCTTCGCCGCCGAGCTGCTCGACGCCTACCTGCGGTACGCCGCCGGCCTCGGCCTGCGCACCGAGGTGCTCGACAGCCACCCGACCGAGGTCGGCGGCCTGTCGAAGGTCGCCGTCGAGGTCACCGGCGACGGCGCGTACGGCAAGCTCAAGTACGAGTCCGGCGTGCACCGCGTCCAGCGCGTCCCCACCACCGAAGCTCAGGGCCGCATCCACACGAGCACGGTCACCGTGGCGGTGCTGCCGGTCGTCGACGCGGTCGACCTGGCGCTCGACCCGGCCGACCTGCGGATCGACGTGTACCGGTCGTCGGGACCTGGCGGGCAATCCGTGAACACGACCGACTCGGCCGTGCGCGTCACGTACCGGGCGGGGACCGAGGACGAGTTGGTCGTGACATGCCAGGACGGCAAGTCGCAGATCAAGAACAAGGAGAAGGCGCTCGAGGTCCTGCGCGCCCGGCTCCTGGCGCGCGACCGGGAGCGCGCGCAGAGCGAGGCACGCGAGGCGCGGCTCGTGCAGATCGGCACGGGCGAGCGCTCGGAGAAGATCCGCACCTACAACGTGCCGCAGTCGCGCGTGACCGACCACCGGATCGGCTTCACCACCCATGACCTGACCGGCGTGCTCGCCGGCGGGTTCGGTGAGCTCCACGCAGCGCTCGAGCGCGAGGATCAGGGGCGGCGTGCGGCGACCGCGACCGAGGACGCCGCCGCCGCCACGCTCATGGACGACGGGACGGGGGCGGTGCGTGGCGCGGCGTGAGTTCGTCGTCGCCGCGGCGATCCTCCTCGACCGGCAAGGGCGCGTCCTGCTCGTGGGCAACGACTGGCAGGGCTACGGCAAGGTGCGCTGGACGCTGCCGGGCGGGGTCGTCGAGCGCGGCGAGTCGACGCTCGACGCGCTCTCGCGCGAGGTGCTCGAGGAGACCGGGCTGTCGATCACGTCGGTTGGCGAGCTGGCGTACGCGGTGCACGTCGAGGACCAACGGCGCAACGACCGTGCGATCAGCTTCGCCTTCGTCGCGGAGTACGACGGCCTGCTCAACCCGCGCGACCCGGACGGCTTCATCGTCGAGGCGCGCTTCGTGCCGGCCGACGAGGTGCGCGCGATCGTGCCCCTGCCGCCGCTGCGCGACCCGCTCGTCGACTTCCTGACCGACCGGGTGGCGGGGCGCTTCTACGCCTTCGCCGGCTGGGACGGCCGGGGTCCGCGGCGCATCGGCTGAACCGAGGTCAGCACCGAGCAGGCCGACCGCTCACGCCAGCGCTCCACCCGGAGCGCACCACGGGTGGCCGGGGGCGGTCGCATCGAGCGCGGCGCGCAGCCAAGCCACGTCGTCGGGCGTCAGCAGCCCGCGCACGCGCCGAAGGTCCGCGTCGTCCTTGGCGCGCGGCCGCGGACGGCCGCCGGTCGTCGCTTTGAAGAGCAGCACCGCCGCGGGCGCGAGAACCGGGACCTCGGTCCCCGCGATTCCGACGCGCCGCACAGCGCGCGCGAGCGGCAGCGCGATCTCGGGGGCGCGCCGGTACCGCCATGCCGCGTCCGTCCACGGTTCGAACACCACGTCGACCCATAGCGCGCCGCGCCGTGCGTGCGCTTGGTGGACGCCCTCGGGCGGCTTCTCCCCCACCGCTCGCCGCCGGTAGGCCGCGACGCCCTCCGCCCCCGCGAGCACCCACGCCACGTCGACGCCGTTGGCCTGGAGCCGATCGAGGACCTCGGTCGCCGCCCGCCGATCGACGGCCACGTCCACGTCGTCGTGGTCGCGCGCCGGCGCACCCGCGCTGGCATCGAGCGCCCATCCCCCGGCGAACGCCCAGCGCGGCGACGCCCCCTCGAGCCATCCGAGCACCTGTGCGAGCGGGCCGAAGCCACGCTGGCGCACGCGCCACGCGAGCGCCTCGTCCTCGAGGGCGATCACCGTCGCCGCCTTGGCCTCCTGGTACGCGGTCCGAGCGTCCGACCCTGAGGCGGCTGCAGCGACCGTGACCGCCGCCCGCTTCGCCCGCGCGTACCGATCGCGCGCGTCCGGCGCGGCGCGAAGCAGGTCGCGCAGCGCCAGGTGACGCGACCAGTGGTCGCTCTCGAGGCCGACGACGTGCAGGTGCACGTCGTGATCGCCGTGCGTGAAGAACCGCCGGCCGGGGAGCCCGTGCTCGCCGTGATCGACGAAGCCGCGGGCGCTCAGCGCGCTCGCGCGCTCGGCCGGCAGCGGCCACGGGTGCACGCGCGCCATCACGTCGAGCGTCGGCTTGGCGAGCAGACCGGGCACGGCGGTGCTCCCGACGTGCGCGAGGTCCAACAGCACGCCACCGTCGAACGCGTCGACCAGAGCCTCGCCGATCCGGGCCGACCAACCTCGGTAGCGCTCGGCCCACGCCGCACCCACCGGCTCCAGGAGGACCGGCGCGTCAGCCACGCCGCCGCCGAACCCGAAGGTCGGGTGGGAACTCGTCCTCGGGCCGCATGGCTCGATCGCGGGCGCCGGCGACGAAGGGTTCGACGTGGAACGTGGTCGTGAGCTCGGCCAGGTGCGCGTGTACGGCGTCCTCGACCTGGACCACCACGTCGTGGGCCGCCTGCACGCTCATGGCCGGATCGACGAAGACGTCGACCTCCGCGTAGCGCGCGCGGCCGCTGCGACGGGTCCGCAAGCGGTGGTAGCCGAGCACCTGTGGGTGGGCGTCCAGCACGTCGAGGATGACGCGTTCCTCGCGCGCCGGCAAGCGCTCGTCGAGCAACTTGGAGACGTTCGCGGTCAGCACCTTCACGCCCTCGCGCACGACGTTCGCAGCCACCAGGATGGCCAGCACCGGGTCGAGCACGCTCCAACCGGTAGCTGCGACGAGGACGACACCTCCGATCACCCCCACGGACGTCCACACGTCGGTGAGCACGTGGCGACCGTTCGCCGCGAGCGCCGCCGACTCGGTGCGCCCGCCGACGCGCACCAAGAACGCTCCGAGACCCCCGTTGAGGAGCGTGGCGACCCCGGCGACGACGAGGCCGACGCCGACGTTCTCGAGGTCGCGCGGTGCGCCCAGGCGCTGCAGCGCGGACACGAGGATGCCGCCGGCGGCGACCAGGATCAGCACCGCCTCGAAGACGCTCGACAGGTACTCCGCCTTCTGGTGGCCGTAGGGATGGTCGAGGTCGGGCGCCAACGAAGCCCACCGCAGCGCGGCGATCAACGTGGT
>JAABRX010000278.1 GCA_011390675.1 Trueperaceae bacterium | reverse complement strand
CGGCCGCACGTCCGGCTTGCGCCGGCGCGCGAGCTCGAAGACCGTCGTCGGCGCGCCCACCACGTGCAGCACGCGCACGCCCGCGTCGACCAGGCGACCGGCGTGGCGGGCCACGAGGGCGAGGTCGGGCGCCAGCTCGTCGACGTACGCCTGGCTCGTGCGCACGTCGGTGAAGCCCGTCGGGTAGGGCCACTCGCGGGGCCGGAAGCTGGTACGCACGATCAGGTGGCGCGGCGCGCGGCGCGCCTCGTCCTCCGCCGCCAGCTTGCTGAGGGAGTAGCGGTTGCGCACCGGCCCCGTCGGATCGTCCTCGTGGTAACCACCGCGTGCCGCGCGCTCGGGATCGGCGTCGCCCCAGAACACGTAGTCGGTGGAGACGTGGACGAGCGTCGCGCCCGTCTCCGCGCAGGCGTCGGCCACGTTTCGCGTGCCGAGCACGTTCACGCGCCAGCAGGCATCCGGCGCGCGTTCGGCGCCGGGGACGTCGGTGTAGGCGGCGGCGTGGAGCACGGTGCCGGGGCGGTGAGCGCGCAGGTACGCCAGGACGCCGTCGGCGTCGGTGACGTCGAGCTCAACGCGGCCGGGGGCGATTGCGTCGGGCAGGAGGGGCGTCAGCTCGCGGCCGAGGCGGCCCGTGGCGCCGGTGAGGAGCAGGGCAGCGCTCACTTCCCGGTCCGCGTCAGCAGCACGACCGGCGTCCGCAGCATGATCTCCACGTCCCACCAGATCGACCAGTTGCGCACGTACGCGGCCTCCATCGCCTGGCGCTCCTCGAAGGTGACGTCGTTGCGGCCCTCGGTCTGCCAGTAGCCGGTCATGCCTGGGCGCGCCAGGAAGATCAGTTCGCGCTCGGGACCCATGGCATCGAGCTCGCGCACCAGGTAGGGACGTGGCCCGACCAGGCTCATCTGGCCCAGGAAGACGTTGATCAACTGCGGGAACTCGTCGAGCGACAGCTTGCGGAGGATCCGGCCGGCCCGTGTCACGCGCGGGTCGTCCTCCAGCTTGTGGAAGCGCTCGTACTCGTCGCGCAGGCGCTCGTCCTGCGACAGCAACTGCTGCAGGCGCGCCTCGGCGTCCACGTGCATGCTGCGGAACTTGACGCACGCGAAGGTGCGTCCGTAGCGGCCCACGCGGGGCGCCAGGTACAACGCCGGCCCCGGCGAGTCGCGCCGGATCCACGCGGCGATCGCCAGCAGCGCGGGCCCCAGCACCACCAGTAGCAGCGTGGAGCCTAGCAGGTCGGTGATCCGCTTGAGGGCGCGGTTCGAGCCGGAGGCCAGCTGGTTGCGGACCTCGAGCCCGAGCGTGGTCCCCAGCGGCGTGGCCCGCACCGAGGACGCCGGGATCCCGTGCAGATCGGGGACGAACTGCACGTAGCGCACGGCGCGCTCGGCACGCTGCAGCACCTCGTCGAAGCCGACGCGGTGGGCGGCCTCGGGCGCCACGATGAGGTGCTGGATGCGTAGCGAACGCACGCGCTCCCACAGCTGATCCAGGCTTCCGGTCACCGGCAGGGACGGCACGTCCCAGTCGCCGTCGCCGAAGGCGGCCACCGGGTGCAAACCGATGCCCTCGTGGTCGAGGAGATGGCGCGCGACCCGCGCGGCGCCGGGTCCGGTGCCGACGATGGCGACCGGCCGCCCCCACAGGCGCGCGACGCGCAGCCCCTGCTTGGCGAGCAGCCGGGCGATCGGCGACAGCAGCACGGTTACGAGGGCGGCGACCCACACCACGCCCGGGCCGATCGGCAGGGCCGCAGGCAGCACGAGGACCGCGAAGCCGAGGGTGACGCTGGCGCCCAGGGAGCTGCGGACGGCGCCGGCGAGCTCGTCGCGCAGGGCGCGCCCGTAGCCGGGGTAGGCCCCGGTCAGCCACGCGAACGCCGGCCACAGCAGGGTGGCGTACGCCAGCGCGGGCGTCCATGCCGTCGCGGTCGGGTCGCGGGCGCCCGCCAGCGCGATGCCGACGGCCAGGCCCGCCGCCGCGACGGCGACGTCGGTCGCGGCGAGCGCGAGGCGCACGGCGACGGCGCTGCCGGCCCCCGTCTCGGCGCGCGCCGGAGCGCGTCGCCCCACCGCCCGCCAGCCGAGCACGGCCGCCAGCGGGTAGATCATCGCGCCGCTGAAGAAGGTGGTGTCGAAGAGGCTCAGCAGGGCCACGCCGGCGAGCACCACCGCCATCGCCCGGTCGCGCTGCTGCAGCACCCGCAGCGTCATCACGCCGCCCAGCAGCAGCAGGCCAAGCAGGCCGACGATGCCGCGCTCCACCCAGGTGTCGAGGACGAGGCTGTGGGCGTGGGCGACGAGGGGCCGGTAGCGCGCGTCGTCCGGGCGCAGCGCCTGCGCGGCGGCCACGTAGCCCCCGGGGCCCCACCCGAGCCACGGTCGCGACGCGATCGCGTCAGCGGCTTGGCGCCACAGCGGCAGGCGCGTCGTGCGCAGGTCGGTCAGGCGGGCGTCGGCGTCGTTCGGGAGGTACGGCAGCCATTCGTTGCCCTCGATCAACTGGAACTCGGCGAAGGTGGTGGTGACGCCGGTCGCGTCCGTGCGGTCGGGTACCGCGCCCACGTACCACACGAGTGGCTCGGCGCCCTCGTAGCGGAACGCCACGTGGCCGCGGGTCCAGCCCTCGGCGGGCGCTGCCACCCCGTGGCCGAGCACGGTGAGCGGTCCGCTGCTGCCGATCGCCCAGCTGCCCTCGCGCATCGTCGCGCCCAGGTTGACCGCCTCGTCGCTGCCCTCGATGCGGCCCCAGCCATCGAGCCCCGGTCGCTGCTCGCCGTCGGCGCGCCACGCCACCGCCAGCACGTACTCGGCGCCGGGCCGCAACTCGACGATCTGCTGCAGCCGCGCGTAGGATTCCGGATCGGTCTTCGTCACGCGGTAGCCGGTGCGGGTGGCGCCTTCGATCGTGGCAGGCACGGCCTCGACCTCGACGCCGAGGGGGAACCACCACTCGCCCGGCGCGGACTCCGTGCCGCGGAAGAGGTTGGCGCCGGCCGCCGGCGGGACCACGTCCAGCCGGAAGCCGGTGCGGCCGAGCCCGACGAGCGTGGTGAGCCCCGTCGCGACGGCCAACATGAGGGCGATCAGGGTCCACTCGCTGGCCGCCGTACGGCGTCCGCCGCGGCGGCCGACGAAGCGCAATCCGATCGCCACGAGCAGCCAAGCGAGCACCGCCTCGTGGCTGCCCGAGACGATGACGGCGACGGCGCCCAGGCCGAGCGCGGCCACGCGCAGCGCGACGGAGGGGACGATCACCGCCAGCAGGGCCGCCAGCAGCAGCATCGCGTGGCCGTACAGGGCGGGGCTCGCCGTCCAGGCGAAGACGTCGATCGCCGAGCGCGCCGCGTCGAGGCGCCACGTGGTGGCGCGCTCGAGCCCAAGGGCCATCGCGCCCGCGAACCCCACCAGCAGGCCCGCGCCGGCGTCGAAAGGGAGCGTCGTGCCGCGGACCGCGTGACGCACCTCGGAGGCCGCCCGGAAGATCAGCCAC
>JAABRX010000277.1 GCA_011390675.1 Trueperaceae bacterium | reverse complement strand
GAAATCGCGGAAGTACTCGCTGTAGCTGTACGGGAGGCAGGGGACGACCAGGTCTCCGCCCTCCCGCGCGGCGCGCACGGCGATCTCCTCCGCCGCGAGGTAGTCGCCCATGGGGCTGTGCGGCCCGTGCTCCTCGGTCGAGCCCATGGGGAACAGGACCGCCGCGCCGGCGTCGCGCGCGCGCTCGGCGTCGCGCCAGGTGAGGTCGCCCAGCCGCGGAGACGCGGTCGCGGCGCTCACGCCGGTCCCGCCGCGGCCGGCGCCCGGACCTCGCGGCGCTCCAAGCGGAACACCTCGCGGGCGTTCTCCGAGAAGACGCGCGACTTCATCGGTTCGGGCAGGGGCGGCAGCGCGAGCTCGGGCGAGTCGAAGTCCCAGTGCGGGTAGTCGCTCGCGAAGACCAGCGTGCGCTCGGCCTGCGCCCACTCGAAGATCTGCAGCAGCCGCTTGGCGCCCTCGCTCGTCTCCATGGGCTGCGAGGCGAAGAGGCAGCGCTCGAAGACGTACTCGCTGGGCGCCTTCTTGACCCACGGCGTCTGCGAGCGCAGCGCGCGCCAGTCGCTGTCGAGCCGCCACAGGTAGGTGGGGAGCCAGATGTAGCCGCCCTCGACGAACACCACCTTGAGCGACGGGTAGCGCTCGAACAGGCCCTCGAAGATCATGCTCGCCAGGTGCGTCTGGTAGCCCATCGCGCGCCCCTGCCGCAGCTCGACGTAGTGCGCGGGGTACCCGACCGGCGACGGCGCCGGGTTGATCCCCACGCCCTCGCTCCCGGTGTGCAGGACCAGCGGCAGCCCGAGGTCCTCGCACGCTTGGTAGATGGGGTCGTAGTAGCGCTGCCCGTACGGCATCCGCGCGCCGTTCGGGAAGAGCACCCCCACCATCGACGGGTGCTTGGCGGCGCGGCGCACCTCGGCGGCGGCCTTGATCGGGTCCTGGTGCGCGACCATGATCGCGCCGCGCAGGCGCTCGTCCTGGTCGAGCCAGTGGTCGCGCATCCAGTCGTTGTACGCGGTCGCGAGCGCGCCCGCGTAGTCGGCGTCGGGCAGCGACGACGTGGGCCGCAGCTCCTGACCCAGCAGGATGCCGTACTCGATCGGGTAGACGTCGAGCAGCTGCTGCCGCAGCAGGTCGAGGTCGGAGCCCACCATGCGCCCCTCGGTGGGCCACGCATCGGAGCGGTAGCCGCGGTCGCCGCCGTTGAGGTAGCCACCGCCCGGCATGCGCAGGCCGAAGCTCTTGATGTCCTCGACGTAATGGCGCGGCAGGTAGGGGAACAGGTCCGAGGGGCTCTTGAGCCGCTGATGGATGTCGCAATCGATGATCGGGGTGACGGACACGACGACCTCCTGGTGCCGCGGTAGCGGCGATGCGATGCGGGGCCCGGAGGCCGGACGGGCGGATCGACGCGGGCGTCAGGCGTGCAGGATGACGAGGTCGTCCTCGACCGTGACCTCGAAGGTCTCGAGGAGGACGTCGTCGTCCTCCTTGGGACCGGTGGTGACCTCGAAGGCCTTGACGCGGACGGCGTGCGGGTTGAAGACCGACTTGCCGGTGGTGATGTCGAACTCCCAGGAGTGCCAGGGGCAGCGGACGATCTCGCCATCGCGCACGTACGTCATTTGATGGGGTCGCTCCGATACATTCATGCCCGTCACCGGTCCGATGCACAGCGGCGCCCCTTGATGCGGGCACGCGTTCCGGATCCCGTAGAAGCGGCCGTGGACGTTGAAGACGCCCACGGTCCGGCGCCCGGCTTGCACGATCCGGCGCGCGCCGACCGGCATCTCGCTGACGTGTGCCACGACGTATCGGGTCAACCGGTACCTCCAGAGGCGGGGATGATCCGAGGAGTATAGCGGTGCGCCCCGAACCCCGCAACCCTCGAGGCCCGCGTCGACTACACTGCCGGCATCCACCCTTCGGTGCACCCCCCAGGAGGACGACTTGTGTCATGGATCGCCAACATTCGAGAAGACGACGCGCGCTTCGAGGAGTTGACCCGAACGCTCGTCGAACACGAGTCGCCCACCCGCGACGTCGCCGGCTGCACCGCGCTGGGTGAGGCGCTCGCCTCCTGGGCGCGCGCGAACGGTGCGGACGTCGAGGTCCGCCCCGCGCCCGCGCGCGCCCCGCACTACGCCGCCCGCTGGACCGGCGGCACCGGGCCCTCCACGCTCGTCCTCATGCACTACGACACCGTGTGGCCGGTCGGCACGCTCGCCGAGCGCCCGTTCGCGCGCGACGGCGACGTGCTCACCGGGCCCGGCACGCTCGACATGAAGGGGGGCATCGCCGTCTTCCAGCTGGCCGTCGAGCACCTGCGGGCCGCGGGCGTCGCCTTCGACGGCCCGGTCACGGCGCTCTTCACGTCCGACGAGGAGGACGGCAGCGCCACCTCCCGAGCGTGGATCGAGGCCGAAGCGCGCGCGCACGACCGCGCGTTCTGCCTGGAGCCCGGCGCCGACCCCTTCCGGCTGCGGATGGAGCGCAAAGGCGTCGGACGCTACGTCGCCCGCTTCACCGGCATCGCCAGCCACGCCGGCAACGCCCCCGAGAAGGGGGCGTCGGCGGTGCTCGAGGCGAGCCGCTTCGCGCTCGCGACCGCGCCGCTCAACGACCCCGACTCGGGCGTGAGCTGCGTGGTGGGCGTGATGAACGGCGGCAGCGTCGTCAACGTGGTGCCCGCCGAAGCGATGGCCGAGGTCGACGTCCGGGTGTGGACCGAAGCCCAGGCCGCCAACGTGGACGCCACGCTGCGCGGCTTCCGCCCCACCGACCCACGGGTCGCCTTCCACCTCGAAGGCGGCCTCAACCGACCGCCGCTCGAGCGCAGCGACGCCAACGACGCGCTCTTCGCCGAGGCCGTCGCGGCCGCGGCGGCGATCGACCGCGAGCTCGGCCGGGCGGCGGTGGGCGGCGGCTCGGACGGCAGTTTCGCGTCGACGGTCGGGTGCGCCACGCTCGACGGCATGGGCGCAGCCGGCGACGGGCCGCACACCGTGGGCGAGCACGTGCGGGTGCGGGACTCGCTCGACAAAGCGGCGATCCTGGCGACGCTGCTCGCCGGACGGGCATGAACGCCGACGCCCGCCCGCTGCGCGTCTACGGCCGCACCGCCTTCGGCGGCGAGCCGGGCGATCGGGCCGACCACGTCCTGCTGGTGCTCGATCCCGCGACCGGGACGATCCTGGAGCGACGCGACGGGGTGCCCGAGGCGGCCGCCGACGCCGACCTCGCGGCACCCGCGCTCGCGCCCGGCCTGATCGACCCGCACGTCCACCTGAACCTCCCGGGCGACGGCACCGAGTTCGAAGCGGCCCTGGCGGTCGACGACGCGCGCCTGACGGAACTCGTCCTCGAACGCGCGGCGCGTCTGCTGGCCGGGGGCGTGACCAGCACCCGCGACGTCGGCTCGCGCGGGCGCTCCGTTCTCGACGCGCGCGACCGGATCGCCGCCGGGGCCCCGGGGCCCCGGCTGCACGCATCGGGCATGCCCCTCACGCGGC
>JAABRX010000276.1 GCA_011390675.1 Trueperaceae bacterium | reverse complement strand
AGCTGTCGCGCGAGCTGGTCGCCCTGATCCGCGACGGCCGCAAGCGCGCCGGCACCAGCCTGCTGTGGGCGCACGAGTTCGAAAGCGAGCCGCTCCCCGAGGTCGGCGACGTCGACGTCGTCGTGGACCACGAGGGCGAACCCGTGGCGGTGACGCGGGTCACGAGCGTCTTCGTGGCCCCCTTCGACGAGGTCGACGCCGACTACGCCGCCCTCGAGGGCGAGGGGGACGGCTCGCTGGCGCACTGGCGGGCGGCTCATTGGGACGTCTTCGGACGCGAGTGTGCCCGCATCGGCCGGCTGCCGGCCGAGGACATGCCCGTGGTGTGCTGCGCGTTCGAGCTGCTCGCCGTCGTGCCGGACGCGGGCGGGGCGCTGTGAGACGGCGGTATCGTACGCACCGCCGATCGGCGCACCGCCTGCCTGCTCGGGACCGGCCCCCTGAGCTTCGCGTATCCTGACCTGAACGAGTGTTCAGCCCGGCCTTCGGGGTGAACGGTCCGCGTCCGTGTTCCGCCGCCAGATGGCGCGGCGGTACCGCGGGGTGGGCCCACCTCCCCGGAGCCCGACGGCGCAGAGGGAGGAACGATGGACGAGACCGCTGCCATCCACGTCTCCGGCCTGGTCAAGAGCTTCGGGCGGGTGCGCGCGCTCGACGGTTTCGACCTGAGCGTCGCCCAGGGCGAGGTTCACGGCTTCGTCGGGCCCAACGGTGCCGGCAAGACGACCACCGTCCGCATCCTGCTCGGCCTCCTGCGCGCCGACGGCGGGCGCGCGACGCTGCTCGGTGGCGACCCGTTTCGCGACGCCGTCGCGCTCCACCGTCGCCTCGCGTACGTGCCCGGCGACGTCTCGCTGTGGCCCAACCTCACGGGCGGCGAGGCGATCGACGTCATCGGGCGCGCCCAGGGTGGCCTGGACGAGCAGCACCGAGCCGAGCTGCTCGAGCGCTTCGACCTCGACCCGAGCAAGCGCGCGCGCAGTTACTCGAAGGGCAACCGCCAGAAGGTCGCGATCGTCGCGGGCCTGAGCGTGCGGGCGGAGCTGCTGTTGCTCGACGAGCCGACCTCGGGTCTCGATCCGCTGATGGAGGCGACCTTCCAGGAGGTCATCCGCGAGCGCAAGCGCGACGGCGCCACGGTGCTGCTGTCGAGCCACATCCTCGCCGAGGTCGAGGCGCTCGCCGACGGCGTGACGATCATCCGCGAGGGCCGCGCCGTCGAGAGCGGCAGCCTCGCCGGCCTGCGCCACCTCACGCGCACGGCAGTGAACGCCGAGACCGCGCACCCGCCCACGGACCTCGCGGGCATGCCGGGTGTGCACGAGCTCGCCGAGGAAGACGGTCACGTCAGCTTCACGGTCGACGGCGAGCGCCTCGACGAGGTGATGCGCTACCTCGCGGGGCTCGGGATCCGCTCGCTCGTCAGCCGCCCGCCGACGCTTGAGCAGCTCTTCCTGCGGCACTACGCCGGCGCGGAGGGCGAGGGGACGCCGTGAGCGCCTTCGTCGGCACCGGGCTCATGGCGCGGCTGCACCTGCGCCGCGACCGCATCCGGCTCGCCGTCTGGATCGTCGGCATCTGGCTGGTCGTGGTGCCGTCGATCGCCACCTTCCCCGGGCTCTACCAGGAGCAGCGGGCCATCGATCTGCGCAACGATCTGCTGATGTCCAACCCCGTCGGCATCGCGGTCACGGGCCCCGGCTACGGTCTCGACGAGGCGACGCCGGAGAACCTCGGCCCGATGGCCGTCAACGAGATGAGCGGGAGCACGATCATCGCGATGGCGCTCATGGGCATCCTGCTCATGCTGCGCTACACCCGCGGCGACGAGGAGGAGGGGCGCCTCGAGCTCATGCGTGCCGGGGTCGTCGGCCGCTTCGCGCCGGTGACGGCCGCCATGCTCGTCGTGTCGGCGGCGATGGTCATGCTCGGCGTGACGATGGCGCTGGGCCTCGTCGCCCTCGGTTACGCGGCGGCAGGGTCCTTCGCGCTCGGCCTGTCCATGGCGGCCGGGGGTATCGCCTTTGCGGCCATCGGCGCCCTCGCTGCGCAGCTCACCGAGCACGCCCGCGCCGCCAGTGCGCTGGCGATGGGTACCTTCGCCGTCCTGTTCTTCGTCCGGGTGATCGGCGACGTGCGCGGCAACGCCGCGATCTGGTTCTCGCCGGCGGGCTGGGTGCAGTCGGTGCGGCCCTTCGCCGACGAGCGTTGGTGGGTGCTCGCGCTGCCGCTCGCCTTCGCGCTGGTGCTCGTGGGGCTGGCCTTCGCGCTCACGGTGCGCCGCGACGTCGGCGCCGGGTTGCTGCCGACGCGACCCGGACGGGCGCGTGCGACCGCGTTCCTCACGCGGCCGCTGGGCCTCGCGCTGCGCCTTCAGCGCGGCCCCATGATCTGGTGGGCGCTCGGGATGGGGGCCTTCGGCGCGGCGATCGGCGGCCTGGCCACCGAGGCCCAGCAGACGATGGAGGCGCTCGACATCTATGCCGAGTACTTCGCCGCGACCGCCGGCGGCTCGCTCGTCGAGCAGTTCCTCTCGGCGTACCTGGGGTTCATCGCGATGACCGCGATCGGTCATGCGCTGCAGTCTGCGGTCCTGATCCGCGCAGAGGAGGGTCGGGGGCGCGCCGAGCCGCTGCTGGCCGGCGCGGTGAGCCGCGGCCGCTGGGTCGGCGGCTTCGCGCTGGCCACGCTCATTGCCAGCACCATCGTGCTCGGTGCGGCGGGCGCGGGCGCCGGGGCCTCGTTCGCGGCCGCGACCGGCGACGGCGCTGGCTTCCTCCGGGTGCTCGGCGCCATGCTGGCCTACGCGCCCGCGGTGTGGCTGCTCCCGGCACTGGCGCTCGCGCTGTTCGGAGCGGCCTACCGTTGGTTGGGCGTCGTGTGGGGCGGCCTGGCCTGGATCATCACCATCGCGATGCTCGGCCCGCTGATGGGCCTGCCGGACTTCACCCGCCAGTGGACGCCCTTCGCGCACACGCCGCAGATGCCGGCCCAGAACTTCGAGGCGACGCCGCTGCTGGTGATGTCCGCCGCGATCGTCGTCATGGCGGTGATCGGTTTCGTCGGCTTCCGGCGACGGGACGTCGACCTGCATTGAGGAGGGTTCGCGTGAGACTTGGCGCCGCCCGCCGGCAGAGACGTCGCACCGTCCCTGCTACGCTGAGGCGGCTGCCGCTGCCACGGAGATCGCTCCGTGACCGAAGGAGGCATGCCGTGTCCCACCCCAACTTCCGCCGGTTCGTCGTCGCGTGCCTGGTCGTCTCCCTCGGCGGCGCGCACGCCTTCCAGTGGACGCCGTTCGAGTTCCCGGCCGGCGACCAGGGCTACACGCTGGAGATCGTCAGCGAAGAGGGCGTCTCCGTCGTCGACATCGACATCGTCGAGGCCGGCGGTGCGTACGACGTGACGACGACCATGACGCTGGTGCAGTCGGGCGTCGACCAGGACGATCTGGCGGACGCGATGTTCGGCGGTTCGGGCCTGGCGATGTTCGGCTTCGGCCCGATGATGCTCTTCGGCCCCAGCTTCTTCCTGCTGCCGATGCTGCTCGGCGAG
>JAABRX010000275.1 GCA_011390675.1 Trueperaceae bacterium | reverse complement strand
GCAGCTCCCGATCGACGCGCTCAAGCTCGACCGCTCGTTCGTGGTCGCGCTGTCGGGGCCCCCCGGGGCGACCGATCGACGCGGCGGCGCGGCGGGTGCGCGCGAGATCGTGGCCGCGGTCGTGCACCTCGCGCGCAGCCTCCGGATCGACGTCGTCGCCGAAGGGATCGAGGACGCCGTACAGGCCGACTTCCTCGCGAAGCTGGGGTGCGGGTACGGGCAGGGGTTCCGCTACGCGCCGCCGCTGGCCGAGGAGGACGTGCTGGCCTGGGCGGACGCGCGGTCGACCCCCCGGTCCGACGCCGGTGCGGACGCCGCTCCGCTCGCGACCACGAACCCGAACCCGTAGACCGCGAGCGCCGTCCAGCCGATCGCGGGCACGCCCCACGCAGGCGCCAGCAGGACGGCGGCCGCGGCGGCGACCACGGCGCCGAGGCCGCTCGCGGCCCACACCGCCGCCACCTCGCGGCGGCCGTGCGCGGCATGGAGCAAGAGCGGGAAGGGGAGGCCCCACGCGATGGCCGCGACCACGACCGCGAGCGCGGCTGCACCGCCCGCGGCGACGGTCGGCCAGGCGGCCCCGAGCGCGATCCACTCCGGACCGAAACCTGCCAGCGCCGCGGCGCCGAGGCCGGCGAGCGCGGCGGCGCCCGGCAAGCGCGACGCCGGGGACGCTGCCGTCCGCCGACGCGCCACCAGGTGCGCCCCGGCTGCGCCGCCGATCAGCACCGCGGCCAGCGCGACGGCGAGCGACCAGGTCGGGTGCCCGACCGCGACGCGCACGAGCTCGAGGGCCGAGAGCTCGGCTAGCAGGAAGCCCGTTCCCAGCGCGCCGCCGACGAGCACCCGGCGTGCGGCGCCGGACGCGGGCCCCTCCGGGCGACGGGTTCGGAGCGCCCACGCCAACGCCGCGATCGCCGCCAGCGCGGCGACCCCCAACGCCCACGCCGCGGTCGTGCCGGGGCGCGGGCCGGGCCCGAACGCGAAGAAGTACGGCCGGGCGTCGCTGGTGGGGCGCACGTCGAGGTCGCCGCCCGCAGCGGCGGCGAAGCCGTCGAGGTCGAGCGCGCCGGCCGCGAGATCGGCCAACGCCGGCGGCGTCAGCAGGCCCGGGACCACGACCAGCGACCAGCCGCCGTCCTCGGCCGTGCGCGCGGCGTCGAGCGCCGCCTCGACGTCGAAGGGCGCGCGCCGGACGAGGAGCATCGGGACCGGCGGCTGCGCCCGCGCGTCGAGGGCGACGAAGACGTGCTCGACCGCCGCCCCCGCATCGGGCGCGAGACCGGCGTCGACCAGGGCCGCCAGCGCGGTGACCAGCGCGCGCGTGAGGGTCACCTCGTCGTAGAGCTTGAGCGCCAGGTGGCCCTGCGGCGTCAGCGATCGCACCGCCTCCTGGAACGCTTCGCGGGTGTAGAGGCGCTGCTCGGTGCGCGCCGCCCCCTGGGCTTCGGCGGCCTGCAGCACGACCTGCGCCAGCGTGATCACGTCCCAGGGCCCCTCGCCGCGGGCGGCGAGGCGGGCGAGCTCCCGGCGCCCGTCGCCGACGATCACCCGGGTGGGTGCGCCGTACACGTCCCCGGCCTCGGCGCCCAGGGCGCGCACGAGCGCCACCGCCGCGGCGTCGACCTCGATCGCGGTCGCGTCAGCGATCCCGACCGCGCGCGCCTGCGCCACGTCGAGCCCGCCGCCGGTGCCGATGAGGAGCGCGCGACGGGGCTCGTCGCCGGGGGTCCGACCGACCGCGAAGGCGAGCGCGCCGACGTCGCCGCGCCAGCGCGCCGGGTCGGGGCCCGGCACGAGCGAGCCGGCGCCGCCGTCCAGGAACACGTACCGGGCGCCGTCGGGGGCCCGCATCAGGTCGGTGCGGGCGGTACCGTCCCAGACGCTCCGTTCGACGACCGCGCCGGCTTCGGCGAGCGCGCGCAGCGGCTTGGGGGCGAGGGTCCGGTCGGGGTCGATCTCGGCGAGCCCCACGGCCGTCGCGAGCGCGAGCAGCAGCGCGGGCAAGCCCGCAGCGACCGCAGGGGCGCGCCAGGCCGGCGTCGCCAGGAGCGCGGCGGCGAAGGCGAAGCCGATGCCGGCGGCGTGCGCGGCGACGCCCGTGCCCAGGAGCGCGAGGAGCACCGGTAGCGCCGCGGCCGCCGCCGCGGCCGCCCCGAGGTCGGCGCGGTAGAGCGCTGCGGCGCGCGCGCGGTGGCGCGCGAAGGTGCCGGCGAGCGCCGCCCCTGCGAACGCGTACGTCGCGACCGTCGGGATCAGCCCCCAGGCGGGCGCGCCGGCGGCGACGGCGGCCGACCAGGCGATCGGGAGCAGCGCGGCGAGCACCGCCGCGGCCGCCGCAGCGGTCGCGGCGCGAGCCCTGCCGCCGAGGTCCGGTCGGGCAGCGACCGCCGCCGCCCCCAGCCCGCCGCCGAGCAGCGCCGCGCCCAGGACGGGCGCCACCCACGAGGCCGCCAACAGCGCCGACAGCACGCGCAGGAGCGCCACCTCGAGCACGATGCCCGCGGCGGCCAGCGCGGCGACGGCGCCGATGGCGGTGCGGGCGTCGAACGGCGCCGCCGTGCCCGTCAACGGCGCCGCCAGCGGGGATCGAGCACGTCGCGCAAGCCGTCGCCGAGCAGGTTGAAGCCGAGCACGGCGGCCATGATCGCGAGGCCCGGGAAGATGCCCATCCAGGGCGCCTGCCCGAGGAAGGCGCGGCCCTCGGCGAGCATCCGGCCCCAGCTCGGGTCCGGCGGTTGGGTGCCCAGGCCGAAGAACGACAGCGCCGCCTCGGCGAGGATCGCGAACGCGAGGCTGAGCGACGTCTGGACCAGGATGGGACCGGCGGCGTTTGGGAGCACGTGCGCGAGCATGATGCGCGCGTGGCCGGTGCCGAGCGCGCGGGCCGCCGTGACGTACTCGCGGTCGCGCACCGAGATCACCGCACCGCGCGTCACGCGCGCGAAGATCGGCATGTAGACGATCGCGATCGCGATCATCGCGTTCTCGACGCCCCGCCCCAGCACCGCCATGACGGTGATCGCGAGCAGCACCGCCGGGAAGGCGAAGAGCACGTCCATCGCGCGCATGATCGCCTCGTCGATCCAACCGCCCAGGTAGCCGGCGAACAGGCCGAGCGACACGCCCGCCACGCCGGAGATGCCCACGGCGATGAAGGCCACCTGGAAGCTGACCGCCGCGCCGTGCAACACGCGCGAGAACAGGTCGCGCCCGAAGTCGTCGGTCCCGAACGGGTGCGCCCAGGACGGGGGGGCGAAGCGCGCGGTGAAGTCCATCGCGACCGGGTCGTACGGCGCCAGCGTCGCTCCGAACACGGCGACGACCCCGAGCAGCAGCACGATCGCCCCGCCGCCCACGACCAACCCGTGGCGCAGCGCCTTGCGGAGCAGGTCGAGGCCTGGGCGGGTGCGGTCGCTGCGCGTGCGCCGGGGAGCGGTGGTCGCGCTCACGCGTAGGTCACCCGCGGGTCGAGCAGGGCGTAGGAGAGGTCGGTGATCAGGTTGACGACCGTGAAGGCGACCGCGGAGAGCAGGACCGCCGCCTGGAGCGCCGGGTAATCGCGCTGCAGCGTCGCGGTGAGCGCCAG
>JAABRX010000274.1 GCA_011390675.1 Trueperaceae bacterium | reverse complement strand
ACGCCCTCGGCGTCGAACCACTGGCCGCCGAAGGTGTTGATCACGGTGGTGATGGGCGCCATGTTGTCGCCCCAGCCGGGCTTGCCGCGCAGCGCGATGCCGGTGATGCCGTTCGCGGGGTCGTGGACGGCGCAGGCGATCTCGGCGATCTGCTCCCAGGTGGGCTGGTCGGGCATCGTCAGCCCGGCCTCGTCCAGGATGCGCTTGTTGTACATGGTGAAGCTGGACTCGCCGTAGAACGGCACCGCGAACAGCTCGCCCTCGTACGACAGGCCGTCGCGGATGGCGGGCAGCAGGTCGTCGAAGTCGTAGCCCTCGGCGGCGGCCGGGTACTGCTCGGCCAGGTCGGCGACCGACTGCAACCAGCCGTTGGCGCCCCACAGCGGGGTGTCGTACGCGCCGATGGTCACGATGTCGAACGAGGCGGCGCCGGTGGCGGCGTCGGTGGTGGCGCGGGAGCGCAGCGTGCCCTCGTCGAGGACGAGCCAGTTCAGCTGGATGTCGGGGTTCTCGGCCTCGAAGATGGCGGAGAGCTCCTGCATGACGACCATGTCGGGGTTGTTGACGGTGGCGATGGTCACCGTGGTCTGGGCCGTGGCGAGGCCGAGGGCGACCAACGCGGTGAGCACGACGATCAGCGTGCGGAGTCTGGGCATTCGTGTTCCTTCCCGTTCGGCGGACGGCGCCCGGAGGCGGCGTCGACGGAGCGTGGGGGAGGGATCGGCGGATCCGCGCACCGGCCGTGATGGCCACGTGGCCATTCCGCGGCTTCGCGCGTTCTGCTGACCCCTGGGGCGGGGATCGGCCACCTCCTCACGTCGTAGTCGGCTGGAGCACGGTCGTTCGAGGAATCAAGCCGTTCCTACGGATGGACTCGTGGCCATAAGGTAGACCGGAGGCGGGACCCTTGTCAAGTGGGGCGGTGCGCTAGCATGGGCTCGTGGCCAACATTCACGATGTCGCCCGCAGGGCCGGCGTCTCCGCGACCACCGCGAAGCGCGCCATCCGCGATCCCGACAAGCTCGCGCCGGACACGCTCGCCCGCGTGCGCGACGCCATCGACGCGCTGCACTACGAGCCGGACCAGGTCGCCTCCGCGTTGCGCAGCGGCCACACCACCACGGTGGGGCTGATCATCGGCAGCATCGTCGAGCCGTTCTTCGCGGAGCTCACGCGCGCCATCGTGCATGACGTGCGCACCAGGGGCTACAGCGTGGTCATCGCCGACAACGAGTACCGCTCGGACCTCGAGGCGGCGCATCTCCACACCTTGGGCGGCAACCGCGTGTCGGGGCTGATCCTGCGCAGCGCGTACGACAGCGGCAACCTCCCCTACCTCGAGCGCATGCGCGCCCGCGGCGTGGCGATCGTCGAGGTCGACTACTTCGTGCCCGGTAGCCCGCTGTCGCACGTGTTGCTCGACAACGCCGGCGCGGTGCATGCCGGCGTCGCCCATCTCGTCGCTCACGGGCACCGGCGGATCGCCGCGCTGGGCAGCTTCCACCGCACGCTCAACCCCGACGAGCGGGTCCAAACGTTCCCGCGGGCGCTGGCAGAACAGGGGATACCGCTGCCGGACGCGTACGTGCGCGCCGTGTCGCCGACCGCCTGGGACGCCTACTCGCTGACGCTCGACCTCATGCGGGTCGACGATCCACCGACGGCGCTGTTCTCCATCACCGGCTCGATGGCCGGCGGCGCGTACCGGGCGCTGCGGCAGCTCGGCCTGAGGGTGCCCGAGGACGTCAGCCTGTTGTCCTTCGACGACTACGCCTGGATGGAGCTGGTCACGCCCGGCATCGACAGCCTGGCGCAGCCGGTCGAGGCGATGGGGCGGGCGGCGGTGCGGCTGCTGTTCGAGCAGATGCGTCAGGGAAGCGACGCGCCGGTCGAGCGCCTGCGTTTCCCGGCGGAGCTGATCGTGCGCGGGAGCGTGGCGGCGCCGTCGCGCTGACCGCGGGGGGGTCCGCCGGCGAGCGCCCTCGGCCCGCCGGCGCCGCGCAGTGCCTGGACGTCGGCCGACGGCTCAGCCATCGACCGACGGACGCGACGCCGGCAGCCAAGCCCGTGAGGCGGCGACGTGTTCGGCCAGCAGTTCCCGGCTCGGCAGCAGGTCGAAGCGTTCCGGCACCACCCGCAGCGGCCGGCCGTGGAGCGGTGCGTACGGCGTCGGCCCCCGGTCCGGCCCGCGCACGCTCGCGTGCAGCCGGACGACGAAGCCGTCCGGCTCGACGGACAGCAGCCCGTGCTCGAACAGCCGCGCGAGGTCGGCCCGCAGCAGCAGTCCGTTCTCGACCCGGTTCGGCCCGCCGCGCGAAGGCGGGCGGAGCTGCACCACGTCGAGGGCGGCGAGCGATCCCTCGCCGGTGACGGCGCAGCGGTGCCCGTAGGCGTCGGCGACGGCGAGGCGGAAGCGGCCCGGCCCGAGTTCGCCGTCCGGCGGCGTCGGCGACCAGCGCGCGCCGAGCCGCTCACGCACCTGGTCCCACAGCGCGCGCGCCGCGTCGCCCCGGTAGAGCTTGCCGTGGGCCACGCTCGGCCGCCAGTCGTCGGGCGCGGCGACCCAATCGTCCTCGTCGAGGATGGTGGGCCGGTCGAGGACCACGCAGCTGAGCGACGGATCGACGCTCGCCCGCTCGGGGTGCGCGCGTGCGACGCGTCGGCGGAACTCGGCCGGGTCGTCGACCCCGTTGGCGGCCCCGAACGCCAGCCAGGCGAGCGACAGCGGCAGCCGCTCGGCCGCGACGACGCGGCCGGCGCCGACGATCGCGTTCCAGGGGGCGTGCAGCTTGAGCAGGTAGGGCTCGCCGGGCTCGAGCGCGCGGAAGAGCCGCCGGTGGGGCCGCCAGAGGTTGGCGTCGGCCGGCCCGAGAGCGGCCACGCGCTCGACCCAGTCGCGCTCGGCGAGGCCGACGAACGACCTCACGTCCGGCGGCCTCGCTCGCCGGCCGGCGCCACCGTCGGCGCGTGTGCCATGCGACAGCATACGGGCGGGAGCACGCCCATGCTGCGGGCGGACGGCGGCGGTGGCGGTGCACGCCAGGCGAGGGGCGCCCGACCCTGGTGTGGCGGCTTGCCCGCGGCGACGCTTGGGCGAGGTGGGTGCCGCCATGAGCCACGTCCCTGCGGACCGCCTGCGCGTGCTGGTGTTCGGCGCCGGCGTCCTCGGCAGCTTCTACGCCGCGCGGCTGGCCGGGGCCGGGCACGACGTCACCGTGCTGGCGCGAGGCCGACGCTATCGCGACCTCGAGCGCCACGGCATCGTCCTGGAGTACTTCGACACCGAGGTGCGCACGATCACCCCCGTCCACGTGGTCGACCGCATGCCGGTCGAGGATCGCTTCGACGTGTGCGTCGTGCTGGTGCGCAAGACCCAGCTCGCCGAGGCGCTCCCCGTGCTGGCCACCGGCGCCGGCGTGGCCGCCTTCCTGTTCATGGTCAACACCGCCGAGGGGCCCAGGGCGATGATCGACGCCGTCGGGCGTGAGCGTGTGCTGCTGGGCTTCGCCAACGCGGGTGGGGAGCGCGACGGCCACCTCGTGCGGGTGATGGAGGCGCGGCGCGGGGGGGTCACCCTCGGTGAACTCGACGGCGC
>JAABRX010000273.1 GCA_011390675.1 Trueperaceae bacterium | reverse complement strand
AACCCCCGCCTCCTTCCCCGTCTCCTTCCCCGTCTCCGGATTGACGACACTTCGACCGCCTCCTGAAGCATCCACGAAACCCTTCGTCCTCACGACGCACGAACGGCGTCGCGTTCGATCTGCTCCCGCAACCACGGCCTGACGGCCGCTCCGGCACCTCCAACCGACATCGAGTTCACGGAATCGGATAATCTGATTCTCGGAACGGAGGTGCCAACGATGGCTGAGAATCTCACCGCCACCGAGGTCGCGCGCGGCTTCGCCGACGTCCTCAACCGCGTCGCCTACCGGCGCGAGTCGTTCGTGATCGTCCGCGGCCAGCGGCCCGTCGCGGAGCTGCGTCCGGTGCCCATGGGCACCCGACTCGCCGACCTGCCGGCGCTCCTCGCCGCGCTCCCCCGCCTCGACGACGCTGGTGCCTTCGCCGCGGACCTCGAGGCCGCGCGGGCCGAGCTCGCCAACCAGGAGCCGGCCGACCCGTGGGCGTCCTGATCGACGCCAGCGTGCTGATCGACGCCGCACGCGGACGCGTGGATCTGGCGGCGCACGTCGCCCGTCGACCCGACGACGACGCGCTCCTGTCCGTGGTCACCGCCAGCGAGCTGCTCCACGGCGTCCACCGCGCGGCGACCAGCGCCCAGCGCGCCCGCCGCTCGGCCTTCGTCGAGGGGCTGCTGCAGCGCTTCCCCGTCCTCGACATCGACCTCGCCACCGCGCGCGCGCACGCGCGCGTCTGGGCCGACCTCGCGGCAGCCGGCACGCGGGTCGGACCGAACGACCTGTGGCTCGCGGCCGCCGCCATCGCGCACGGCTTGACCCTCGTCACGGCGAACCTGCGCGACTTCGAGCAGGTGCCTGGCCTGGACGTCGAGGAGTGGGGTCCGGGCGAAGGCGCGGGCCCGTAGGCTTGGCTCCCTTCCCCGCTTTCGCGGCCTTCGCGGTACCTTCTTCTGGTCAGAGCGGAGGTGGCTCGTGCGCACATGGCAACTCCACGAAGCTAAGGCCCACTTCTCCGAGCTCGTGCGGCAGGCCGAAGGCGGCGAGGCCCAGGTCGTGACCAAGCACGGCGTGGCGAGCGTGGTCGTGCTCGACGTGGCGACCTACGAGCGGCTCACCACGTCCGGCCGAAGCCTGCTCCAGGCCCTGCTCGCCGCCCCGCGCTTTGAGGCCGCCGAGCTCCCGCTCGAACGCGACCGCGCCGCCGGCCGCCCCATCGACCTGACGTAAGCGCGAACGTGTGCGATTTCGAGCCGCTCGGCGTCGACGCCGTCGATCCGTGGGCGTGACTCGAGCCCATGGGCACCCGGCACCAACCCACCTAGGCCGCCCTGCCGGTCTCGCCGTCGGCCATGGTGGTGCATGCTCACGCCCCCACCCCCATCGGCTACACTCCGGCTAGCCCACGGAGGTGCGCGCATGCCGACCAAGATCCAACGCTGGGGGAACAGCCAGGGCCTGCGCATCCCCAAGGAGGTGCTCGCCGAGGCCCACATCCAGGTCGGCGACGAGGTCGAGGTGCGCGCCGTCGACGGCAAGCTCGTCGTGACGCCCCTGCGCTTCGTGCGCGGGGGGTTGGCGCTGGCCGATCTGGTCGCCGCGATCCCCGCCGGCACGCCGGCGCGCGAGGTCGACTGGGGCGCCCCCGAGGGCGACGAGGTCTGAGTGGCCCGCTACGTCCCCGCCAAGGGCGACTTGGTGGCGCTGACCATCCGCCCCGGCGATGGCCGCGACCACGGCCGCGAGCAAGACGGCCGGCGGCCGGCGCTCGTCGTCTCGAACGACCTCTTCCAGCAGGCCACCGGCCAATGCGTGGTGTGCCCCATCACACGCACCGACCGCCAGCACCCCTTCCATGTCGCGATCCCCGAAAGCCACGGCGTCGACGGCCTCGTCCTCGTCGACCAGGTCCGCACCGTCGACGCCCGCGCCCGCGGGGTCAGACGCATCGGCCGTGCGCCCGACGCCGTGGTGGACCAGGTGCTCGCGATCCTCGACGCGGTGCTCTTCTGAAGATGGTTCGACGCGCGCGTTAGGCGCATGCTCGATGCGGGCACCGCGCGCCGACCGAACTACGCGCTCCAGGTTGGCATCGCGTACCAAACGAGCCCGTTCGGCCCTCGACCACGTGTCGACACTCGTGACGGCAAACCTCCGGGAGTTGGGGCGCGTGCCCGTCCTCGACGTCGACGACCAGGGCGGACCCGTTGCGCAGGATCACTAGGCCCGTGTCAATACGCAACCCAATCCAGGAGAGCAGGACCGTACACTACGGTCATGCGTTCCTTCCCGGCTGTTGTCGAACGTTGTCCGGAGACGGGGCTCCTCGTGGCCCACGTGCCCGGATTCGCCGGGGCGCATACCCAGGCCGAAACCATGGGCGAACTTCAGGACAACCTACGCGAAGTCATCGCGATGCTTCTCGAAGAGGGTGAACCCACGCTGTCGTCTGAGCTCGTGGGGGTCGTGCAGGTTCAGGTCGCATAACCGTGGGCGCCTTGCCCATGCTGAAGCCACGCGAAGCTGCGCGCCTGCTCGAGTGCCTCGGATTCGCGCTCGTTCGGCAGCGCGGATCCCATCGGCAGTACCGGCACCCGGACGGTCGTCGGACGACACTTCCCGTCCATGCAGGGCGCGATCTATCACCCATCCTGCTGAGGCTCATCGCCCGTGATGTCGGACTGACGCCAGCGGAGTTCCTCGAAGCCTGCGCGAAGCCCACGTGACGACGTGCGCCACCGCCACTGGCTCCACGAGCGCCTCGGCTCCGATTTGCTCGATGTCGTCGTCGTCACCACCGGCCGCGACGCCTACCGCCGCCGCAATAGCCTGCATGCGACCGAGCACGCCCTCCTCAAGCCGCACCCACGGCCTCGAGCTCCACTCGCTCGCGCATCCACGGCTTGACCGCCGCCGGCGTCTCCGGGTCGAAGAGCCGCAGCGACACGACACCGAGCGCCTCGAGCCGCGGGGGCAGTTCGGCGAGGCGCTGGTTCTTCTTCCTGCAGTTGGCCAGCCTCGGCTCAAGCGCGATGGCGGAGTGCTACGCGATCCGTTCTCTCGCCAAGGCCCGCGTCTACCTGGCGCACCCCACGTGCCATCATGTGCTACATGTCCACCATCGGCGTGCGCGAACTCCGCCAGAACGCCAGCCAGTACTTAGAGCGCGTGCGCGCCGGCGAGACGATCGAGGTGAGCGTCCGCGGCGTGGTGGTGGCGCGGCTCGTCCCCGCGGTGCACCACCCGTGGGACGCCATGGTGACGGCCGGCCGCGTCCGTAGGGCGAGCGACGCAGCGCTGACCGAGGTGCCGCCCGTGACCGGCGCCGCCTCGCTGTCGCGCGAGCTCGACGCGCAACGCGCCGACGAGCGCTGATGCTCTACCTCGACACCTCCGCCCTCGCGAAGCTCGTCACCCGGGAGGCGGAGACCGAACGCCTGCGCGCGTACCTCGACGCCAACGCGAACGCCATCCGCTTCGCCAGCGCGCTCGCCCACGCAGAACTGCTGCGCGCCGCCCACCAGCTCAGCGACGAGGCCGTCGCCACCGCGCGCGAGGTCCTCGCGCGCATCGAGCTCGTCGACGTCTCGCGCGAACTGCTC
>JAABRX010000272.1 GCA_011390675.1 Trueperaceae bacterium | reverse complement strand
CGACCACGTCGGATCGCGTTGCAGCCGTCGACCTCGGCCACGTCCAGGCGAGTCGGAGGATGACGGCGAGAACGGCCACCTCGAGACCTACGGCCAACGCGTAGTAGGCCGTCCAAGGCTCGCCGATGGCGTTCGCGACGGAGACCGCGGCGTAGAGCGAAGCCACGACGAGGTGGGTCGCTCGGTTCACGCGAGCGGGAAGGATCACCGACAAGACCACCATGAGGATCGGGATGGCCATCAGCGTGAGGGCGCCCACGGCCCACGCCTCGGTGATCTGGAACTCCCACACGACGCCGGCGAGGATGTCCTCCACCACCCCGGGCATGTAGAGCCCAAGGATGTCGACGTAGACGTACAGGAACATGAAGCTTGCCCACGCCGCCGCGAGCTTGGCCTGCACCGGGATCGGACCATCATTCAGCTTGGGCCCGTGGGCCCCTTGGGTATGCATCTCGTTCTCCTTCGGAATCGGGGTTCTTGGGGTCGACTCGTCACCGTCCCGCACGCTCGTACACCGTACGACGTACGCCGTACTATGCGCGTACGCCGTACGATGTGTCAAGGGGGATCGTGGAGGACGATGTGGCGGAGGACGTCGAGCGGGTCGAGCCCGGCGCGGGACTGAGCAAGGACCGGGTGTTGCGAGAAGCGGTCCGGCTCGCGGCCACCGAAGGCATCGACGCCGTCAGCATGCGCAGGCTCGGTCGCGAGCTGCGCGCCGGCGCCATGTCGCTGTACCACTACGTGGCGAACAAGGACGAGCTCCTGGACGGCATGGTCGATCTCGTCTTCGCCCAGATCGAGGCGCCCACGACCGCTGGCGACTGGCGGGCGGCCATGCGCCGGCGCTCACGGTCGATGCGCGAGGTCCTCCTGCGCCACTCGTGGGCGATCGCCCTCATGGAGTCGCGAACGAACCCTGGCCCCGCGAACCTGCACCACCGGAACGCGGTCACGGCGTGCCTTCGCGCGGCCGGCTTCTCCATCGTGATGACCGCCCACGCGACCTGGCTGCTCGACAGCTACGTCTACGGCTTCGTCCTCCAGGAGGCCAGTCTGCCCTTCAACAACGCGGAGGAGCTCGCCGCGATGTCCGACGACGTCTTCCTGCCGCTCCTGCAGTCCGACCCCTACCCTCACCTGAGCGAAGTCGCGAGCGCCCTCCTCGCTGCCGGCTACGACCCGGCGACCGAGTTCGCCTTCGGTCTCGACGTGATCCTCGAGGCGCTCGAGCGGCTGCGTCGTACGCCCGAGGCGTGACGGCGGTCGACGGGGTGCCGCCACGAACCGCCGCGCGCCGTCGGGGGCGACGCGATCGTCGATCGCGCCGCGCTCGAACGCCATCGCGGGCCGGTGCGCGTATGACCTCGAGCGCACCGTGCCCCAAGACCGGCCATGCGACGAGCGGGTAGTTCGCCGCCGCACGTCGCATCAGCGTCTCGGGCGACTCGCGGCAGCGGGAACCACACCCCCAGGAGTCGAAGCTCACCGCCAGGTAACCCGCGTGCGCCAGGCGCTCCAGCACGGGTTCGACGGCTTGCATCGCCATCAGGCCCGGGGCGAGCCAGATGACGAGCTTCGCGGCGGGAACGGAATCCGCCGGCGCGACCCAGGTGATCGGGATCTGCTCCGCGCGGGCGGTGCCGCGCCGCAGGGGTGGACGGGCATCGGTCATGTCGGCGCTCCTTTGCCGTCTCGGCAACGGTCGCCGGCCGTCAGGCCGCCACCACCCGCCTCGAGTACAGGTCGAGGCCCGCGAGCTCCGGCCCCATCAGCGCCAGGTAGTCACGCCCGAAGCGCTCGGCGTCGCGCACGGCGACCTCCATGGTGGCGGCGCCGCGCGCGTCGACGGTGCCGTCGAGGAGGTAGCGGACGGTCACCGCGACCGCCGCCGCGGTGGTGTCCAGGAAGCGATCGGGCACGAAGAGCTCGTCGGGTAGCACCACCGACGCGCGCGCCGGCGCCCCCGCGTGGCGGCCGAGGACCACGTACGCCGCGGCGGGCAGCGACGCCACCTCCGCCGCCGGCCTCAGCAGCGCCATGGGGTCGCGCTCGATCGCATCCTCGAGCGCGGCGACCTCCGGTTCGAGCGCGCCGCCGTCCGCCACGCGCCCCGCCCCGGCGCGGACCGCGTCGTCGAACGCCGCGCTCATGCCCGTCACGGTGGTGGCGACGCGTAGAACCCCATCCGCCTGCGCCGGCCGCTCGGTCGCGACGAGCGGCCGCTCGCGGCGGGGCGCGCCCACGAAGGGCGACACATCGAACCCTTCGACCAGGGCGTCCAAGTCGACCACCTCGCCGTCGCGCAGGTCCGGCACGGTCGCGGACCAGCGCTCAGGAGCACCGATCAGCGTCAGGAAGAAGGGCGCCACGCAGGCGTCGCGGAGCACGGCCGCGGCGGTGGCCGGATCGCGCTCGGCGGCGGTGAGCGTCGCGGCCAGGCTTCGGCCGAGGGGTCCACGTCGACGCCCGCCCGGCAGCTCGACGTACGCATCGAACAGGTCGGTCCAGAAGTCGAGCAACCGCGTCCAGTGGCGCATCGTCAGGAGCACCCGCGGCTCGTCGAGCGCCTCGAGCGCGTGCCGCTCGCTCAGGTCGGTGACGCCCGGGCTCGCCCCCACGCGCCTCAGGAGCGCGACGCCGGCCCGGCGGGCGGCCGCATCGAGCTCGGCGTCCGGCGCGTCGTCGTTGAGCTCGACGTAGTGGGCGCCCGCGGCGACGGCCCCGCGCGCCACCCGCGCCGCTCGCCCCTCCGCCGACCAGAGGGTGCTCACCACGACCGAGACCCCCGCCATCGCGGCCGCGAGCGATGCGTCGTCGTCGGCGTCGACCTGCCGCGCGTCCCCCTTGGGCCCGAGCGTCGCGGCGGCGGCCTGCGCCTTCGCGAGGTCGCGGCCGGCGACGATCACGCGATCGACGACGGGGTCGGCGGCCAGATGGCGGGCGATGGGCAGGCCGAACTGGCCGGTGCCGCCCAGGCACAACACGGTGGGCATGGTGGTCCTCCTACGCCGGACGGCGGTGGGAATGGCGCGAGCATAGCCCGGGTGCCGCGTCGCCGCGCAGGGGGCCGCCGATCGCCCACGCCCGTCCTCCCTGCCAGCCATGAGATCGGCCGCGACGCGAAGCCGCGGCCGATCCAGGGTCGACGAACCGGTCAGCTGCTCAGTCGACGACCGACTTCAACGAGTACTCCGCCACGTCGATCGGCGGCAGCACCCCGCCCGGCAGCCGCTGGATGTACTGCTTGAGCGGCAGGAAGTAGTTGATGTAGGTGTCCTCGAACCCCGCCGGGTTCGCCTCGCGCACGGCGGCGAACTCGAGGTAGTTGTCGCGGCCGAGGGCCGTGAAGGAGTTGGTGGCGACGGTGTAGACCTGCTCCGGGTCGATCGGTGCCCAGGCGCCCGTCTCGCGGTCCTGCACCTCGACGTCGAGGATCACCGCGTCCTCGGCGCCGCCGAGGTCCACGTCGTAGCGCAGGCCCGCGGCGTACGGGAAGGCGCCGGTCGAGCCGGTGTTCAACGCGTAGTGGGCGGCCTGGTTGAGCACCTTCACGATCGCCGCGCCGCTCATGTCCAGCATGACGATGGTGTTCGAGAACGGCAA
>JAABRX010000271.1 GCA_011390675.1 Trueperaceae bacterium | reverse complement strand
ACGTAGCGAGCGCCGGTCGCGTCTCGGGCGCTGCCGTAGCCGACCCGATCGAAGGCCGGGTTCAAGAGGTTGGCGCGGTGCGGTGGGCTGCCCAGCCAGCCGTCCACGATGGTCGCGACCGGATCGGGGGCGCCGCGTTCGAAGGCCAGGTTCTCGCCGACGCTCGTGTACGGCACCCCGGCGCGGACGAGGCGGTCGGCGAGGGTGCGCGTCTCGGGGCGCGCGCCCGTGTGGTCGAGGACGCCGCGGCCTGCGAGCTCGTCGGCGTGCGCACGCGCGGCGCGTGCCAGGCCGTCGTCCCAGGCCGTGGGGGCGAGGCCCGCCGCCTCGCGGGCCGCGTCGGCCCGTGCGTGCAGGGCAGAGACCAGCACAGGTTCGGGTTCGCGGACCGGGTCGAGTCCGGGCAGCGACCAACCGTTCGAGAGCGCGACGGGCGCGCACGCGAGGGTCATCGCCAGAGCCCAGCGTCGGAGGCGCGGGTGGGGGAGCGGGAGGCGTGGTGCGCGCACGGCTCGGTGGTACCACGTGGCCCGCGGCGCGACAACGGGCTGGATGCACGTTCCGACGCGAGGGCGTAGCTTGGGGCATGACGTTCCGGGAGCGAGTCCTCGAGGTGGTGCGCTCGGTGCCCCCAGGTCGCGTGGTCACCTACGGTCAGGTGGCGACGTGGGCGGGCTCGCCGCGCGCGGCGCGGCAGGTGGGTGCGGTGCTGTTCGGGTTGCGCGAGGCCGACGGCGAGGTTCCCTGGCAGCGCGTCGTGAACGCGTCGGGGGGCATCAGCACGTACCGCGTGGGGGCGGGCGAGCTGCAGGTCGCGCTGTTGCGCGCCGAGGGGGTGGAGGTCGGCCCCGACGGCCTCGATCTGGCGTGCTGGCGCTGGGATCCACCGGCGTCGCAGTGGCCCTGGTGGGTGCCCGCGGCGGGCGCGGAAGGCGCCGAGGGAAGCTGACCGGTCCGCTGCGCCTCAGCCCGCGGCGATCGTCGCGCCCACGTGGACGACCACGACCCGCTGCTCGAAGCGCCTCCGCCAGAACCCGCGGCGCAGCGTCACGCGCACGAAGAAGCCCCCGTGTTCGCGCAGGTTGCGGGCGTGGTGGCGCAGCCCCGGGACGAGGAAGCCGGCCGGCTCGAGGATGCTGGCCATGACGTGTGCGCCCAGGTGCTCGTGCACCGTCGACGGGAACGGCGCGTCGAAGGAGAGGTGAAAGGCGTGCGCGCGCCGCCCGGCGAGCATCTCGCCGCGGGCGAGGACCACGCGCTCCATTACGCGCTGGCGCGTCTCGACCTGCTTGCGGCCGCGGCGCACGACGTCGACGTAGAAGCGGTCGACCAGCTCGACGGTCAGGTCGACGCCATCGACCCGCGCGTACGGGACCAGCGTCAACGCCACGTCCACCGGGGTCCCGGTGCGGACCTGCCGCGGCACGCTCAAGCGCGCGTCGTTGAAGCGCTGCTGGAACCAGGCCTCCTGGGCCGACGCGAACCAGGCGGCACCGGCGAGCGCGACCTCGAGCATCACCCAGCGCGGGTCGAAGCCGAGCGCAGCGCGCCACGCGGGGACGGCGAGCACCGCGATGCCGGCGAGGGTCAGCGCGCCGTACGCGAGCGACGACCAAGCGGCCGGAACCTCGAAGGCTCCGGGCGGGCGCGGGAGGTCGAGGGGCGGGTCCTCGTGCCAGCGGCGGGCGACCCCGCACGCTTCGCATACGAGCGCTCCTTGGTTCGGGTGCTGGCACGACGGGCAGGTCCAGGGCACGCGAAGAGCATACGCGGCGGCGCCGGAGCCGCGCGGGTACGATGCCCCCATGGCCTTTTCGGACGCCCACGCTGCCGTCGACCTCCTCCGCACCCTGGTGCGCGCACCGAGCCCGTCGGGGCGCGAGCGCCCGGCCGTCGCGGCGTTCGCCGCCGCGCTTCGCGACCTGGGCTACGACGAGGTCGTCGTCGACGGCGTCGGGAACGCGATCGGCACCCTGCGCCGGGGCGACGGTCCGACGCTCCTCTTCAACGGCCACCTCGACACCGTGCCGACCGGCGATGCGGCCGCGTGGCCGGTCGATCCGCTCGGCGCCGAGGTGGTGGACGGCCGGTTGTGGGGCCGCGGCTCGGTCGACATGAAGGGGGCGCTGGCGGCGATGGCGGTCGCGGGGCGCCAGGCCGCGGATGACGGCTTCACCGGGACCCTGGTCGTCGCCGGCATGGTGCAGGAGGAGGTGGGGGGGCTCGGCGCCCGCTGGTACGGCGAACGCAACCGCGCGGATCTGATCGTCCTCGGCGAGCCGAGCGACCGGGGCCTGAAGCTCGGCCACCGGGGCCGGATCGAGATGTCCATCGAGCTGCCGGGGCGCATCGCGCACGCGGCCAAGGCTGAGCTCGGCGCGAACGCGCTCACCCGCGCAGCGCGCTTCGTGCTCGCCCTCGAAAGCCTCGCGCTCCCGGCGCACCCGAGCCTCGGCCGCTCCACGGCGACCCCGACGCAGCTGCGCACCTTCCCCGAAGGGGGTGCGAACGTGGTCCCCGGTCGCGCCGAGCTCACCCTCGATTACCGGCAGATTCCCGGCGACGCGCCCGAAGCCGTGGTCGCGCGCCTGGCCGCGCTCGATCCCGAGGCGGTGGTGCGGATCCTCGAAGAGGTCGCGCGCAGCGAGGACGGGGCGGTCGAGCGCCGCTTCCCGCGGGTCAACGGCGCCTACCTGCTCGACCCCGGGCATCCGTCGATCGCCTGGGCCGCCGAGGTGCTCGGCGCCGCGCGTGGGGGCGCAGCGATCGACGTCGGCACCTGGTGGTTCGCCACCGACGCGCCGTACCTCGCGGCGATGGGCGCGCCCATCCTCGGCCTCGGACCCGGCGACCCGGAGGTCGCGCACACCACCCGCGAGGCGCTGCCGCTCGACGAGCTCCTCGCCGCGGTCGACGAGTACCGCACGCTGGCGACCGCGTTCCTGCGCGGTCGCGTCCCATGGGAGGACGCCATGACCCCGACCTTCGACCGGAGCGCCCGATGAAGGGCACGACCATCACCTTGAACGGCGATCCCTGGATGATCGTGGACGTCGCGCCGGCGGCGCCGCTGGCCGAGATGGTGGCCGCGCTCTTGGAGGACGAGGGCTACGTCGCCGTCGTGCGGGGCATGGACCTGCTCGGCGACGCCCTGACGCACTTGGGCGTCGGCAGCGCCGGCGCCACGGTCGTGCTCGTGCCCGAGGCCGAGGGCGAGGCGGCGCTGGCGCTGATCGCGGAGACGGTCACCGATTACGAGGGCGACGACCTCGACGTGGCGCTCGCGGCCCTGGCCGACGATCCGACCGCGCTCGGTGCGGTGGACGTCGACGACGACGAAGCCGACGAGGATGCGGAACCGGGTGGTGGCGACCGCGGCTGACGGCGCACGCGACGGGTCGGCGCGCGCACGGCAGCGGGCGCGCGCGGCCCGGCTCAGCCTGGGCGTGTCGATCGCGGTGCTGGGCTTCAAGGCCGCGGCCTGGTGGGCGACCGGATCGGTCTCGTTGCTCTCCGATGCGGCCGAGTCGCTCGTCAACGTGGTCGCCGCGACCACGTTGATCGCCGCGCTGCGGTGGGCTTCGTTGGCGCCCGACCTCGACCATCCCTACGGCCACCAGAAGGCGGA
>JAABRX010000270.1 GCA_011390675.1 Trueperaceae bacterium | reverse complement strand
CGAGACGGCCTTTGAGGTGCGGTGGCCCCCCCGCGGCCTCCTCTTCACCCCCGACGGCCTACCCCGCACCTGCGACGGCGGCGGCGTCGGCAATACCACCATCCTCCTCGAGCACCGCGGCCGCCAAGCGGCGGTGATCGTCTCCTCGCTCGGCCGCGTCCGCTGGGAGTTGCGATGAGTCCGCGCCAGGGACTCACGATCGTCGAGGTCCTCGTGGCCCTGACCCTGGTGGCCATCCAGGTGCCGGCGGTGGTCTCCACGGTCGCCGCGGCCGCCTCGCTCACTCGGCGCGCACAGGAGGTCGTCGCGGCGATCGACCCGGCGACCGCCGCGCTCCGGTGCGAGGCACCGTGACGCGGCCCGGGTTCACGCTGATCGAGGTCCTGATCGCGCTCGCGATCGGTTCGCTCGTGCTCGGCCTCGCGGCGAGTACGAGCGTCGCGACGCGCCGCGTCCAAACGGTCCTCGACGAGCGCGCGACGGCCACGGCGCGCGCGACCGCGGTGCCGCAGCTCCTGGCCTGGGCGATCGGCCGCACGGGGCGCGGACACGACGGATGCGCCGCTACGGTCGGCGACCACGGCAGCATCTGGAGTGGAACGGCGGTCGACCCCGGCGATGCTGCGCCAACGACGGTCGAGGTCCTGGCCGGCGTGGACGGCGGGGGCCGTCCCGCGCTGTACCACCGCACCCTCCCTTGGGCGCGCCAGCCCTGGCTCGAGGACGTCACCTCCTTCACCGTCCTCGAGGGGCGCGACGCCGACGGTGCGTGGCGCGCCTGGACGGCCGACGGCGCCACGCGCTGGTCCGCCGTGCGCGCCGAGCTCAGCTGGACCGATGGCGAGGTCCGCACCTACGAGGTCGCGCTGCCGCACCGGCCCTGCGCGGTGGCGCCATGACCAACCGACGCCGCGGCATGGTTCTCGTCGCCGTGCTTTTGATGACGCTCACCACGTGGGCGCTGCTCGCCGCGCTCCTCACCACCGCCTTCCTCCACTACCGCCTGGCGCTGGGTGCCGACCGCGGGGCGGTGGCCGGCGCTGCAGCCGACGAGGTCGTCGACGCGCTCGCGACCCAGGCAGCCACGCACCGCGACGCGACCGGAGCTTGGCCTTCGAGCGTGGCCGTCGACGACCGTGGCACCTGCACGCTCATGCTCACCGAGGTGGTCGACGAGGGGGCGCGCTGGCGCATCGCCGTCCGGTCGGAGTTCGAGGGCGCCATCGCCCTCAGGGAAGCCACCGTCCATGCGCCGTGAGCGGCGGTTGACGCGCGCCCGTGGCGGGTGCGACCATCCCGGGGATGCACACCCCCATGCTCCGTGCGCGCTTGTGCGCCGCCCTGCTCGCCGCCGGTCGTCCGGTTCCGGCCAAGGACCTGCAGCGGCTCCTCGAGGCCACGCCCGAAGGGCTCGAACGCGCGGTCAAGGACCTGCGCGCGACGTTGGAGGAAGCGTCGTTGGGGGTCGAGATCGAAGCCGTTGCCGGCGGGTACCAGCTGATCGTCGCGGCGGCCATCGCGCCCCAGCTCGCCGGCCTGCTCGCACCACCCCCGTCCCCGCACCTGTCGTCGGCGGCGCTCGAGACGCTGGCTCTGGTCGCGTACCACCAGCCGGTGACGCGGGGCGAGCTCGAGGCGGCGCGGGGCGCGAGCTGCTCGTCGACGGTGGAGACGCTCCTGGAGCGCGAGCTCATCAAGGTGGTCGGCCGCAAGGACGTGATCGGCCGGCCGTCGCTGTTCGCGACGACCGAGCGCTTCCTCATCGAGTTCGGGCTTCGCTCGCTCGAGGACCTGCCGGCGCTGGGCGACAAGCCCGACGCCTTCCTGCGCGGCTGAGCGCTGCGGAGAACCCGAGCGTCAGCCCGAGCGCGAAGCCAAGAACCGCAGCGCCGCCCGGTACCCCTCGACGCCGAGCCCTGCGATGGTGCCGCTGCAGACGGCGCCGGTGAGGGTCACGTGGCGGAAGGCTTCGCGGGCATGGACGTTGGAGAGGTGCACCTCGACCACGGGGAGGGGCGCCACCGACGCGATCGCGTCGCGCAGCGCGACCGACGTGTGGGTGTAGCCGCCCGGGTTGATCGCCATACCGATCGCGCCGGCATCGGCCGCCTCGTGGATCCAGTCGATCAGCTCGCCTTCGTGGGCGCTCTGGCGCGCGACCAGGTCGCAGCCGTGCTCGGCGGCCACGGCCATGCACGCCGCGTTTACGTCGGCGAGCGTGGCCGTGCCATAGACCTCGGGCTCGCGGCGGCCGAGCCGGTCGAGGTTGGGTCCGTGGAGGACCCAGAGCGTCGGACGAACACCGGGGGTGGTCATGCGGAGTCCTCCTCGTGGATCCGGGCGGCGAACTGGCCGTGCAGTGCGTGCCAGGCGGCGTCGAGCACATCGTCCGGCACGTCGTCGACGACGATCGGCTGGCCCACGCGCTCGAGCAGCACCCAGCGCACGCGTCCGGCCCGGCGCTTCTTGTCGCGCGCCATGAAGGCGCGCAGGTCGGCGAAGGGCACGTCCGGCAGCGGCGCGTCGGCGGCCCAACCTGCCAGCGCGAAGGCGTCGGCCCGCCAGTCGGCGAGCCCCCGGGCATGGCCCAGCAGCGCGGCGTAGGCCAGCCCGTAGGCGACCGCGGTGCCGTGCGCCATCGCGTGGTCGGTCGCGGCCTCGAGGGCGTGGGCGAGCGTATGCCCGAGGTTCAGGTAGGCGCGCACGCCCCGCTCGAGCGGATCGGCGGCGACCACGTCCGCCTTCACGCGCACGCCGTCCGCGATCAGCTCCGTCCACGTGGCGGCGTCGAGCGACGGCGATAGGCCGAACGAAGCGCCATGGAAGGCGGCGCGCCAGGGGGCGTCGACGAGGAGCGCGTGCTTGTAGAGCTCCACCGCGCCTTCGCGCAGGACGGCGGGGGGGAGGGTGGCGAGCGCCGCGACGTCGGCGACCACCACCTGCGGCTGCCAGAAGGCGCCGATCAGGTTCTTGCCGGCCACCGCGTTGATCCCGGTCTTGCCGCCCACCGAGGCGTCCACCATCGCCAGGAGCGTCGTGGGGACCTGCACGAACCGCACGCCGCGCAGGTAGCTCGCCGCTGCGAAGCCGGCGAGGTCGCCCACCACGCCGCCGCCGACGGCGCAGACCCAGGCGTCGCGATCGAGGCCGAGGGTCGCGAGGCCCTCGACGAGGTCGGCCCACGCCGCGACCGACTTCGACGCTTCGCCGGAGGCGACCTCGAGGACGTGGACCGGCACGCCCAGCGCGCGCCACGCCCCGGTCACGCGCGCGGCGTGGCCGGCGGCCGCCACGTTGTCGTCGGTGATCACGGCGACCGCGGAGGCGCGACCCGCGTCGACGGACGCCAGCGCGGCGTCCAGCACGTCCCGTCCGGAGCCCACCCACACGTCGTAGGCAGGTTCGAGCGCGACGCGAATCCGCTCGGTCATCGCCGCTCCGGGCCGTAGCGCAGGCGGAAGCCGTCCGCGCCTTCGGCCGCGCCGCCGTACGCCTCGTCGTCGGGGGGTACGGGCTCTGGTTCGGGGCTCGCGAGGTCGTGCGCGGTGAGCCCGAGCGGCCCCGTGCCGCCGGGCCGCATGGCCGGATCGTCGGCGTGGGTCTCGGCCCAGGTGGCGAGGCCCTCGACGATGTCGTCGACGACGTCGGCCGCCTCG